>NZ_JRGN01000110.1 GCF_000775575.1 Planococcus sp. CAU13
GAGTGTCGGTTCGACCCCGACCGCCGGTATAATTCCTTGCCCAATGCCAATGGGTAAGCACGAAAAAGCCCTGACCACCAGTGTCAGGGCTTTTTTCTATCCTAATAAGGCTATCAGCTTACATTTCAGCCATATGGGCGAAAGGGAAGTGGGTATCGATTTTACCATTGATCCGTTTTGCATATAATTTTTCGCCATCGAGCCATTTTTCAAAATCAATCATTAATGGAAGACGATCAGGGCCAATAGCAAAACCTGTTTTCAGGGTGTCCGGGAAATAGGAAGCAGTATGCAGTGTACCGGAAGCGGTACTGTATTTCATGGAAAAGATACCACTGTTGAGATCGTTCAGGAGTCTGAAGGCAGTGTAGGCATCATCCGATTGTTCTTTATGACCTAACAGGGCCTCTTCACGGCGTTTTGAATCATCCGACTGATATCGATTTTCCTCTGTCAGTACTTCGAAGTGATTGGTTGATACAGAAGCTTCACGCACGACCACCGACCGGGGAGAGGCTTCGACTACGACTGAGCGTCCGCTGCGGTCGAGAAGGACATAGCTGAATGAGCGCCGGTGCGGTATGTCTTCCAGCAGCTCTATGGCTTCACCAACGCCGCTGCAGTTTTCCAGAATGAGACGGCCGATCATATTGCAGATAAATCCGTCTTCCGAATTTCGGCGATTGATGAAATTATAGCCCATTGCCAAGCCTTTTTCGTTAAGACCATCGGTGCGTCCTGTAATTTGCATGGTGGGGCCGATTGTGGCATAGCCACCGTCCGTAGGCTGATAAAGGGCAAATCTGCCTTCATAGCCCTGCGGAGAACTGTCGTAATTGCGGACCATGAAATCTGTGCCCGTTATAATGGAACAGCCGCTTCTGGTGTATTCGAGGTAGTAGCCGCCGAATTCGCGAATGGCGTCATGCATATTCCACTCGAGTGCATCCGCAAGACCATTAATTTCTTCCCATATTCTGGGAGCATATGTTAAGAGCATTTCTTTCGCTTCTTTTTCATTGATCATCAAATGTCGGTTGGAGGAGCCGAATTGTTTTCGGCGGTTTGGGAGCAGCAGGGAATCCCTGAGGTTTACACCCTGCATATAGCCGAAATCGTAATGGCCGCCCCGGAATTGGATAATGTCACTATGAACTTTTTGCATGGATATCCCTCTTTTTTATCTCGATATCAAAATGGTACTAAATTTAGGGGGGAATGGAAAAGAATATGCCTGAGCCGCAGTATGAGGCTCAGGCATAAATTTAAATAATGTGATAATCCGCTTCTCCGCCGTTGATGCCAGTGAACATATTGGCGGCCGCCGCCAGTAACTCCAGTGCGGTATCCCGCTCCATTGAAGGGCGCAGATAGAAAACATGTAGCGCATTGACCGTTTCTTCTGTTACGGCGGTCCGTTTCGAATCAATAAAAGGGCTGCCGAAAGCGCCTTGCCGATCTTTGGTGACGAGTATGTTTGTCAGTGTATTCACCCGGTTGTTGATGCCTTCGTACTGATCTTCTGCAGTACCGATGGCTACAGTGACATTTCCGTCGATTTTATCAGCATCGTATAATCCCAAAGGAATCTCATACTGCAGCGAAAGGAAATTATTCATATCGACTCCGGAATGGACCGGCGTGAGGTAATTTTGTTTTTTGACTCTGCGGAACAGGGCTTCTGCGGATGGACGGTAACGATTGGCATCGGCACCCAGCGCTTTCCATATCATTTTCCACTCAAGCAGTCCAGGATAGTCCCATAATTCTTTATCATCCAGGTCAAAGTATAATTGTTCCTGGAAAAGCTGAAGACGGCCCTTTAACATTTGAGGTGAATCGGAAACGGTGATATTGTTATATTGAATGATTCCGACTTTAAAATCGGAAAGTGTTTCAGTGATTTTAGGATCGATCGTTATGTCCACCGAATACATCCTTTCAAGTAAGTGATTACTATCATCCTATCATATATTCAAAAAAGGGGTTATCAGCATGAATCTTGCACAATTTCAAAAAGAGCTCGCTGCTTATGCCTCGGAAATCGGAATAGATAAAATCGGTTTTGCATCCGCAGAACCTTTCTTTAATTTGAAGCATCGGCTGATCCGCCAGCAGCAATTGGGGTATCAGTCGGGGTTTGAAGAACCGGATATCGAAAAGAGGGTGCGGCCGCATTTATTGCTGGAAGAGGCAGTTACGATCATATCAATCGCCATCGCTTATCCATCGAAAATGAAGGATGCACCTCAAGGCACAAGAGGAGCACGCCGCGGTATTTTTTCCCGTTCGTCCTGGGGCAAAGATTATCATGCCGCATTGCGTGAACGGCTGACGTTATTGGAGGCGTTTATCGCCGCCCATTATCCGGAAGCACGGATGCGGTCTATGGTCGATACGGGTGAATTATCCGACCGGGCAGTGGCAGAGCGCGCCGGCATCGGCTGGAGTGCGAAAAATACGAATATCATTACGCCGGAATTCGGTTCCTACGTTTATCTGGGAGAGATGATCACCAATATTCCGTTTGAATTGAGTGAACCGATGGAAGACCAATGCGGTGACTGTCGGCTGTGCATCGACACCTGCCCGACCGGTGCCATTGTGGAAGGAGGCCAGTTGAATGCCCAGCGCTGCATCTCTTTTTTGACGCAGACAAAAGGCTTTCTGCCGGATGAATTCCGTACGGTAATCGGAAACCGGTTATACGGCTGTGACACCTGCCAGACCGTCTGCCCGAAAAATAAACGGAAAGCGAACCAGATACATGCTGAATTCGAACCGGATCCGGAAATTGCGAAACCGCTTCTTGAGCCTTTATTGAAGATAACGAACCGCGAGTTTAAAGAGAAATTCGGATACATTTCGGGTTCGTGGCGGGGCAAGAAACCGATTCAGCGCAATGCGATCCTGGCATTGGCACACTTCAAGGAAGTCAGTGCTGTGCCGGCATTGATCGATTTGCTCCAGTCGGATGAACGCCCGGTAATCCGGGGCACGGCTGCCTGGGCGATCGGCAAAATCGGCACGGCAGAAGGGCTCCATGCGTTAAAACAGGCAGAAGAAAATGAAAAAGACAGCCAGGTGCTGGAGGAAATAGAAAAAGGATTGGCATTTTTTGCTGAAGAATTGAAAGGATAAGTGAAGAGTTTGGCGATTAACATTGTTTTATATCAGCCGCTGATACCGGCGAATACGGGGAATATAGCGCGCACGTGTGCGGGGACAGGAGGTAAACTGCATTTAATCCGGCCGCTTGGTTTCTCCACAGATGACAAGATGCTGAAACGTGCAGGTCTCGATTATTGGGAGCATGTCGATTTGGCGTATTACGATTCCATGCAGGAATTGTTTGACCGCTATCCGGAAGGCGAGTTTTATTATATTACCAAGTTTGGGGCAAAACCTCATACGACATTTGATTTTTCGGACCATGAGAAAGATCATTTCTTTGTATTCGGGCAGGAAACGAAAGGGCTGCCGGCTGAATTGCTGGAAGCGAACCGCGACCGCTGTCTGCGGATTCCGATGAATGATAATATCCGGTCCCTGAATCTGTCGAATACGGCAGCCATCCTGTTGTATGAAGCGCTGCGGCAGCAGGATTATCCGGGGCTGGAATAAGAAAGGCGACGCCGGTTGGAGTCTGGACAAAGAAAAAAAGCAGCGGAAAATTTTCCGCTGCTT
>NZ_JRGN01000193.1 GCF_000775575.1 Planococcus sp. CAU13
GATATGGAGCAAAACAGCGAAGACTCCCAGCGCAAGCCCCCAGGAAAGCGCAGCTGTTTTGCGGAATATCGATTCCTTTATTTCTTTCTCAACATACTGAAACCCCCGAAGCTTTTGCTTCGGGGGTTTAATATCGAAATCTACATTCTTCTTGGTTCGTCATGTTCGGTAGTATGCGAAGTTTCCTTCTGCTCCCATACGCGTTTTGTCAGATAAATATGGAAGAACCATTCGCCCGCTGCAACCACAACAGCAGTGAAAAGAGCAGCCATGACTATTGAGAAGTCAGGGTTTTCAATCAGCCACATTCCCAGCAGCCAGACAAGCAGAAATACCAGGACAAAATCTCCGCCTGTCGCAACCTTGTTGGAGGTTTTAGGATAAATAACGAGATCTCCGACAAAGCCGATGACTGTAATAATGAGACTTATGATGAATATGTCGAACACTTCCACTCCGTAAGTGAGTCCGAGAATGACAAACAATACCGAAAAGACCATGGCGAACTTCATCAGCAGCGCTTCAATATATTTCACCTGAATACACCCCCTCGAAATGATTTGCGTTATTCGCTTTAATCATGAACTGATAAAGTCGCCGCCATTCACGTGAATAGCCTGTCCGGTGACATAAGTGGAATCTTTTGAAGCGAAATATACATAAGCCGGCGCCACTTCGGCAGGCTGACCGCGTCGTTCCATCGGCGTATCGCCACCATGTTCTCCGACTTTTTCCGCATCGAATGTCGATGGAATCAGTGGTGTCCAGATAGGGCCCGGCGCCACTGAATTCACCCGGATGCCGTCATCGATAAGATTGGAGGCCAGTGAGCGTGTAAATGCTGTTATGGCACCCTTTGTCGCTGAATAATCAATCAGCGACGGAGATCCCCGGTAAGCGGTGACAGAAGATGTATTGATAATTGAATCCCCTTTCTGCATATGGGGAATTGCAGCCTGGGTCAGATAAAACATGGAAAAGATATTCGTTTCGAAGGTCTCGGTCAATTGATCCTGGGAAATATTCAGGAAGTCATCCTGGGGAAATTGTTTGCCGGCGTTGTTAACCAGAACATTTAACTGGCCGAACTCCCCGATTACATCCACAATCAGCTGATTGCAATTTTCCACTTTGCTGACATCACTGGCGAATTTAATGCATTTTGCACCATAGGATTCGACAGCCTGCACAGTTTTTTCGGCATCCTCGTGTTCATCGAGGTACGCAATTGCGACATTGGCGCCTTCCTTTGCGAAAGCGACAGCTACCGCACGCCCGATTCCGCTGTCTCCACCGGTAATCAGAGCCGTCTTGCCTTTCAGCTTATCGGCACCTTTATAATCCTTATCATCATAAATCGGTTCGGGATCCATCTCGTTTTCGAATCCCGGCTGCCGTCCCTGTTCCTGCGGGTCGACAGCATCATCCATTTTTTCGTATTTATCCTCAGCCATTTTATCTCCTCCTGTAAAGTTGATCTCATGATTTTCCTATTCCCGAAAGTCGAGGAGCTAAACGCTCAGAGCCGATTCAGTGTCGTTCCGCCTCTTTCTGAAAATCCAGAAAACACCCAGAAAAACCGACAGGACACTCAGAATCAATGAAGGGACAAAGAACGGAGGGCGGTAAGTAAAGACAATCCGGTTTTCACCTTCTTCAATCGGAACGCCGACAAAAGCATAATTTGCCTTCAGCACTTCTGCATCCTCACCGTTCACTGTTGCGCTCCAGCCGATTTCATATGGGATGACAGCTGATAAATAATCGTCCCCTGCAAAATTATCATACAGAATTTCGACCCTGCTGCCGTCTATGTCGAGATCATTTACACCGGAAGGCATGGCAGCGGCTCTTTCCAGAGTTTCATAATCTTCGCCGAAAATCTGAAGTTCCGTCAAATAATAACGGCCTTCCGGAACACGGATGCTTACACGTTCCTGAGATGGGACGCGTATCGTCAGATCGTCGACGAAGGTCTTATAGATGGAATCGTTCGATTTTCGCGAAGTGGTGTAATCATTTACTGCAAGATTAAAACCTTCATCTGCTGCCGTGTTCATGAGATTGAAGGAAATATACAGATCCGCCGCATTGTCAGCAGGTTCATCCCATATCAAATCAATGCCGCCGGTCTCTCCGCTGACCTCGAGGATCCCATTATCATAAGAAGCAGCTTCCTCCTCGATACTGAACTGCGAAGTAATGTCGCCGGTCACTTGAATGGGACTGCCGTCTTCTTCAGTGTCCAATACAATGCCATTCAGCATGGCGTGTTCCCTCACCAATGGGGGATGCATGTTCAATTTCGGCTCCTGATAAACTTCTGTTGCGCCTCTCGCAAAAGGAAGCACATTGTCATTTTCATATACTCTGTAATTCTCAGAAGCAAGTATTTCAGTGAAGCCGTATGGTGTGTTGGCATTGCCTTCAGGACGGATAATGTATTTGCCCCGCAGCAGGCTGAAGAGATTCGCCCGGTTGCCGAGCGTTGCATAACGGCTGACGCTTTCCCGTTCCATATCGATTTCCAGATCATACAGGTAGAAGTACAGCAGATTTTTATTCAAAATACTTGAATAAGCGCTCAATCCCTGGAAATCCTGAACAATCGGCGTGTTGTTGCGGACACCTTCCATCCATTCGATGCGGTACATTTCATCATCTTCTCTGGCATGGACAGCATCCAGCAAATCACGTATTTCCGGATTATCATAATCCTCCCCCGTAATCAATTCTTTATTGACCTGTGAGATATTTCCCATCTTCAGCAGTCTCTCATGCTGATAGAAATTCGCGTAAACCAGAATCCAAAGGAGCAGCGAGGCAGCAAGTATTTTCAGGGCAGTCGCATTGCGGGTATGGACAGCAGCAAAAGCTACAGCCAGTGTAATCAATAAGCTTCCAAGGGCGATATAGGATTCAGCATGATTGAATTCGAAAGACGGATCGAAAAAGGCGTACATCGCATAAACAATTGTGGAGAGTGCAGCTGCGATGTAAAAACTGCGATACGGAATTTTGGTGAACATGCTAAGGCCGCTGGCAATTGCTCCGCCGGCAGCGAAAGAGATGAAATATTCCCAGCGGTACTGCGGAGCGGAAAATCCGTTAAAAGCACTGCCGATCAGCGGGCTTAAATGCATGATCACACCAGCTATCCCGAGTAAAGCGAAAAGGCGGAATGTTTTATTGCGGTAAAAACGGAACGTGAATAAAAATAGAACAAATAATGCCGGAAGAATGATATAGCGGCTTGAGTAAATGATATTGTCAAACGGATCGAAAATTGGGATATCCTGCTGAAAAGGCGGTCGGTGGTTATTCAAATAGGCATAAACCGCCGGAATGAAAGCAACTGCGCCGATGCCGAATCCGATAATGCCGCTGATCCCAATGTTCAATAGAATTTTCCTGCGGTTTTGCTCAGCAGCAGTCAGGGAGATAAACAGCCTGAACAGAATGTAAATGGCAGCCAGCAGAAAATTGATGTAGGCAAAATAGAAATTATCGAAAAAGGAAATGGCCACTGCTGCAAGAAACCAGCCAGGTTTTTGTTCCCGGAATATTTTCTCGATGCCCAGTATGAGCAACGGGAGCCAAAGAAAAGCGTCGGCGAAAAATTCCCAGTAAACTGTGTGGCGGAAATACATGCCGGATATACCGTATACCGCAGCTCCGAGCAGCGATGGCCAATAGGAAAGTTTCATGTACATAAAAAGGCGCGAAGTGATGAACAATACAAAAGTCAGCCGGATCACGCTGATGAAGACAGCCGCATTGGCCCAAAAAAGAACATCGGGTGTATGGACCAGCCCAGTTATGTCGAGCAGCCAGACAAGGGGAATGGTCAGCAAAAATACGATGGAAGTGGAAAAATAATATGCCAGTTCACTGAAAGTTCCGGCTCCCAGTCCAAAATCGAAGGAATAGAAAAATTCCCCGTTTGTGTATTGTTCATATAGAAGATGTTTAAAAGGCATCATCTGCGACAATCCGTCATTGATGCCCGTCATATAGTGCTCCTGTGTCCATTGATACAGGAAAACGCCATGTGCCAGAATGGCGAGCACCAGGCTGAACAACAGCAGCCAGAGCATTGGGTATTTCTTCAACATGAATTCACCGTCTTTTCACTTATTTCTGTCGCACCGGATCTTTCATGATTTTACCTGAAATGATAAAAGTAATTGGCACAGTGAATAACACTGCGGCAAAAGGTGCGATATTGCTGTTCAATTTGAGATATTCAACAAATACGAAGATGAGAATCGTCGATACCGACATATTGACGACTTGCGTTAAAGGGAAATATAAATATTTTTTTAAAGTGGGTTTTACTTTGTACGTGACGTAAGTATTCAAAAAAAATGAGACGTTCAGGCTGATCAGAAAGGCGATGACGTGCGCAAACATATATGGGAGCGAGAAAAGGTTGTGGAGCAGCAGATAAATGGAATAATAACTCAGCGTGTTGACGACACCGACGAACAGGAAGCGGGTGAATTCCGTATTGAAAGATTTAAGGCTCATCGGTTTCATCTTCCTTCCGGCGGTGAGTTAATAGTAGCTCCTTGCGGTATATACCCGAAAAGCATGAAAAATATGTACAGAGAAGCTTGCGAAGTTTTATCCATGCACTGTTTTTAAAATGGAAACCTGAAACTTTACCGTCGCCTGCTCGTATAACATACAGAGACGGGGAACAATGAGGCATAAAATTATTTTTTCAGAAAATTCCGCTTAAACCGATTGACACATAAATTGGAAGGTGCTAGGTTTAACCTTGGAGAAAGTGCGTCTTTCAGGAGCGTTTGACTCTCAAAATTGTAATTTTCCGCATATACAAATATTATAACAATAGAATACATAAATATAAGGAGTGTGTTGAGATTGGCTATCAATTTAGTAAAAGGTCAGAAGATCGATTTGACGAAAGGGCGTACTTCTCTATCCAGTATTATGGTTGGACTTGGGTGGGACCCGATTGAAACGAAAAAAAGCGGTGGCTTTCTAAGCTCACTTCTTGGCGGCGGGGGCGGCGGTTCCGACATTGACTGCGACGCCTCGGTCATCATGCTCGATGAAAACGGCAAGCTCAAAGGCAAAGAGAACCTGATTTATTTTGGCAATAAACAAAGCCGTGACGGCAGCGTTGTCCACTCAGGCGACAATTTGACCGGCGAAGGAGAAGGCGACGATGAAACCATCAACATCGACCTTAAACGCATCTCACCTTCGATTCACCGTTTGGTGTTTGTTGTAAACATCTATAATGCCAAACAGAAAAAGCAGGATTTCGGCATGATTGAAAACGCCTTTATCCGTTTGGTCGATAATCAGTCAAAAGAAGAATTGGTTCATTACAACCTGACAGAAAACTACTCGGGGAAAACGTCGCTGATTACGGGAGAATTATACCGTCAGGGCAGCGAGTGGAAATTCTCTGCAATCGGTGAAGGCACGACAGATTCTGATATTGGCTCAATCGCCAATAAATATGCATAAGGAGTGAAGTTGAATGGCAATCAATTTATCAAAAGGGCAAAAAGTGGATCTGACGAAAAGCAACCCGGGTATGTCAAAAGTTGTTGTCGGGCTTGGCTGGGACACCAATAAATATGACGGAGGCCAGGATTTTGACCTTGATTCTTCGGTTTTTCTCTTAAATGCAAACGGTAAAGCAGCATCTGAAGCAGATTTTATCTTCTATAATAATACGGTCGGCGCTGCCGGAGCTGTTGAACATACCGGTGATAACCGCACGGGCGAAGGAGAAGGCGATGACGAACAGGTGAAAGTCAACCTGACGGCTATTCCTTCTTCAATCGAAAAAGTGACTTTCGCCATTACGATCCATGACGGCGAAGCGAGAGGCCAGAATTTTGGCCAAGTAAGCAATTCCTATGTGCGCATCGTCAATGAAGATACAAATGAAGAATTGATCCGCTACGATCTGGGGGAAGATTTCTCCATTGAAACGGCTATCGTTGTTGGTGAGTTGTACCGCCACGGCGGTGAGTGGAAATTCAATGCCATCGGCAGCGGCTACCAGGGTGGTCTCGCGTCGCTGGTTAAGGACTTCGGACTCGACAGCTGATTTGGCAAGTTAAAAAAGCAAGGGGCTGGGCTCCTTGCTTTTTTCTCCATTCAAATGGAAAGAACCCTTTAATTTAATTGTGCCGGGAGGATCTTGTAATGAGACATTTCAACGTATTGGATAATTCTGAGTTAAAGACGTTTTTTAAATACTCCCCGGCAGAATTTAATCGAGATACGGAACGGGAAATGCTTGGGTTGGCGTTGGGTGCAGCACTCTACACTCCTGGTTCAAGACCTGATTTCGCAGCTAAGATTATAGCCGGAAGTTATCGGCGGAACACTTTTTCCGGCCTGGCAACTCTGATGATTTGCCTGGAAGACGCGGTGGCTGACAGTGATTTGGAGTCGGCAGAAGCAAATGTTGTTTCCCAATTAAAAGAGCTTGAACGATTTTCTGCCGGTGATGCGGATGAAAGCCCACTGCTGTTTTTGCGTATCCGCAATCCGGTTCAACTCGAAAAGCTGACATCAATGACGGGCAGCGCACTCGGTGTGCTGACTGGCATCGTGCTGCCAAAAGTTCAGGCTTCCGAACTGGAAGACTTCTTCCTGGCGCTGGACCGTGCCAGTGAATGCGCTGGAAGAAAACTGTATGCGCTGCCCCTTCTTGAAACGGAAGAAGTGCTGTTTGCGGAAACGCGTGAACAGGCGCTGATGGAAATTTACAGTAAATTGCGGAAAGAAAAAGACCGGATATTGACGATAAGAGTCGGAGCCACTGATTTTTCGAGTCTTTATGGCCTTCGCCGTCCCGCAGAGCGGACCATTTACGACGTGCATTTAATCCGCGATTGCCTGATTTCGGTACTCAATAAATTTACGAAAGCACAGGACAGTTTCATCGTATCGGGGCCGGTCTATGAATATTTTTCAGCAGAAACCGACGCGTGGCTGTCTTCCACACCGGAAAAAGTCCTGTGGGAAGAAGTGCAACTGGATGTGTTAAATGGCTTTAAAGGCAAAACCTGCATCCATCCTTCCCAGATTGCCATCGTCAATGCAGGCTATATTGTGTCACATGAAACGTATGAAGATGCCATGCTCATACTGGCAAAAAGCGATACATTCAATGGAATCCTGCAAAGTCCGCAGCGCAATAAGATGAACGAAGTAAAACCGCACCTGAGCTGGGCGAAGAAAATAGCTGCTCAAGCGGAAATATATGGGGTGCTGAATGAATACTACAAACCAATCGACGTCCTCAACCACATACGTGCAAAACAGCTTGCAAAACAGGTATAGATATTGGGGTAAAATGGATATTGAAGTATCTGTCAACGACAGTTACGGAAACTTGCCGATGGAATCGTTATTTTCCATGGCGTTAAGAGTGAATAAAAAAAGACAATTTCTTTTTGTCAGTAAATTAATCGCGAAACATTTAGCTGTTCATCCGGCACTGGCACTCGGTACGGGAAGTTTGCTGGCTTCATTATTGATGGAAAATTCCGGGCTTCCGCCGATTCCGCAGCATCAGCAGATCGTTGATATGATCGGATCGGGAATCGCATGTTCCGCGACCAGCCGGGAATCGCTCGCCTACCGAACGGCTTTGCCTGAGCAAACTGTGTTCATCGGAATGGCGGAAACTGCAACGGGCCTTGGCCATGCGGTTTTCCACCATTTCGACGAAGCAGCTTATATCCATACGACCCGTGAAAAAATTGTCGGTGCAACGCCTGCATTTGTATTTGAAGAAGAGCATTCCCATGCCACGTCCCATAAAGTATATGCTCCAGCAGGCATGCTGGAGGATGCTGAAACGATTGTGCTGGTCGATGATGAAATTTCTACAGGCAATACGCTGGCTAATCTGATCAGCGCCCTGGATGCTCATTTTCCAGGCAAAAAATACATATCCCTTTCCATACTGGATTGGCGCAGTGAAAAGCAGCAGCAGAAACTCGAAAAGATGGCGGAAGCTCGTAATCTGAAAATTGATGTTCTATCTCTGCTTACCGGTGAATTCAAATTGAACCACAGTGAATCTCCGGATGAAGCGGAAGTGGAATTTCTGGATGGCTCCGGAGACAGAGTGCCCAATCGGTCGGCACAAACTCAGGCGGTTGACCTCTATTCTGCCGGGGGACAGCGTTATCTTCCATTCACCGGCAGATTCGGTTTGTCGAGCAGCCGCCATCTGGAGATTGAGAAATGGGCTGAGCAGACGGCAAGTGCAGTGACTGCCGGCAAAAAACCGCTGGTAATCGGAGTTGGGGAAAATATGTATCTGCCACTTCGCTTCGCAATGGAGCTTGGCGGCGATGCCCTGGTACAGACCGCCACAAGAAGCCCAATTTTCGCAGCGCAGGAAACGGGGTATCCGATCAAGGAGAAAGTCCGCTTTAACCTGCCGGATGCTGAGAATGTCGATCAATTCCTATATAATATAAACAAAGTGGATACTGACAGAATCTATTTATTGGCCGAATCGGTCGTTGATGAACAAACGTGGCAGCCCTTGATCGCGTATCTGGAAAAAAAGGCACCGGTCGAGTGGCTCGCACTGACAGACAAAAATTAAAAGAGGTGGCATGATGATTACTGCGGGTTTGGTGAAAACAAGCTATCCGGATGAAGACATCACGTTTCTATTGAAAGATGTCACTGACGATTTTGAAGAAAGTTCACTTGAAGAACGGGAAAAAGCGGTGCAGACCGGCGGCCATTATGCCGAAAGACTGCCTGTCGAATACCGTCCATCTGAAGAATATACAAAACTTTATCATCAGTCGGTCGCACAGACGAAAATCCAATTGAGCCATCTTGTCGGCGTTGTGGCGAGAAGAATCCAATTGAACGCCGGAACGGATGATATTGTGCTGGTTTCGCTTGCGCGCGCAGGGAGCCCGATTGGCATATTGATCAAGCGCTATGCCGATCAGGTAATGGATTTGAACTGGCCGCATTACAGCGTCTCGATTCTGCGGGATAAAGGAATCGATGAAAAAGCGATCCACACAATTCTGCAAACCCATCCGGGCAGCCGCATCCAATTCATAGATGGATGGACCGGAAAAGGGGCCATTCAAAAAGAATTGACAAAATCGCTTGAGGTTTTCAACAGCAGATACAGCACCGATTTAAAGGACGATATGGCGGTTCTTGCGGATCCGGGGGCCTGCGCAGTCCTGTTCGGCACAAGGGAAGATTTTCTGATTCCAAGCGCTTGCCTGAACTCCACTGTTTCCGGCCTGGTCAGCCGCACCATTTTGAACGACCACTTTATCGGAGCGGATGATTACCACGGTGCGAAATTTTACGGCGAATTAATGGAAGAAGATCTTTCAAATGATTTCGTGGATCAGGTTACGGCCTGCTTCGCTGAAACAGCTCAAGCCGCCGAAGCGGAAGCCCACAGCACTCCGGTGACTGCCGAACGCACATGGGAAGGCATGGAAGAAGTGGAGGAAATCGGGCGGCGGCTGTACAGTGAAACGGACTACCATCTCGTTAAACCGGGAGTCGGCGAAACGACACGCGTGCTGCTTCGGAGAAACCCATGGAAAGTGCTGGTAAGAGACACGGGGCATCCCGATGTGAAGCATATTCTGATGCTGGCTGCGGAGAAGGATGTGCCGGTGGAAGAAGTTCCGGATCTGTTCTACCGCTCGATCGGCCTTATCAAATCGGGGAAAGAAATATGACGGTTTTATTTGCAAGCGACCTCGACCAGACACTGATTTACTCCCGGAGATCCATGGGCAGTGAAGTAAAGCCGGAAGAATTGATAGAAGTCGAACGCTATGAAGGCAAACCGCAATCTTTCATGACCGAACAAAGCCAGTCCGCGTTATGGGAACTGGAACCGGATACTGTGTTTGTGCCGGTGACAACCCGGACACGCGAACAATATGAACGGGTGACGGGGATTTATGAAGGCGATGAACCGCCGCAATTCGCCATCATCTCGAATGGTGCCGTCATTCTTGAAAACGGTGAACCCATCAAAGAATGGTCCACCGATATCCGCCGCCAATGCATCAGGAGGAAAACCGTAATCGAAGAACTGCTGCCGGTAATTCATCAGCACTTCAATGAAGATTGGGTCCTGCGCGTACGGCAGGCAGAAGATTGGTTTGTGTATCTTGTTGTGGACCGCGCACGATTCCCGGAAGAAAAGCTATCTTTCTTTACCGAGATTTTCCGTGAAATCGGATGGGGAATTTCACTCCAGGGCAGAAAGCTCTATATTATGCCGGAAAGCATCACGAAAGCGGCTGCTATGGAATATGTGCGTGACCGCATCAAGGCGGATTACGTCATAGCTGCTGGTGATTCCCTGCTGGATCTGGATCTGCTGGAAAGCGCAGATGCTGGATTGCTTGCCGCACACGGCGAAGCAGTCAGTTCGGATGCGGAAGTGTCAGATCACATTATTGTTACGGAAGAAAAGGGCATTAAGGCAGGAGAAGAAATTTTGGCGAAAGTTGCTGACATTTCGATGCAAAGCAAATAGCAAGGGGGGAAACCCATGGTTCAATTGCATCCGGTCCGTGTAAGAACATGGGATCCGGAAAAAGTCGGCGAGTGGCTGAATAAGCCGATCGTCAACCATACAGAAACAAAAATTGAAGAAGACGCAATCACCTATCCGCAGCTTCTGGGGGAATACACCGGAATGCCGCTGGATACAGACGATTATTTCGCTTCCATTTATGAAGCGATGGAACAGGCAGGCGGACGGCTAATCCGCCTGTCAGGCAAGCTGAACAAACACATTGAACAGGACCGGCTGAAAGCACTTCAGGATCTTTTTGAAATGAACCGGAAAGAAAAAGGGTTATCAGCGAGCCGTATCGTCGCATTCCTGGATGGCAAAGGCCTATTGCCCCGCCTGAAGGATGCCGGTCTTAACCGGCGCATCCGGCTGGTCATGATAGATGTGCTGAAAGCGTTTCAGGAGCAGTCAGGCGGCAGTACGGTGCAATCTTCATTCAGAAGAGTGGCGACGGACCTTGTGAAATGGACATTCAATCATATAGAACCGGAACTAGTCAAATTGAATCTTGAAAAAGGATTGCCTGCTTTCCTCTGGTACGGTGAGGCATCCGAAAGCGAAAAATGGTTCCTGAAGCTGGCCGCTGCCTATGGTTTTCATATCGTCGTTTATGATCCGACCGGTCAAAAGTGGTTTGGAACGATGGTGGGTGAAGAGAAGATTCACAGCCACAGCTTTCAGGTGAATATTGAAACACCTCCGCTGTTCCCTGAAGAAAAGCCGAAACGTGTCGGTACAGTGGCTTACCGGGCAACACAGGAAGTGGACCGGCTGCTGCATCATGACGATTCCGGATTGTATAAGCCATTTCAGTTTAAATCCTATATTACGCATCCGATCCGTTTGAAGACGACAATCGATGAAGCATTCATGCTGGCGAAAGAACGGGCCATGGTGCGGCCTTCATTTTCGGTCGAACGCGGTGTCGTCCACATTCCCGTCGTCTTCGCCAAAGTCATGGGCATTGAAAAAGACCGCAGGCGGTTTTGGGACAATATCCACAAACTGACGGAACGGGAGGACACGAAATTGGTTCGGAGTTTCCCGTTTATCCAAGAACGCAAAGGCAATCAGCAATTCCATTACCGTGCAGCACTGGACAATAAAGGCAATCTGGATCCCGAAAAGATGAAAAAATCCAATTGGTGGCGTTACAGCAAATTGCCGGACGGTGTTCAGACAGCGATTGGCGCAGCCATCGCAAGGCATGTGGAGAAGCCGATCCTGCTGCCTCAAAACGGGGAGTCATTCGAAGAGTTGCAGCTCTATGCCTTTTCTCAATCGATGTCTCTGCCCGATTCTGTCATTCAATTGATTCAATTATTTGATTATCCGCAGTTTGTTCCGACGCTTTTGTTCTATAATGAAGAGAAAGACGGAGAACTGAGCCGTGCAGACGCCAATGCGATTGCACTGATTCATAGCTTCGGCCTTGATAACATCATCATCAATCCGCAGGGCCATCAGGATATCGAGCGATGGCTGGATACGGAGGCCTATGATGTGCACTGGCTGGATGAACGAAGTTTCAACGAACCGTTCCAGGAACCGTCCGTGGTAAGGAAGTTTCTTGGGAAATGGCTTTGATTAAGAAAAGGAGGGGTTAATGATGAACACGATGCCAGATCAGATCGAACAGCAGGAACTTGTAATGAAAGATGAAAACCAGCTGAAAGCGCAATTGAAGAAAGATCCTGAAGTGCTGCAATTGGCTGCGAAAATCGATCCGAAAAACCAGATTGCATTATTGGAATTCGGCCGTGAGCCTGCAAACGAAATTTCCGCGTTTACCGGGAAAGTATTGAATTCGGTTCAGGCCAACAGTATGGAAGAATCGAGTGAGCTATTGAAGCAGCTAGGAAAAATCATGGACAAATTCGATAAAAAGGATTTTGTCGAAAAGAAAGGCTTCCTCAATAAAATCTTCAATAAGGGCAATAAAATGATTGAACAGCTTTTCAATAAATACCAGACGATGGGTACAGAAATTGATAAAGTGTATGTGGAAATCACAAAATACGAAGCCGAAATGAAGAAATCGACGACGACACTTGAAGAATTGTATGACCAGAATTTCCAGTATTTCATGGAACTGGAGAAATACATCGCAGCAGGTGACATCAAAGTCGAGGAACTGAAAGCGAAAGAACCGGAAGTACGCAAAAAAGCGGAATCCGGTGACCAGATGGCGCTGATGGAATTGAATTCATTGCAGAATGCCATTGAACTGCTGGAGCAGCGTGTTTACGATTTGGAAATGGCGAAACAGGTATCTTATCAGTCTGCGCCGCAAATCCGCATGCTGCAGCGCGGCAACACGAAGCTCATAGGAAAGATCAATTCGGCGTTTGTTACTACAATCCCGATTTTCAAAACAGGCCTGATCAATGCCATCGCGGCGAAGCGTCAGAACCTGGTAGCTGAATCGATGAGTGAACTTGACCGCCGCACGAATGAAATGCTGTTGAACAATGCCAATGATATTTCCCGGCAGTCGGTGGATATTGCACGGATGTCCGGCCAGCCGAGCATCAAGATTGAAACGATCGAGCAGACATGGGAAACTATTATGCAGGGGATGAATGATACCCGTGCAATTGAAGATGAAAACCGCAAAATGCGCGAAGAAGGTCGCCTGCGCATCGAAGAATTGCAAAAGAAATATGAAGATACCCAAAGAAAATAATTTTATCGGAGGAGATTATTCATGTCATCAATCAACTTGTCAAAAGGTCAGAAAATCGATTTAACAAAAACAAATCCGGGACTTACAAAAGTTACTGTAGGCCTGGGCTGGGATACGAACAAATACAGCGGCGGCGGAGATTTCGACCTTGACGCTTCTGTGTTTCTTGTAGGTCAAAACGGCAAATCACGCGGACCGGAAGATTTCATCTTCTACAACAACCTTGTTGGCGGCAACGGTTCCGTGACACATACAGGTGATAACCTGACAGGTGAAGGCGAAGGAGACGATGAGCAAGTGATTGTCGACTTACCGAATGTGCCTTCTGACATCCATAAAGTGGTATTCACAGTTACAATTCATGAAGCAGACAGCCGCGGCCAGAACTTCGGCCAGGTGTCGAATGCTTTCATCCGCATCCTGAACGAAAGCAATGACGAAGAGATCCTGCGCTACGACCTGGGAGAAGACTTCTCCATTGAAACAGCCCTGGTTGTCGGTGAATTATACCGCCATGCAGGCGAATGGAAATTCAATGCGATTGGTTCAGGGTATCAAGGCGGACTTGCTGCGTTAGTAAATGATTTCGGTTTGGCATAAGCATATCTCTCAACCCGTTTCTCTTTTGAGAAACGGGTTTTCATATGCTTCTTCGTTCTATCATAAACTGGTCACAAATTCCTTTCTGCACATAAAATTGGGGTGCTATCATGTAGGGAAGAAGGAGTGAGTTGCATGAAAACGGCTATGGACAAACGTCTTTTAATAGAAGAAGCAGGTTATTTTATTCAAGCATGCTACCTGGAGCTGGGGAAAAATGAGTCGGAAATAAAAAATAGAATGATTGGAATCATAGAAGAAGTCGAAGAAACAGGTACTTATACGCATACCTTTGAGGAATTGGAACATGGCGCACGGATGGCCTGGCGCAATAATAATCACTGCATCGGCCGGCTATTCTGGAATACATTGATCGTTTTTGATGCAAGGCAGCATCGAACGGCGGAAGGCGCTTTCGATGCGCTGCTTCATCACATCGAATTTGCAGCAAATAGCGGAAAGATCCGGCCCTCTTTGACTGTTTTTCCGGCGGAACAAAACGGCGAAAGCAGGCTTCGCATCTGGAATCATCAGCTTTTGCGTTATGCGGGTTATGAAAAAGAAGCATCGATAATTGGAGATTCTTCTTCAGTGGAATTTACGAAAAAATGTATGGAACTCGGATGGCGAGGGAAGGGAACCGCTTTTGATATTCTGCCGATTGTCATTGAAGATGCAGGAGGGGTGAAATATTTCGAACTTCCGGAACAGGCCATACTGGAAGTGGAAATTAAACATCCGGAACTGGAAAATTTTACAGAACTGAGGATAAAGTGGTATGCAGTGCCGATCATTTCTGACATGAGGATGGAAATCGGAGGCATCCATTATACGATGACGCCATTCAACGGCTGGTACATGGGGACTGAAATTGGTGCACGCAATCTGGCCGATGAAGAACGCTATGATCTATTGCCGGCAGTGGCAAAATTGATGGGCCTTGATATGAAATCCAATCGTTCGCTGTGGAAGGATAAAGCGCTTGTCGAATTGAATATAGCTGTATTGGATTCATTTGCGGAAGCCGGCGTCACCATCGTCGACCACCATACAGCGGCCAAGCAGTTCAAAAGCTTCGAGAAAAAAGAAGAAGCAGCCAGACGGGCCGTCACGGGGAACTGGGCATGGCTCATTCCGCCGATGTCGCCAGCCACAACGCACATTTTCCATAAGCCGTATAAAAATGATATCGTCAAGCCGAATTTCTTTTACCAGAAAGCACCTTACGCTGACTGAAAGGGATGGGTAAGCATGAAAGAATTCAAAATCACGTATTTTTTTGACAAAGAACATTACATCCGAAGATTCATCTTTCTGAAATCACAGGAGGAAGCGGAAATGCTTGTCCAGAGCGAACGGGATAAGTATATTTCATTTACCGACAGCAGAGGTATTTATCATGAACTGGACACAGGAAAAGTACGGGTCACCCAAATATCTGAATATCACCGGATTGATAAAACAAAGCGCTGAAAAGTTCCTTTCTTTTGAACGGAGCTTTTTTCCTTTTTGTTGATTTTATTTTCTGCTGCTCGAACAATAGAGGGGTTATATTATATAATGGAAGAAGTGAAAGTTCTTCACATTCAAAGCTGAAAGAAAGTGGGAAACATTATGGGACGCAAGTGGAATAACATTAAAGAGAAAAAAGCTTCAAAAGATGCGAATACAAGCCGGATCTACGCAAAGTTCGGACGGGAGATTTACGTTGCAGCCAAACAGGGTGAGCCGGATCCCGAATCGAACCAGGCATTGAAAGTCGTACTCGAGCGGGCAAAAACATACAGTGTGCCGAAAGCGATCATTGACCGGGCAATCGAAAAAGCCAAAGGCGGATCTGAAGAAAGCTATGACGAACTCCGCTACGAAGGCTTCGGTCCGAACGGTTCCATGGTCATTGTCGATACATTGACGAATAATGTAAACCGGACAGCTTCGGATGTCCGTGCGGCTTTCGGCAAAAATGGCGGCAATATGGGCGTCAGCGGTTCTGTCGCTTATATGTTCGATCCGACGGCTGTCATCGGCATTGAAGGGCAGAAGTCTGCCGATGAAGTGCTTGAAATGATGATGGAAGCGGATATTGACGTGCGTGACGTTGAAGAAGACGGTGATGCAGTCATCGTTTATGCAGAACCGGATCAGTTCCATCTTGTGCAGGAAGCATTCAAACAGGAAGGCATCACGGATTTCACTGTTGCCGAGTTGACGATGATGGCGCAGAACGAAGTGGAATTGCCGGAAGATGCCCAGGCGCAGTTCGAAAAAATGATTGATGCCATTGAAGATCTTGAAGATGTTCAGCAGGTTTACCACAATGTTGATCTGGGTGAATAAACAATTCCGGTAATTTGATATACTGTCCTTAACAGGATGAAACGGAGGCGTTACGATGAAAGATTTATGGGAAATCAAACATTCTTCACATCGTATTCGGGTGGAAAGCACATGGGATCAAAAGAAGTTATGGGTCGACGGGGTCCTGCAGGACGACCAGCCGGGCTTTGCATTCAGCGCACGATTGTTCGGTAATCTGAGAAGCGAGGACGGAAGTTTTGAAGATATTAAAGTATCACTGGGATTGGGTTTGTGCTCCACAAAATGCCGGATCTTTGTCGGCGACACTCAGATTTATTCCACGGAGATTGCCTGGGAAGGCTGAATGATCAATAAAAAGCCCGGCCCCATCAGTATATGCTGATGGGGCCGGGCTTTTTTCATTCCATTATTAATGGACTTTGGCAGGTGCATTTTTTGTGTTTTTCCGTTTGTGGACGATGGCGTTGATTTCAGCACCGATTACAAGAATCAGTCCGGTCAGGAAGAACCATAGAATCAGAATGATCAAACCGCCCAGACTGCCGTATGTGGCGTTATAGCTTCCGAAATTAGAAACATAAAATGAAAATCCGAGAGATACGAGCTGCCACAGGATAGTCGCGATCAACGCGCCGATAATGACTTCTTTGAATGGAAAGCTTTTGTTCGGTGCAATTTTATACATAACTGCCAGTACAATGCTCATAACTGCGATTGAAATGACCCAGCGAAGCACCTGGAACAAAATTTCCGTCTGTGAAGGCAAATTCAGGAATGAACTTACAGTATCGATGATCGTACCGCCGAAAATCGGCAGTACAAGCGCTACGACTACTGCCACAAGCATGAATAGAGTAAGCAGAATCGCAATTCCTTTCTGAGCGATGAATGATCTTGTTTCTTCCACATCATAAGCTTCGTTGGTCGCTTTGATGAATGCGCTGACCGCATTGGAAGCGGACCAAAGCGTCCCCAAAATACCGATAGTCAGCAGTCCTCCAGCAGGTGTCGTGACAACACTGACGATTTGATCTTCAAATGTCGTGGCTATTTCACCGGGAAGGATTGTGCCGAGAAGATCCATCAGGCGCTGGGGATCGATTTGCAGATAAGGCAGAATCGCCAGTATCAGGATCAATAAGGGCACGATTGCAAGAAGATAATAATAGGCCTGTGCTGCTGCGAGAAGGGTCGCGTTGTCTTCCTTGAATTTCTCGCCGAACTCTTTTACATAAGATTTGGCATTTGCCATTTCATCAGCCTCCCATTTAAAATTCCTTAACAATTGTATGCCCACTGAGATGGGAGTTTAACCCTCAAACGGAATAATCACGATGAAAAAGAAACAAAGAACAATAAAAACAGTACAGAAGAAGCTGAGCTCCTCTGTACTGTTTCTGCAGTTCGTTATAAATCAATCGCTCAATATATCAAGCGAAATCTTTAAAATGTGATGATTTTCCATTTCCAGAATAGACCAGCGGCAGCCGCTTCTTTCAACGATGCTGCCTGTTTCAGCTTCAATCAGCTGGTGCTGTATCCAGCCGGCAATCGTATCAATATCCTCGCTGTCATCGAATTCGAGTCCGAATCGCTCTTCAAGGTCTTTTAACAGCACCCGCCCGTTCAATAAATAACGGTGATCGTTTTCTTTGATGATATCCGCTTCTTCGTCTTCGTCGAATTCGTCCCGGATTTCCCCGACAATTTCTTCCAGGATATCTTCCATTGTAATAAGTCCGGAAGTTCCGCCATATTCATCAATCACCAATGCGATATGCGTCCTGTCCTTCTGCATTTTCACCAAAGCAGTATGCAGAGGGGTCGTTTCGTGGAAATACGGCAGGCTGTGGACCAGTTCCGTCATTTGGACCGAGCCGTGGACTGCGTAATGCGTAAGGATCTCCTTGGCGTTGATGAAGCCTATCAAATCGTCTTTATCGCCGTCTCTGGCAATCGGATAGCGGGTAAACCGATGCTCCCTGAGTTCTTCCAATAATTCTTCGGTAGTCAGGGAATCGGGGAAAGCGATCATTTGAGTGCGCGGAACCATGACGTCTTTCGCGCTGCGTTCATCAAAAGCAAAAATATTTTGCATATAGGACAGTTCCGCCTGGTTGATTTCGCCGCTTTGAAAGCTTTGGGCCATGATGATTTTCAGTTCCTCTTCCGAATGTCCCTGCTCGGCCTTCGCCGGCTGAATTCCGAAAATCCGGAGCAGAAGCCGTGACGCCGCTGTCATCAGGTAAATGAAAGGAGCCATTATTTTTCCGAACACATACAGGACAGGAGCAAGGGCGAGCGTCATGCGCTCAGCCGAATGCAAGGCAAGCGATTTCGGAATCATTTCCCCGAGGACGACATGGAGAAAAGTAACCAATGAGAAAGCCAGGATGAAAGAAATCACCAAAGCTGATGATGAAGGAAAACCAAAATTCCTGAAAAGTGGAAGAATGAGCTGTTCGACAGCCGGTTTACCAAGCCAGCCGAGGCCAAGCGCCGCCATCGTAATGCCCAGCTGGCACGCAGTCAGGTAATAATCGAGGTCATCCAAAATCCTCTTGGTGATGCCTGCCTGCCTGCTGCCTTCCTCAATCAACTGATCGATGCGGGACATGCGGACTTTGACTACAGCAAACTCCGCTCCGACAAATAGTGCAGTAAATAAAATCAGTAAAACGAATAACGTTGAATTCACTAAAAGTATGGGGTCCAATAAATTCCCTTGATTAAGGGATTCACCTCCGGGTTGATTTGTACTACTATTAATTTACCATAAGGTGATTAGGAAATATATGGCGAATGCTTATGGCGCTCGAGCACCTGCAGGGTAATCCCTTTGACGTCAATGACACTGTCTTCGTTGATGACATCTTCCAAAAGGATGTTCTTGAAATAGCTGACACTCGCATCCAACGGGATATTGAGCAATTTCGTCAAAGCGATGCGGTACATTTTGCCGAATTCGGGGTCGGCGTTGCCGCGTTTCATTTCGTTGAAGGACTCATAGAACTGGTCCAGTTTGTCGGCCAGTTCGAGCAGGCGGCCTTCAATCGTTTCGTCCTTGCCCTCTTTCATGCGGTCGAAAAAGACCTGCTGAAACTCTTCAGGGATTTCACGGATGATGAATTTTTCCATCATCCCTTCTTCGACTTTCGCGATCATTTCCTTCAATTCCGGTGATGAATGTTTGACGGGCGTTTTAATATCGCCGATAAATACTTCGGCAAAGTCATGGTTGATCGTTTTTTCGTAAAGGGATTTCCAGTCGATGGCACGTCCGGCCCGTTCTTCGATAGTCGCAAAGAACATGGCGTATTGGCTGACCTTCCAGGAGTGGGCAGCCACATTATGTTCTTCGAATTTAAACCTCCCCGGCGCGCGGATAATTCGTTCCAAATCGTTTAAAGCGGTGAAAAATGTATGAATTCCCATAGCTAAAACTCCTTTTCCAAATTTCTTTATCTTCACCATACCCCATTTTCAGTATAATAAAAGATAGTCTGGAAAGAGGAGAATGAACATGACAGGAAAAACTCACATCATTGGCGGCATTACAGCAGGTCTTGCATTCGCACAAATTACAAATTATGAACCCGTTATCCTTCTCGGAGCAGGCGCGGTTGGCGCGATGATACCGGATATCTGCCACGGAGGCAGCAAAATAGGGCGGACGTTTCCGGTTGTTTCGAAAATCGTGAATATGCTTTTCGGCCATCGGACATTCACCCACAGTCTGCTGTTTTTACTGCTGGCGGCTGTCCTTTTTAATGCGGTATTACCGAATGAAGCCGTTGCAGCCGGTCTGCTGGTGGGTATGGGCAGTCATTTGCTGCTCGATATGGCGACCAAAAACGGCATTAAATTATTTTTCCCGATGAAATTTACAGTGCGTTTTCCGCTGACGGCCAAAACCGGCGGGACGGGGGAATATGCGGTTTTTGCTGTATTGTCCCTGCTTACAGTGTATTTCGGATGGTCGGCATTCGGCCTTCCATAAGAGTCATTCATGCCTCTTATGTGTTTGTTTCATAGAGATTGGGGAAGAGATTAGTAACAAACATCTTAGGAGGGAGTTTCATGAGCAAAGAGGAATTTTCCAATCGGGAACAGGATACTGAGAGCACCAGAAGAGGCGGCCAGATTCACGGCAGTTTCGGAGGGAAAGAATCAGATATACGCGTTGGTGAAGAACTCGGGAAAAAAGGAGCGCACAGCAACCTCGGCATGGGAGACGAAAGGATCCCCATTCGTGAGAACGAGGATGAATAGAGATGGAACAGCGTCTGCATTGATTACGCAGGCGCATTTTATTTATTCAAATTAAAGTCAAAGTTGTCCAAAAAAAGGATAAACGCTACAATAACATAGATGTTGAAATTATAAAATTTACTTAATTCAAAAAAATGGAGGCACAAGATGATTACTTCTACATGGAACTGGTTATGGGAAAAGCATTATCAGGCAAAAGATATGCTGCGATTTTTTGCAAAACCCGGATCCGAAATGCCGACTGGCAGAGACCGGGCCGAAGATGCGGGAACTTATGATGAGAGAAACAAAAAGAAAAGCTATAACACACCCCAATTGATCGGCTTGTTTTTGGGACCGCTTCTATTTCTGTTGACGCTGCTGTTCGTTAATCCCGAAGGACTGCCGCCGGAAGCAAAAGGCATACTGGCCAGCACTGTCTGGATTGCGACCTGGTGGATCACTGAAGCGATTCCGATTCCGGCGACTTCGCTGCTGCCGATTATCCTGTTTCCGCTGACAAATGGGCTGGACGTGGCGGCGACCACTTCAGCTTACGGAAATGATACGATCTTCCTTTTCATGGGCGGGTTCATGATTGCCCTGACAATGGAGAAATGGAATTTACATAAACGGATTGCCCTGTCGATCATTTCGCTGATCGGCACAAATACGGAACGGATCATCCTCGGCTTCATGGTGGCCACCGGGTTCCTGTCGATGTGGATTTCCAATACTGCCACAGCGATGATGATGGTGCCAATCGGACTGGCTATTATCTATCAGGTGTCGGAAGCTTTGAAAGATGATGATTCCATCGATACTTCAAAAGAAAACTTTGGTTTCGGGAAAGCACTGATGCTGGGTATCGCCTATTCCGCTTCTCTTGGCGGTATCGCGACGCTCATCGGGACACCTCCCAACACTTTGCTTGCCGGAGCGGTCAATGAAATTTATGGTATTGAAATCACCTTTGCCAAGTGGATGCTGTTCGGTGTCCCACTAGCTTGGACGTTCATTGCCATTGCGTGGATTTATCTGGTGAAAGTAGCCTATCCGCAAAAGCTTAAGCATTTGCCTGGAGGAACTCAGGTGATCCGCCAACAGAGAACGGACCTTGGTTCAGCTTCATACGAAGAAAAAGCGGTATTTACTGTATTCGTCCTAGTTGCACTCGCTTGGATCAGCCGTTCTTTCCTGTTGGATGCTTTTGCTCCTGATCTGCAATTTTCAGATGCAATGGTCGGTTTGATTGCAGCCATGATTTTATTTATCATTCCATCCAAAAACAGGCAGGGCGACCATCTGCTTGACTGGGCAACTGCTGTCAAATTGCCTTGGGGAATTTTATTGCTGTTCGGCGGTGGGCTTGCAATTGCCGCAGGCTTTACCAATTCCGGGTTGTCGGAATGGATCGGCAGCCAATTAATCGGTCTGCAGGGCGTTAATGTTCTGATCATCGTATTAGTGGTTGCAGCTTTGGTGCTGTTCCTGACAGAAATTACGTCCAATACAGCGACAGCTTCCATGATGTTCCCGATTATGGCTTCACTTGCTGTAGCGCTGAGCATTCACCCTTACGCATTGATGGTAACCGCCGCTGTCGCTGCATCGTGCGCATTCATGCTGCCGGTTGCGACGCCGCCGAACGCGGTTGTGTTCGGTTCCGGCTACCTGCGCATCCCGGATATGGCCAAAGCCGGATTCTGGCTGAATGTTCTTGGCATCTTCCTCGTCGGCCTGGCAGTCTTTTACTTCCTGCCGCTCGTCTGGGGAATTGATCTGCTGACGATTCCGGAGCAATTCATCAAATAAAACAGAGAAAACCGGATCAGCCGCTTGAGGCCGATCCGGTTTTCTTTTTGAATAACGTAATTATCAGTACATAGACCAACGGCAAAATGGCAGTGAACAGAATCAGGCCATTCCAGCCGGCAGAAATCCACAGCGGACTGAGAATCGAACTGCCGAGAGCGACACCGATGTAATAAGAAACGAGATAAAGGCTTGAGGCACTGCCTTTATGGTGAGTCGCTTCCTGGCCCACGGAAGCGGCTGTCAATGAATGCGCAGCGAAAAAGCCAAGGCAGGTAACACAGAGGCCAACGACAATCATCCATAAATAAGGGCTGATGGCCATGAAAATACCGATTGACAGGAGGAAAACACCAACCATCCTGACTTCCCGCAATCCGAAACGCTCAGCCGCTTTTCCTGCCATAGGGGAGCCGATTACGCCGATGCCATAAGCGAGGAACAGATACGAAATCGCCTGGAGAGACATATCAAACGGCGGCGTCTGTAAATGGAAAGGCAGATAGGTCCAAACTCCGGTGAATGAAATTTGCAGCACAGCGCCAAGCCCGAAAACCACTAGCAGGGACGGGTTTTTCAAGTGGAAAAGGAAGCCTTCGATGTCTTTGGCAAAAGTCATTTTGCTTGCTGTAAAATTGCGGGAGCGGGGCAACAGCATCCAAACTCCGGCAAATAAAATCAAACCGATGATGCCGAATATGTAAAAAGTTGACTGCCAGGAAAAAGCATCTGTCAAAAAGCCGCTCACTACCCTGCCGAGCATGCCGCCGAGAGCGTTGCTGGAAATATATAAAGCAGTTGCGTAGGCGACACTTTTCCGGTCTATTTCCTCGCTGATGTAAGCCAGAGCTGCTGCCGGCACGCCAGCAAGCGCAATTCCCTGAATAAAGCGGAGGGTTAAGAACAGCGTGAATGAATCGGTCAGCGGGATGATGAAAAAAGGGACAGCGGATCCGAGCAGTGAATAGATGATGTAAAATCTTCTGCCGTTGCGGTCAGAGAAGAACCCGAGAACGATCAAACCGATGATCAGCCCGACAATGGTGAGGGACATGGCCAGACTGGAAACAGAAACGGAAACATGAAATTCTTCAACAAAGACCGGGAGCAGCGGCTGAACCGCGTACAAATTGGCAAAGATGAAAAGGGAAGCCAATAGTAAACTGGCAATTATTCTCCAGAATTCCTTGTCTTTAACTGTATATCCGTCAGTTTTCATGCAAGCACATCCGTTCGTTCGTCGATGAATTTCATTTTATCATTTTTCAGGAAAAATTAAACAAAAGCTGTCTAGAAATCTTTTTCAGAAAAAACCCCGCGATTCCTGGGAATCGCGGGAGAATGGATTATAATTTTTTGAAATACGAAGCGATCTGTTTCTTCGAGGGTTCCTGCAGACGATAGCGCAGTTCTTTGTTCTGTGTATTGACAATATGATAAGCCGGATTTTCGGCAACTGTAAATTTCCAGTGGGGTTTCGTGTTTTTCTTCGTGATTTTCAACTCAGGAGGCATCATTTTATCGATGAAACTTTCAAGTTTAGCCATCAGGAAAGTGTCCATATAACGGACAATCAAAAATCCCTGTTGTTTTTCCGGATTGTATTTCGCCAAAGTGAAATCACTGATGTCAAATCCCTTTTCGTAACGCTGAACCGATGGTGATAAGACAAATGTATCCTCATTTGTAAAAACAGCCGAATTGCCCTGTTGCTTCAGCCCGAGTTCTTCCACCAAAAAATCTTTATTGACCAGACTCATTTCTCGTGCAGTAGCCATGTTATTCCTCCTTACAGAAATCATTGTACTTCTATTATAACACTCTTTTCTTCGGAAAGGGTTCAGAACCCTCACATCACTGCCTTTCTGTTAATTTATCAGAAAAAAGTATACAATAATGGCGAAAGGGTGATCATTATGTGCGGAAGATTTGCATTATATGCGGATTATAAAATGATACTTGAACGCTTTGACATCGACCAGGCGTCGTTTGAAGAAGAAGAGTATGAGCCGAGCTATAATATTGCTCCATCCCAGCAAGTAGCGGCTGTCATCAGCGACGGAAGCAGCAATCGCCTCGGCAAACTGCAATGGGGGCTTATTCCGCCGTGGGCAAAAGAAGCGAAAATAGGCTATAAGATGATCAACGCACGGGCGGAAACAGCTGCGGAAAAACCCAGCTACCGGAATGCCTTTAAAAAGAAACGCTGCCTAATCATAGCGGATTCTTTCTATGAATGGAGAAAAGAAGAAACAGGGAAAAAACCGATGCTGATCAAAATGAAATCAGATGAGCCTTTCGCTTTTGCGGGATTATGGGAATCATGGAAATCGCCGGAAGGGGAAACGGTCTACAGCTGCTCGATTCTTACGACAAGCCCGAATAACGTGATGGAATCGATCCATGACCGCATGCCGGTCATTCTTTCCAAGGAAGCGGAAAAAATCTGGCTTGATCCGGATGTGCAGGACATCGGGTTACTGGAAAGTCTGCTGAAACCTTTTGACGCTGCGGAAATGGAAGCCTATGAAGTTTCTGATCAAGTCAATTCACCGAAAAATAATACCCCTGAGCTGATCAGAAAAATAGGCTGAATCCATCCGGCATGCCGATTTGAAGGGAGAGGGCGAAATAATTTGCCCTCTCGAATTTTTGGAATTATGCTACTATTGAAAGAGGTGCCGCCAAATGCTTCAGAAAATAGACCACAAGAATGAAACGACAGCCAGGGAGATCATAAGAATACAGCGTCCCGCCTATTCTATTGAAGCGGAAATGATGGGGTTTTATGGAATCCCTCAATTGGAAGAAACGCTGACTGAACTGCAGAACTGCGACGAATCTTTTATAGGCTATGTCGAAAAAGGCGTGCTGCGGGGCTTCGTTTCCTATAAGAAAGAAAATGACCTAATCGATATTCACCGGCTGGTAGTCGATCCCGATCACTTCCGCAAAGGAATTGGCAGGCAGCTGCTGGCATTTTTAATGAAACGGTTTCAAGGGCTCGATTTTGCCGTCAGTACCGGCAAGCAAAATCTGCCGGCGAAAAAGCTTTATGAAAGTTTTTGTTTTATTGAAACGAAGGATTTTGAAGTGGCACCCGGCATTTTTTGCACGGCATTTGAAAAGAAAACGAATCTGGAAGGGGAGGAATATATAATGGATTACTTGAATCATCCGTTTACATCCAAACGGCATACCATGTTCTCGAAAAAAGGGATGGTAGCAACATCCCAGCCGCTGGCAGCACAGGCGGGGCTGGAAATTATGCAAAAAGGCGGCAATGCGATTGATGCTGCGATTGCGACAGCCGCTGCGTTGACGGTTGTTGAACCGACTTCGAATGGCATCGGGGGAGACGCGTTTGCTCTGGTATGGATGAAAGATAAATTGCATGGCCTGAACAGTTCCGGGCCGGCGCCGAAAAGCATTTCTGCTGAATCGGTGAAGGAGCGGGGGCACGACAAAATGCCGGTTCATGGTATGATTCCGATTACTGTTCCGGGTGTCCCGGCAGCGTGGGCGGAATTATCACAGAAATTCGGTAAATTGTCATTGGCTGAAACGCTGAAACCTGCCATCCGCTATGCGGAAGAAGGCTATCCGCTGACGCCGATCCTTGGGAAGTACTGGAAACTGGCCTATAATAAATTCAGGCAGACTTTTACTTCGGAAGAGTATCAGGCCTGGTTTGATACGTTTGCGCCGAACGGCAAAGCGCCGGAGATTGGTGAAATGTGGGCGTCTCCCGGACATGCGGCTACATTGAAGGAAATTGGCGAAACGGACGCTCGTTCGTTCTACGAAGGTCCGATTGCAGAAAAAATTGATACATACATGAAACAGCACGGCGGTTTCCTGGCAAAAGAAGACCTTGCCGCCTACAAGCCTGAATGGGTGGAACCGATTTCCACTCATTATAAAGGGTACGACGTATGGGAAATCCCGCCGAATGGCCAGGGTATTGTGGCTCTGATGGCGCTGAACATCTTCGGTAAAATGCAAAAGCCTCAGTGGCAGTCGGCTGATACGCTTCATGAGCAGATCGAAGCGATGAAGCTCGCTTTCACCGACGGCAAGGAATTTGTCACAGAGCCTCAGGCGATGCCAGTCAGCGCGGCTCATTTATTGTCGGAGGAATACGCTGAAAAACGCGCTGGCACAATTGGCGATACGGCGTCGGATCCGGTTCCATACGAGTTGCCGAAAGGCGGAACTGTGTATCTTGCAGCCGCAGATGAAGAAGGCAATATGATTTCCTATATTCAAAGCAATTACATGGGCTTCGGTTCAGGAATCGTCATTCCCGGAACCGGAATCGGTATGCAGAACCGCGGCGCCGATTTTTCATTGGATGAAAATCATCCGAATTTCCTGCAGGGCGGAAAACGGACGTATCATACCATCATTCCCGGTTTCCTGACGAAAGACGGCAAAGCGGTCGGGCCGTTCGGCGTCATGGGCGGTTATATGCAGCCACAGGGGCATTTCCAGGTAGTGACGAACACCATTGATTATCTGTTGAATCCGCAGGCGGCACTCGACGCCCCGAGATGGCAGTGGATTGAAGGCAAAACGGTGCTGGTTGAACCGGAATTTCCGAATTACCTGGCTCAGGCGCTTGCGAGAAAAGGCCACGCGATTCAAGTCGCCACAGACGGCGGCAGTTTCGGGCGCGGCCAGATTATCTGGCGCGATCCGGAGACAGGCGTACTGTCGGGCGGTACGGAATCGCGTACTGACGGAGCGATAGCTGCCTGGTGACAAATAGTTAAAAAAGAAAAAGGGGGGGCCATATGTGAGTAAGAATACCGATTTGTTTGCCGCTTTTTTCCGCGTCGGCATGCTCGGATTTGGTGGAGGGCCTTCCGCTATTCCTTTATACGAACAGGAAGCGGTCAAAAAATATAAATGGATGACAAGTGATGAATTTGGGGACACGCTGGCTTTGGCGAATACGATGCCCGGGCCGCTTGCGACGAAAATGGCCGGTTATATCGGCTGGCGGGTGAACGGCCTGGTGGGATGTCTCATCGCGATTTTTGCTTCTGTAGTGCCGACTGTCATGTTGATGATCATTTTGCTGGGTGTACTGCAGCAATACAAAAATGTCGCCTGGGTGAATGGCATGTCAGATGCAGTCGTCCCAGTCGTCGGTGTCATGCTCGCCATCCTCACGCTCGATTTCCTGAAAAAATCCAGAGATTCGCTCGGCTGGCTGCGTGCAGTGATCTACACGGTAATCTCCATCGTTCTGATGGAGGTACTCGGGGTCCATCCTGCATTTCTGATTGTCGCCATTCTGGTGCTTGTATTCCTTCCGTTGAAAAAGGAAGGTGGCGCTAAATGATCATTTATTGGCATATTTTTCTGGCCTTCTTTATTCCCGGAATTTTAGGGTACGGAGGCGGCCCGGCTTCCATTCCGTTAGTGGAGAAGGAAGTCGTCGACAGGTACGGCTGGATGACGACGCAGGAATTCGGCGAAGTGCTGGCGCTCGGCAACGCATTACCGGGGCCGGTCGCGACGAAGATGGCAGGCTATATCGGCTATATGGAAGGCGGCATACTTGGTTCGGCCATTGCGCTCTTTGCTTCTGTCGCGCCTTCGCTCGTCCTCATGATTGCCCTGATGGTCACGCTGCTGAGATTCAAGGATTCACCGAAAGTGAAGAATATCACGAAGTTGATCCGTCCGGTCATTGCTGTGCTTCTTGGAGCAATGACGCTGCAATTTTTCATGACATCCTATGAAGTATCAGGGAGCATTCAGACAATCGGACTGATTGTTGTGAGCTACTGGCTGCTGGAAATCCGAAAACTGCATCCGGCTTACGTGATACTTCTGGCGCTGGCATACGGCGCATTAACAGGATTCTTCTGATTCTGAAACCCATCCGCGAATTGTGGATGGGTTTTTATGTGCTTTTCTATGTCCAGACTCCGGCGACCC
>NZ_JRGN01000114.1 GCF_000775575.1 Planococcus sp. CAU13
TGTCGCTAAGCCGCAGGAGTCTTCGCTGTTTTGCTCCATATCATTTAACTTTCATCTCTTATAAAGATAAAGGGACTCAAAAAATAAATGCTGTCATTGCATCTAGACAAGTAAATCACAACGTTAAGGAATAAATTAATGGGTATAGAAAGAATACTGAACCTACTATTTTAACAGCGGAATGGGGACTTCTTATGGATTTACTGTTGACTGTATTGCTTCTGCTGGGTTGTCTGTTGCTGTCGAATGTCATCAGTAATTATATACCTTTTATACCTGTCGCTTTGATTCAGGTGCCGCTCGGGCTGATACTTGTCCTGCTTTTTGAAGATATTGCACTGGATATTGAGACGGAATGGTTTTTGCTGCTGTTCATCGCTCCGCTTCTTTATAATGACGGCCGCAATTATCCCCGCGATGAATTATGGCGGATGAAAGGGGCCATTCTCTCCAATGCCGTTCTTCTAGTATTCCTGACTACGCTTGGCGGAGGACTGTTCATCCATTGGCTGATTGACGAGGTTCCGCTGGCTGCCGCATTTGCTCTGGCAGCTATTTTGTCGCCGACAGATCCTGTCGCAGTGAATGGTATTGCAAAGCGCGTCCGTTTGCCGCGGAAAGTATTGAACCTGGTCAGAGGGGAATCGTTGATCAATGATGCCTCCGGACTTGTTGCGTTCAATTATGCGATAACGGCTGTTGTGACAGGCTATTTCTCCTTGCAGGAAGCAGCACTCGATTTCTCGTATAAATTTGTGGCCGGAGGGATTCTCGGACTGGTGCTGGCCCTGCTGCTTATCGGGATCCGGCTGGCGCTGCGGAGACAGGGAATCATCGATGTCACCTTCCATACACTGCTGCAGATCCTTACGCCATTTTTCATCTTCATAATTTCCGAAGATGTTCTGCATGCTTCAGGTGTCATTGCGGTTGTGGTGGCGGGCATCGTTCATTCACTTGTCAGAGAACAGACTGCGACACTGGTTGCAGAAGAACAGGTGCTTACGGAAAATATATGGACAATTCTTTTATTTATCCTGAACGGCATCGTCTTCCTGCTCCTCGGTATGAGCATCCCGGCATCCATGAGCGGGATTCTGGAAAATCCAAGACTGGGATACGGATTGATATTCTTTTACGTTATTGCCATAGGACTGGTGATTTTAGGCATCCGTTTTATATGGGCTTATCTCTTCTCCGTTTATGAATACAATTATGGAAAAATCGCGCCTGATTCAAAGCCAAGTTTCAAAACTTCACTGCTCGTCAGTCTGACAGGTGTCCGCGGAACCGTTACGATGGTCGGGGTCCTGTCCATTCCGCTGCTGGTCGAAAACGGCGACGACTTTCCGCAGCGTTCGCTGTTGCTCTTCCTGGCAGCGGGAACCATTCTGTTCACGCTGATTCTGGCTACTGTCAGCCTTCCGCTTTTGAACAGAATGCCGAAAGAAGAGAGTATGGTCAAGCCGGAAATGAGTCTTCAGGAAGCTCGGAGGCTGGTGCTGCTTGCTTCTATACAAACGATCCGTTCTGAAATGAATAAAGAGAACGAACTGGCCGCATACGATTTAATGGATGAATACAAATGGCGGTTTGAGCAGCTCGATTCTTCTGAAATTCCGGAATCTGAAGCCGATAACGAAAGGGAACGAAAAATAAATGAAATAAGGCGGGCAGGTTTAAGAGCTGAAAGGAGCTTTATAAAGAGGATCAAAGAAAACGGAAAAATAGGCCAGAAAATTTATAAAGCGTTTGAAAAATCTTTTGACCGCCGGGAAGAACTCGCTTCAGACAATATCCGTTCATTTTCTTTGTATCTTCATGGGAAATTGAGGAGGGCGTGGAATCGATTCAAAGGATCTAGCCTCGAGATGAATAGAAATCGGCCAAAATCATTTCCGGAAGGACAGGAATACCAGCTGCAGGCGATGCAGGCAGCTGTCAAAGAGCTGGAGAGAATGGCAGAGAACAGTGAGGATGAAGAACTTGTGCATGAAGTCATTACAGAATACAGGCATAAAATCGCCCGCATGGAAAATCCCGACCAGGTGATTGCCGATAAATATGAAATGCAAAAAGAAGTGCTGCGGATCCGGGTGCTGGATGTTGGCCGATCCGAAATTTTTAGGCTCTATGAATCCGGCTCAATTTCAAGAGAAGATGTGAAAGAATTGAGAAGGTTCATAAACCATGTTGAAAGTGTGACATTGTTTGAACAGAATGAGTAGTCTTTGGCCTGAAATATCCTGAATTCAGAGCATATTAATTGAGTTCAAGATGCGAGAGGAGTAATATTCGATTTACCCTCCGATGTATAAAAGCTTTCTGAGAGGGTATGGGTAAAGAAGGTGCAAAAGTATACTACTATTTTTATATAGATTAAAAAAGGGGTGTTCAGAGATGAATGAAGAGAAAACTATTTTAAAGACGAGTGACTGGGTTAAAGCGACTTCCATGAATGGCGAAATAATCATAGGCTTTATTGATTCGATGAGCATGGTACAGGGCGCCGTGAACGTGACGGTTGCCGAAAGTGACAACGAAGCGATTATCGGCAAGACGATTCCTTTGGCTGTGAAGCAGGTTGAAAGTCTGCAGCAGACGGCACCGAAAGACAAAGCTCAGCTGGAGTATCTGATTGATCTGGCTTTGCAGACTGGTGATAAAGATTGGTTTGAAGAGTTGACTGCGGAGTTAAATGGGAAGAGACAGTCGGTTAAGTAAGCTCTCAGAGTATGATATAAATATATTAAATAAGGGCAGCAGGCTTATTATAAGCCTGCTGCCCTTATTCTATTTACTAATTATGCAAAAATTGGACCTATGGGTATTTCTTAAAATTTTTCAAACTGTCTTGATCAACGTTGATTGTTGACGATCAATAACAAATAATTTGCTAAATAATACTGCAATTTATTGTGATATGCTGAAAACATCTTAAAGAGAGACGAGGCGCTTAATATGAGTACTGTTGATAGGGCATTGAAATCTATAGGGAAAGCAAATTTTGTAGAGTACTTCAAGGACTATAAAGAGCTGGCATTCAGTAAAGAAAAAATAAGTGGAAGTGACAAAATGCCTTTAGCTCAGAAACTGCTTGAAAATAATCCGAATGCGTCCAAATTGTCCGGCCAACTAATCAGAATCTCATCCGCAATCGGCATCTTTAAGAATGGATGGGAAGTGGAAGCTTTAAAGGAAGTCATATCTTCAACACATCCTTCAATCACGAAAGAGATAAAAGAAGAAGCTGCAGCGTTAATTAACAATAGGAGATCTCGAAAAGAATTGTAAAGAGGCTTCAATCCTGGCGGGGAGATTGCGTTTACTACTTTTGATAATGCCATTTAAGATGAATATAACTCCAAAAAAAATACCCCGCTCTTCATAATATAAATTTGAAGAGAGGCTTAATTTGCATTTTTACATATTAAATATATAAGTGGAACTTAAGAAACAGCATTTTATGCACATCTTTGACTCTAGAAGGTTCTCAAAAGATATTAAGCAAAACAGCTGAGAAAACCTTACTGCTCCTGCAGCTTAGTGACACGACCGATACACCGCAGGGAGCGCAG
>NZ_JRGN01000034.1 GCF_000775575.1 Planococcus sp. CAU13
GCGACGAAGCAGCGAAGCGATGCAGGAGCAGCGAAACCACTTGCAGCTGTCACTGTGACACCTAAAGCAGATAAGCTTCTATTCGGAGACGGTTACGCCTGCCGGGACTTCGTGGTGGTGGCGGCATCTTGGCTCGTAGGCTTCCGCTGCCCCCACTAAAATGGTCGGGTCATCCGAACCGGCCGGCTTGCCGTCGATAAGTCGCTGTGTACGGCTGGCGGGAGATCCGCAGACTGTGCAGACCGCCTGCAATTTTGTGACTTGTTCAGCAATGGCCAGCAAAGCGGGCATCGGCCCGAATGGCAAGCCTCTGAAATCCTGATCAAGCCCGGCAACGATGACCCGGTAGCCGTGATTGGCCAGTTTTTGGACGTTTTCAACAATGCTTTCGTCAAAAAATTGCGCTTCATCGATGGCGATGACGTCAAATTCGTCTGTGATGTACTTCCACATTTCTTCTGAATGGGAGATTGGCAATGCAATAACGGTTGTGCCATTATGTGATACGACTGCTTCTTCACTGTAGCGGTCATCGATTTTCGGCTTGAATACGGCGATTTTCTGCTTGGCGAATTGCGAACGGCGGACACGGCGGATCAATTCCTCCGATTTTCCGGAAAACATGCTGCCGCAGATCAATTCCACCCAGCCTGTCTGTTTCATTACATACATTGTAGGGACCCCTTTCAAACGCTTGGTTTGTTCTAATAATACCTAATTTCTTCATTTATTACTGCTTATTTTACTGATATGTACGTTCTTTTCCGGATAAAAAGCAAAAAAAAATCCTGCCTGGCGATTTCGCGCAAGGCAGGTATTTTTCTGTCCAGACTCAAGCAGCCTTAACGGGCGCTTTCGCTTTTCTTTTTTATTCTTCTTCGTTGCTAATTTCTTCTTTAAGACCGTATTTTTTGTTGAAACGGTCAACGCGGCCATCAGCTGCTGCGAATTTTTGACGTCCAGTGTAGAATGGATGACATTCCGAGCAAAGCTCTACGTTAATATCTTCTTTTACAGAACCTGTAGTGAAAGAGTTACCGCAAGAGCAAGTTACTGTTGCCTGTTTGTATTCTGGGTGAATTCCTGTTTTCATGTGTTTTTCTCCTCTCGCCCTGAACCATCCGGAACAGAGTTTAATCTATTTTACTATTGCCTTACACGGCTCTTTAGGCCGTATATGCAATAGCTTTGCTTTTGACTCATTGATATTATCTTAACAAGTTTCAGCACCAATTGCAAGGATTTAAATCATCTTTTTGGAAGCCCGGTGCGCTTTCATTTCTGTTGATAATTGCTCGAAAAATTCTTCGTTCGTTTCTGTCTGGTTTAATTTCTTCAGGAAACGTTCTGCAAAATCGTGTGAATCGGAAAACGTTTTGCGGATTTTCCATAGTTTATCAAGTTCTTCTTTGCCAATCAACAATTCTTCCTTGCGCGTTCCGGAACGGCGGATGTCGAGTGCAGGGAAAATGCGGCGCTCAGCCAGGCTGCGGTCAAGATGCAGCTCCATATTGCCGGTTCCTTTAAATTCTTCATAGATTACTTCGTCCATGCGGGATCCGGTTTCCACAAGCGCAGTCGCCAGAATCGTCAGGCTGCCGCCTTCTTCAATATTGCGGGCAGCTCCGAAGAACCGTTTCGGACGGTGGAATGCTGCCGGGTCGATCCCCCCTGAAAGTGTCCGGCCGCTTGGCGGAATGACCAGGTTGTAGGCACGAGCCAGTCTTGTTATCGAATCCATCAGGATGATGACGTCACGCTTATGTTCTACAAGGCGCATGGCACGTTCCAGCACCAATTCAGCCACTTTTACGTGGTTTTCCGGAATTTCGTCGAATGTGGAAGAAACGACATCTGCATCGACAGAACGTTCGATATCGGTAACTTCCTCCGGACGCTCGTCAATCAGGAGGACAATCAATTCCGCTTCCGGGTGATTCGTTGTGATGGAGTTGGCAATTTCTTTCAACAGCATAGTTTTACCGGCTTTCGGCGGAGCAACGATCAAGCCGCGCTGGCCGAAGCCGACAGGCGAGACCAGATCCATGATGCGTGTCGACAAGTGATGATGCGTTGTTTCAAGACGGATGTGGCGATCAGGATATAATGGCGTCAATCCCGGGAAATGAACGCGTTCTTTTGCGATTTCCGGATTTTCGCCATTTACCGCTTCGACCTGCAGGAGCCCGAAATAACGTTCATTTTCTTTTGGCGGACGCACTTTGCCGGAAACTTTGTCTCCGTTCCGCAGATCAAACCGGCGGATCTGGGATGCTGAAATATAGATGTCCTGTGAGCTTGGTGAGTAATTGATCGGCCGCAGGAAACCGAAACCTTCAGACTGGATGATTTCAAGAACGCCTTCCATAAAGAAGAAGCCTTCCTGTTCCGCACGCGTTTTTAAAATCGCGAAGATCAATTCTTTTTTTGACAGTTTGCTGTAATTGACCAGCTTGTATTCTTTCGCCAAATTATATAATTCTTTTAAGGTCATGTTTTCCAATGCGGAAATAGTAATCATTGTCATGTTTGTGGACACCACTCTTATTCGGATTTTTTGTTTAGGACTTTCGGGGTTATCGATTGGAAGATTGTAAAGAAGGAGCCCGGCTCTCAGCCGGACTCAAATTGAAGTTCGCTCGTCAATCATTCATAACGAGATTCGGTTTTTTCTTCAGACTGTGGCGCCCTTCCACAAAACGGACCGTACCTGATTTTGCGCGCATGACAAGAGTATGGCTTTCTGCAAAGCCGCCTTTCAATTGAACACCGCGCAGCAATTCTCCATCAGTGACACCGGTAGCCGCAAAAATTGCGTCATCACCTTTTACAAGATCGTCCATCATCAGGACTTTATCAACATCAATTCCCATGTCGATGCAGCGCTGTTTTTCTTCGTCGTTCTGCGGAACAAGCTTTCCTTGGAACTCACCGCCCAGGCATTTCAGTCCAACTGCCGCGATGACTCCTTCGGGTGCACCGCCTGTACCGAACAGGATATCGACTCCTGTTATATCAAAAGCCGTATTGATCGCTCCGGCAACATCCCCATCATTGATGAGTTTGATGCGCGCGCCTGCATCGCGGATCTGCTGGATGATCCCCGCATGGCGTTCACGATTCAGAACAGTTGCGACAACATCTTCAATATACTTGTTCTTGGCTTTTGCCACAGCACGCAGATTATCGATAACAGGTGCATTGATATCAATTTTCCCTACTGATTCGGGTCCGACTGCAATTTTGTCCATATACATATCGGGTGCATTCAGCAGATTTCCACGATCGGCAATCGCTAATACTGCAAGTGCATTCCAGCCACCTGCCGCGACGATGTTTGTTCCTTCCAGCGGGTCGACTGCAACATCCACTTCCGGTCCGTTGCCTGTCCCAAGCTCTTCTCCGATGTAAAGCATCGGTGCTTCGTCCATTTCGCCTTCTCCGATAACGACGACGCCTCTCATGGGAACCGTATCAAATACGGTTCTCATGGCCGTTGTCGCTGCATCGTCCGCTTCATTTTTCAGGCCGCGCCCCATCCATTTCGCGGAAGCGATCGCCGCCGCTTCTGTTACACGCACTAATTCCATTGATAAACTGCGTTCCATATCATTTGTTCCTCCCGTTCAGCTAACTATATATCCCTGTTATTATAACATATATTGTTAGTTCAAATCCGGGTTAATTGGCGTCTGTGCCCAGGTCTGACTTCACACTTGCCACCGGATCGATCGTCTCTCTCCGGATGTCGGCTCCAAGGCCGCGCAATTTTTCGATGATTTCCGCATAACCGCGTTCAATGTGGTAGATTTCACGGATTTCCGTTTCACCTTCCGCCAGCAGGCCGGCGATCACCAGCGCAGCCCCAGCACGCAGGTCAGAAGCAACTACTGTCGCTGACGTCAATGGTGTCGGGCCGGTAATAATGGCTGCTCTGCCTTCGACTCTGCCGCTTGCATTCATGCGCCGCAATTCATCGATGTGTTTAAAGCGGGCCGAATAAATCGTATCGGTAATCATCGATGAACCTTCCGCCTGCGTCATCAGCACCGAAAACGGCTGCTGAAGATCGGTTGCAAATCCCGGGTAGACCAGCGTCTTTACATCAATGGCCTGCAGTTTTTCAGGTTTCGGTATATGGATCGATTCTTCGCCTTCCTGCACTTCAACGCCCATTTCACGCAATTTGGCGGTCAAAGCTTCCATGTGGAAAGGAATGACGTTGTCGATCGTAATGCCGTCGCCTGCCGCTGCAGCAAGAATCATAAATGTACCGGCTTCGATGCGGTCAGGAATGATTGTATGGTTGGTGCCATGCAATTCTTCTACTCCATCGATCCGGATAACATTCGTTCCTGCGCCTTTGATTTTCGCACCCATATTTGTCAAAAGAGTCGCGACATCAATGATTTCCGGTTCTTTTGCAGCATTCTCAATCGTAGTCTGCCCTTTTGCCAGCACAGCGGCCAGCATGATGTTGATCGTTGCGCCGACCGATACGACGTCCAGATAGATTTTTGCTCCGCGCAGTTCATCGGCGCGCAGGTAAATAGCACCGTGCTCATTCGTCACTTTGGCACCCAGCGCTTCAAAGCCCTTGATGTGCTGATCGATCGGACGCGGTCCTAGGAAACAGCCGCCCGGCAAACCGATTGCCGCATGCTTGAAGCGGCCGAGCATCGCACCCATCATATAGTAGGAAGCCCGTAATTTTTTCACGTTGCCATTCGGCAGCGGCATGTCGATCATCTGGGTCGGATCGATGACCATCGTGCCGTCTTCGAACGTCACTTCGCCGCCGATTTCCTCCAGGATGCTCTTCAATGTCCATACATCCGAAATGCCTGGCAAACCTTCAATCTGAACCGGTGAATTTGCCAGAATCGATGCGGGAATCAAAGCCACCGCGCTATTTTTTGCTCCATTGACTTTAATTGTCCCGGAAAGGCGCTTGCCGCCTGTAATTTTATAAACGTCCATCATAATTCTCCTTTATACCTCAGTCCGCTTTTCCCAGTCAGCCAAAAATGCTTCGATTCCTTTGTCCGTCAGCGGGTGCTTGAACATCTGCTCCATCACTTTGATCGGCATAGTTCCAATATGAGCACCGTTCAGCGCAGCTTCCGTCACGTGCTGCGGGTGGCGGATTGAAGCGGCTATGATTTCAGTATCAATTTCATGGATGGCAAAAATTTCTGCGATCGTCGCAATCAGATCCATGCCGTTGTGACCGATGTCATCGAGACGCCCCAGGAAAGGAGACACATAAGACGCGCCTGCACGTGCTGCAAGCAATGCCTGATTTGCACTGAAAATCAGTGTAACGTTAACTTTTTTGCCCTCTGACGCAAGAACCGAACAAGCTTTTAGCCCGTCTGGCGTCATCGGCAATTTCACCGTGATATTGGGTGCCAGGTCAGCCAGTTCGCGGCCTTCCTTAATCATGCCTTCCGCATCCAGTGCGATAACTTCGCCGCTGATCGAACCGTCGACGAGAGCCGCAATTTCTTTCAGGCGGTCATGGAAAGACACGTTCTTCTCTTTCGCCACCAGTGAAGGATTTGTAGTCACACCTGACAGGATACCCCACGAGTGTGCTTCTTTGATTTCGTCAAAATTTGCTGTATCAATAAAAAATTTCATTGTTATTTTCCTCCTTCAGTACGGAAAAAAGAGAAGGCGCTTTTTGCGCTTCTTCTCTCTTTCCTCTATTTTTTATGGTGCCTTTTTATGCTTTTCCTGAACTTCCAAATTCCCGCATTTTGCCTATTACAGTCTGTTTGATCGCTTCGCGGGCTGGACCCATATATTTCCGCGGATCATAGACAACTTTATCGTTGTCCAGCACTTCGCGGACAGCTTTCGCCGAGGCAATCTGGCTTTCTGTGTTGACATTGATCTTCGCCGTTCCAAGTGCAACGGCACGCTGAATATCTTTGAGCGGGATTCCCGTGCCGCCGTGCAGAACAAGCGGCACATCGCACAGCTGTGAAATTTCTTCCATTTCCTTGAAGCCAAGATTCGGCTCGCCTTTATACGGTCCGTGGACTGAACCAAGGGCTGGCGCCAGGCAATCAATTCCTGTCTGTTCAACCAATTGTTTGCATTCCTGCGGGTCGGCATAAATGACGCCATCAGCGATGATATCATCTTCCTGCCCGCCGACAGTTCCGAGTTCCGCTTCCACGGATACATTATGTTTATGTGCATATTCCACTACTTGCTTTGTGATTTCAACGTTTTCTTCAAATGGATGGTGCGATGCATCAATCATCACTGAGGTGAAACCTGCATCGATCGCTTCCTTGCATTTTTCAAAACTCGAACCGTGGTCCAAGTGGATTGCCACCGGCACGGTGATTTTATAATCATGCATCAGGCCTTTGACCATATTTACAACAGTTGTAAACCCACCCATATAGCGGGCAGCTCCTTCTGATACGCCACAAATGACCGGAGAATTCTCCTCCTGTGCAGCCTGAAGAATCGCCTGGGTAAATTCAAGATTGTTCAAATTGAACTGGCCGATCGCATATCCTTCGTTTTTACCTTTTATCATCATTTCTTTCATTGAAACCAACGCCATGACAAACTTCCTCCTCAGTTGCTGAATAAAGCAAATACCTTACCTATCATAACAAAAACTGTATCACTCCGCCACTTCCCAGTGTATCAGCCTTCTAACAATTTCATTACAGCGTCGCGCAGTTCAAATACATCGAACGGTTTGGTGAAATGGCGGACCGCTCCATACGTTTTCGCTTCTTCAATCAAATCAAGTTCGCCGTAGGCAGTCATCATCACCACTTTGACTTCGGCGTCCTGCTGTTTCATCCGTTTCAGAATTTCAATGCCGTCCATCCCGGGAATTTTCATATCCAGCAGGACAAGTTCCGGTTTTCTGGCTCCGAAAATTTCCAGCGCATCCCGTCCCGTACCTGCTGACAGCGTCTCAAAACCTTCTTTTGAAAACACTTCTTCCAGCAGTATACGGATTCCCGGCTGGTCATCTACGATCAATATGGTTTTCAACTGGATCCCTCCTAATTCTGCGTCCTGACATCTCTGCTGCCGCTTCTGCTATAATTCTGCATGAGGTGAGAGTTTTGAAAATGTTGACCACACAATTGACTGGCCTGTTCCAGCGCACCGCCAGGCACGAAGAAACCATCGAAGAAATGGCGCGCCTTCTTGCTCAGGCGGCCGTCGGTGAAGGCACAATTTTCATCGCGGCTTTCGGAGAAATGAAAGCAGTGGCCGCCGCAGCGCTTGAAGGAACCGAACCGCTTCCTGCCGCACGCGAATGGCAGCCGGACAGCCTGGTAACAAGCACAGACCGTATCTTCATTCTAGCAAAAAAAGATGAAGGGGATGAACTGGCAGGCAGATTATCTGATGCCGCCATCCCGTTTGCCATGCTGTGCGCGGAAACGAAAGACAGTGATCTGCCGGATGTGTTCCTGTCACTCGGCATAGACAAAGGCATCCTGCCTGCCGAAACCGGCGGCCGGACAGTCGTTCCCCATGCCATGGCGGCGCTGTTCGTCTACCACAGCATTAAGTTGATGGTGGATGAGATGCTGGCGGAATAAGCGCCTGAACAGAAAAAAGCCTTTCCGGAAATTTTCTTCCGGAAAGGCTTTTGATTTATTATTTATTTTCAAGAGAAGCTCTGATAAATTCACGGAACAGCGGCTGCGGGCGGTTCGGGCGTGAAATGAATTCCGGGTGGAACTGACTCGCCACGAACCACGGGTGATCCGCAATCTCGATGATTTCAACGAGACGGCCATCCGGGCTTGTGCCCGAGAATTTAAAGCCAGCAGCTTCAAACTGCTCGCGGTATTCGTTATTGAACTCATAACGGTGACGATGGCGTTCGTAAACCAATGTCTCGCCGTAAGCTTCATATGCTTTCGACCCTTCCTGCAATTTGGCAGGCTGAAGTCCAAGGCGAAGCGTGCCTCCTAGGTCTTCAACATCTTTTTGCTCCGGCAACAGATCGATGACCGGGTACGGTGTTTTCGGATTCAATTCTGATGAGTTGGCGTCATCCATGCCGAGGATGCTGCGGCCGAATTCAACAGAAGCCAGCTGCATGCCAAGGCAGATACCGAAGAACGGCACCTTGTTTTCACGCGCATATTTGATCGCAGCGATTTTGCCTTCGATACCGCGGTCGCCGAATCCGCCTGGGACGAGGATTCCATCAGAGTTCCTCAGCATTTCAGCCGCATTTTCAGCGGTGATGTGTTCAGCGTTGATCCAGTCCACTTCGATTTCAGCATCGAAAGCGAAACCGGCATGCTTCATTGCCTCCACTACAGAAATATAAGCATCCTGCAGTTCGACATATTTTCCGACAAGTCCGATACGGACCGTCTTCTTCAGGGATTTCACTTTTTCAACAAGCTCTGACCATTCGCCCATTTCCGCTTCCGGCGCTTCGATGCCGAAATGTTCCAGAACGATCTGGTCCATGTTTTGCTCTTTCAGGCGAAGAGGAATTTCATAAATCACATCGACATCACGTGATTCGATTACTTCCTCCGCTTTGATATCGCAGAACAATGCAATCTTGTCTTTCATTTCCTGCGGCACCGGATGTTCCGTACGGACAACGATCAGGTTAGGCTGGATACCCAGACTGCGCAGTTCTTTGACACTGTGCTGAGTCGGTTTTGTCTTCATTTCCTTCGCAGCGCCCAGGAACGGAATCAGCGTACAGTGGACATACATGACCTGCTCGCGTCCAAGATCCGATTTCATCTGACGGATCGCCTCCAGGAATGGCAGGGATTCGATATCGCCGACTGTTCCACCGATTTCTGTGATCACAACGTCAGCTTTCGCCGTTTTCGCAGCACGCAGGAGACGGTCTTTGATTTCATTCGTGATATGCGGAATCACTTGAACTGTTCCGCCAAGATAATCGCCGCGGCGCTCTTTTTGGATGACCGTCGAGTAGACTTTCCCTGTCGTCACGTTCGAATATTGGTTCAGGTTGATGTCGATAAAACGCTCATAGTGGCCAAGATCCAGGTCCGCTTCCGCGCCGTCGTCAGTCACATAAACTTCCCCGTGCTGATATGGGCTCATTGTGCCCGGGTCGATGTTGATGTACGGATCGAATTTCTGGATTGTTACATTCAATCCTCTGTTTTTCAATAAACGCCCCAGCGAAGCGGCTACGATTCCTTTACCAAGCGATGATACTACGCCGCCGGTGACGAAAATATACTTTGTCATACTTGTTTCCTCCTTGGTTTTTGAAGACGTCCCTGGGAAAAAATAAAAAGCGCCCCTCCTGCTGCATGCAGAGGGAGCGCATAAACTGTACGAATCAATCTCCTATTTTAAGGAGCCCAATAAAATCTTATCCAGTTCAGCGATTAAAGTCAAGGTAAAGAAATGTTCAGATTACTTCAACTCGTCGTCGTCTTCATCTTCTTCTTCGTCGATGATGTTCCCATCAAGGTCTTCCACCAGGACGTCCACATCTTCTTCGTCCTCGTCTTCATCCGGTATTGTGTCAAAGTCCAGGACTTCAACTTCGTCTCCGAGTTTCGGTGTGATGTCCTCATCGTCTTCGTCTTCTTCATCTTCATCGAAGTCATCGAAATCGAGTTCATCTTCCATTTCAAGATCGATGTCGTCAAACTCTTCATCGTCCGCAACTTTCGCTTTCTTCTTGCGGGCTTTGACAGTTGGTGCCGACTCTTCTTCGATCTGCTCCACCGGATACCATTCGCGGAGGCCCCAACGGTTTTCACCAAGGATCAGAAAACGCCCGTCAATGTTCATGTCCGTATAAAATTGCACAAGGCGCGCTTTCATCTCTTCTTTTGAAAGATTAAGCAATTTTTCAATTTCCTCAACGATTTCCGGATATGTTTTTGTTTCATGAGTTTCTTCCAATAATGCATATGTTAAGTCGACAAACGACTCTTCGATCAGTTCTTCTCTGGATAATTCGCGTAAATTCAATCTACACACGTCCCTTCTTCTCTCTTAACTTAATCCATTATATACAAAGTCTCTGCAGTCCGCTACCGCGACTTGTTTTTTCTTTTTCCCAGTACTTTCCAGCCGTAATAGAACAGGTACAATGACAGGATGATAAAAGGAATCGAGCCCAATGCCCTATTGTACAGGAAAACAATCAAAATGATACAGAGAAGAATAATGAGGTAATTTAAGTATTTCGGCATGATTTTTAACATCCTTTATGTCCTGCTTGCTAGTTCCTTCTATTATAACGGAGTTCCCAGAATATATCGAATTGACTTGATGAGAATTCCGTACGCAGAGCGGAAATTATGTGGGAAGAGCCGCTTGAAACGCTGAACGCCCGCAAAA
>NZ_JRGN01000176.1 GCF_000775575.1 Planococcus sp. CAU13
GTTTTATGATCGGCAAGAATAAAAATTCCAATTTCAACCAAATCATCCACTCACTCCGACCCTCCACACCCCAGCGGATGTTTTCCGCGCCGCGAAAAACTCCAGTCCCTTAAAGGAGCCTTCGCGTCCGCGAAGGCTTTTCATTCCAAAGCCCTTAAAACATAAAAAAGCTCCGCAGCCGATTCGACCGGCCGCGGAGCATTCATTATGTCTAGACTCCAGCGGCCCAGCTCTTCGG
>NZ_JRGN01000197.1 GCF_000775575.1 Planococcus sp. CAU13
GAGTCTGGACAAAGAAAAGCGATGGCGCCCTAATCCCTTACTCTTTTTCCCCAACGACAGTAAAGCGCTTATTGATGTGCCTGCCGTTTTCGATTTCATCGACCATGGCAATCGCGTAATCAGCATAGCTGATGTAACTTTTTCCTTTTCGGTTGACCATAAACGCATCTTCACCAATCTGGTACTTGCCGGTGCGCTTGCCTTCCGGGTCAAAAAATGCCGCCGGGCTCAGAAACGTCCATTGGAGGCCTTCCGATTGTTCAAGGTCTGACAGGTTTTGAGACTGATTTAAGGCAATAGCTTTAAAGGCTTCCGGAAATTCAGGCGTCTCATTCAAGCGGGTGGTTTTTGCTTCATCGACAAACAGGCTGCCGGCTCCGCCGACGACCAGAAGCCGGGTGCCTTTTGCCTCTTTTAACGCGTTGATCAGCGAACGGCCGGCTTCCACATGCTGCGCTGCTTTTTCAGTCGGCACACCGAATGCATTGACGACGGCATCGAATTGTTTTAAATCTGTGGCATCAAGGTTAAAAATATCTTTTTCCAGCACAGCCACGCCTTCTTCATCCGGGAGTTTTTGTGAATTCCGTACGATGGCTGTGACTTCGTGCCCTCTGGATTTCGCTTCTTCCATGATCAAGTTGCCGGCTTTCCCTGTTGCGCCGATGATTCCGATCTTCACTGCAATCCCTCCAAATTGTTCTGTTATTCTGCAGGTTTTTCAATGACTGTCTTCTTCCAGTGAACAATTTCATCATCCACATCAAACTCAATGATGATATCTGTGACGTTTGGAACTCTCCGTTTGATTTCTGCAGCAATGTACTCACGAATTTCGTCCGATTCCTTGATCGTCATGCTTTCTTCTACTTCAACTTTCAACTCAACATGCAGATCGTCGCCTTCACGGATAACAGCCATATCCTGGATATCATTGATGCGCGGGTGTTTCATGATTTCATTGCCCATGCGCTCTTCCATATCGAGGTCCGCTACGCCAAGAACTCCGGCGGCATTGTCCAGGAAGATGCGCCCAACCACGACGATCAGCATGATTCCGATTATGACTGATGCATAACCGGTAGCACTGTGGAACGGTGTATACGTGGCAATGACGATGGCGACGAGTGCAAGGACCGCCCCGCTTACTGCGACAAGATCCTCAAGAAACACAAGCTTTGTGGCAGGATTGGCGGATTTTACATTTTTAAAAGCAGCCGGGAAAATTTTCAGCCCTTTTTTCTGTTCCTTCGGAAGATTGTGTGTGATTTCTTTCATCGCTTTATGTAATACAAACATCTCCAGCACAATCGCCAAGCCCAAAACGCCGACGTTCAGCCAGAACCAATCTTCGGAATGGGCACCCGAGCGGATATGGTGGATTCCTTCCACAATCGTTTCATAGGCCAGAATCCCAACAATCAGGACTGCACCCAGAAGAACGAGGTTGACCAGCCGGCCAAAACCGCCTGGAAACCGTTCAGTAGGCGCTTTTTTACTGAGGCCAGATCCGACGAATACGAAAAATTGGTTGGCTGCATCACCGAAACTGTGCATCATTTCAGCGAACATGGCCACATTTCCTGTAATCAGATAAGCAGCTGTTTTAATAATGCCCAGAACCGTATTTATAATTGCTGCCCATAATGCTGATTTTGCCCCGAATCTCATGAGGCCGAATAATTCTCTCATAATGAACCACGCTCCTTCCAAGTAACATCTTTCTTACTAACTTCCCATTATTGAAAATTAAAACACCTATTCATAAAAATTTTTTTAGGAAGGAGCTTTGGCTGTATTCAAATGCTGTAGGTTTTCCCGATTTCCGCAAATTCGACAGGTCCACCAAAAGCCGTTTTCGCAGCATTCAGAATTTCCGCAAGTTCACCATATTGCGGCAGATGCGTCAGCACCATCTGCTTCACACCCGCACGTTCCGCCAGTTCTCCGGCTTGCCGCCCGCTCATATGCCCCTGGATGATGCCGACGTATTTTTCATACAGGTTTGATTCAGCCGCGATAAAATCAGCTCCGGCCGCAAACTCCACCAGTTCCTCTTTCCATGCCGTATCAGCTGTGAACACAGCGCTTTTGCCGTTCGACGAAAATTTTAGCGCCAGGCAATAAACAGGATGAACGGTTTCACAGAAAGAAACTTCCCACGGCCCAAGTTGAATCGGCTCGTCAACGTTCAGTCCCTTTCCTTCCGTCACCCCTTTATAGGAAAGATTTTCAAAACCGGCGGCATCGCGTGTGTGTGCGTAAATCGGAAGCGGCGTCTCCCATTCCTTCAATTGCATGCCGACCATCGCAGCGTGCTGCAGAACGCCGATGTCTGCCACATGATCGGCGTGGTAATGTGTGATGATCACTGCATCCAGCTCACTCAACTTTGTGTAATTCTGTACCGCAGCCAGTACCCCGCTGCCGCAGTCGATCAAACAGCGGAAACCATCCTGTTCAAGCAGAAAGGAAGACGTTGCTTCATTTTTATTGGGATAGCCTCCCCAGATTCCGATTGGTGTAATATTCATATCCATCGCTCCATTCCATGCAGTTTTCTTCAGTATAACCCAATAAGCGGCTTTGATTGTTTAATCCAAACAGGTTCGTGGTAAACACAGTAGTGGATAGAAAAAACAGGAGGGATTATTTTGACTATTAAAATGACAGTTGAGAACGCGCTCCAGGCAAAAGAAGAAATTGAAAAACTTGAAACACAGGGCTTCACCCACGACGACATTTATATTTTTGCACACGATAAAAAACGTGAAAAACATGTGACCGATGCACTGGACACAGAAAGCGTCGGGATGAAGGAACAAGGCTTCCTTGACAGCTTGAAAAATATGACCAGTTCCCGCGGCGATGAGCTGCGCGCGAAAATGGCAAGTGCCGGCCTGACAACAGAAGAAGCCGAAGCCTACGAAGAAGAGCTTGATAAAGGCAAATTGGTTATTATTGCAAACAAAAATCAATAAAAATGATCAGTAAAGGGCTGGAGCTGAACTTAGCTCCAGCCCTTTACTGTCTTTAGGGATTGCGAACTTCCAGTTAATGTTTTTAATATAATTTTAATTAACCAATAATAATAATTTTTCTAAAAAATTTTGCTTAAATTCTCTTTTTTTGTTATATTTATATAAGTTTATTTCGAAAGCACATACATCTCAGGGGGTACATAATGATTAAAAGCTTGAAAATTGGAAGCGCTTTTATCGGCATTATTGTCGGCGCAGGCTTCGCATCCGGCCAGGAAATACTTCAGTATTTCACAAGTTTCGGTATTGCAGGTATTTTGGCTGCCATATTATCGACTGCACTTTTCGCTTACATGGGGATGAGTTTGACAAGAATAGGCAGCCGTCTGCAGACCGCCTCCCATAAAGATGCGCTTTATACCATCGGCGGGAGAGCCGGTGGTATTATTATGGATATCATCATCATTTTGACGCTGTTTGGGGTCGGTGTCGTGATGATTGCGGGAGCAGGTTCTATTTTCTCTCAACAATTCGGTTTCCCGGCAGCTTACGGCAATACGGTAATGGCGCTGCTTGTCACAGGAACCATTATGTTGAATATTCAACGTGTTATTGGAATTATCGGCAGCATCACACCGTTTTTGGTACTGACGGTCATCGGCCTCGCCGTCTACAGTCTTGCTACAATGGATTCCACATTTGCTGAATTGGACCCTATTGCAAAATCGGCCGATTCTGCTTTGTCCAACTGGTTTTATTCTGCAGTAAACTATGTTTCCTTTAATATAGCGGTCGGCGCCTCCATGGCAATTGTTATGGGCGGAGCGGAGAAAGATGAAAAAATCGCTGCACGCGGTGGATTGATCGGTGGACTTGGACTTGGTATTCTTATCGTTTTAAACCATTTGGCGATTTTCTCGTCCATCGACCGTGTCGGTGATTCGGAAATGCCAATTCTACAGATAGCCAACGACATTGCACCTTTCCTTGGTTTCATTGTTTCATTGATCCTATTTGCCATGATTTACAATACGGCTGTAAGTATGCTGTTTTCATTCACTGCCCGTTTTGCCGAATTGAATACGACCCGTTTCAGAATCACTGTCCTGGTTGTGGTGGGACTTGCGTATTCACTCAGCTTCAGAGGATTCACAGGCCTTGTCAGCGAATTTTATCCGGTAATCGGATTGCTTGGCCTGTTCCTTGTCGCTACTCTTGTGGTGACAAATATCCGCTATGCGCGCGATAAAAAAGCGAAGGCTTAAAGCAGAACCGTCAATCCTTTTCATAAGGGGTTGACGGTTCTTTCATGTTAAGGTCGTATCGTAGAACTTTCGGAAAGGTGGTTTCCCATGGACACAATTGTATGGATAGATGATAAGAAGATTCATGCTTCTGATTTCAAGGAAGAACGTTTGGATGTTTCCGCGTCCGAAGATGGCAGAAGAAAAATTTCTTTTTCTTTTAAAGTAAGCAGCGAGGAATATCATGATGTGGCTGTACTGCTCTATAAAAATGATTTTGCGGTCCGGGTACCAGATCTGAATCTCGAATTTCCTGCCGCCATCCATAACTATTCGACCGACCGCACAGATTTGTATCAGCCCGGGCAAGTGGCCGATTATTATCTGGAGCTGGCCGAAAAGCTGAACTGAAAAAGAGCGCCTTGGACAGTGTATGTTCCATGGCGCTTTTGTTCTATCCTCTCCATTACAAAAAATTACGTCGACATATAGTCTCCGCCGTTCATGTGCAAAAACTGGCCTGTCATATAGGAGTTTTGAGGGTCCGCCAAAAACACATATGCTTTGACCAGTTCATAAGGCTGCCCGGGACGCCCTGCCGGAACGTCTTCACCAAAGCCATCTGCAACGTCAGGGTTTATGTCTTCAAAGGTTTTGGTGATCAGCGGCGTCCAGATGGGGCCCGGCGCTATGCCGTTTACCGCAATCTCCTCGCGGACGAGCCGCCGCGCGAGAGACCGTGTCATGGCCACCATAGCCCCGTTCGCACCGGAATAATCGATCAAATCGGAATGTCCGCGGTACGCATTGATGGAAGCTGTATTGATGATGCGCGCGCCTTTCTTTAAATGAGGCAATGCGGCCCTTACCAGATAGAACATCGCAAAAGCTTTGATCTCGAAAGTCTTCAGCATCTGCTCATCGGTGATATCAAGCGGCGAAGTCTGCGGATATTGATAACCGGCGTTGTTGACGAGGATGTCTATCTGGCCATAGGACTCGAGCGTGAATTGGACGATTTTTTCACATTCTTCCGATTTCCCCAGATCTCCCTGAAACGCTTTTGCATCGCCGCCGTATTTTTTGATCACCTCAATCGTCTTATTTGCGCCGTCTTCGTTGCCTTTATAGCCAATCACGATTTTCGCACCTTCTTTTGCGTAGGCAATGGCAACCGCCTGTCCGATGCCGCTGCTGGCGCCGGTAATGATGGCAACTTTCCCTTCCAGGACAGCGCCTGCTTTGTAATCGGCTAAATCCGTATTGTCGAATGATTTGTCTGGCATCGGATCACCTTCCTTCTATTGAATCAGCTTTTCGTAAAGTTCTTCATACGATTTGGCGGATTGTTTCCATGAATAATCTGCAGCCATGCCATTTTGCTTGATTGTTTCCCAGTGTCCTGATTCCTGATAAAGCGCCAGAGCCCGCTCCGTCGCATCAATGAAAGAAGAGCTGCCCTGCAGATCACTCAGGAAACCGTTGCCCGTTTCGGCATGCCGGTCATATTCGACAACGGTATCCCGCAGGCCGCCGGTTTTATTGGCGACAGGAACAGTGCCGTAGCGCATGGAAATCAGCTGGCTCAATCCACATGGTTCAAAATGGGAAGGCATCAGAAAAATATCGGCGCCAGCGTAAAGCTGGTGTGCCAGGTTTTCATCAAAGCCGATATGTACCGCCACTTGATCCGGAAATTGATGAGATAAATCCCGGAAAAATTTCTCGAATCTCTCTTCCCCGGAGCCAAGCAGAACAAATTGCATGTCTTTGGATGCCAGAAGTTTTGGCAGGGCTTCTTCCAATATATCGATCCCTTTCTGCCCTGCCAGCCGTGAAATCATGATGGCCAGTGGAATATCCCCTTTTACAGGCAATTTCATCCCAGTTTGCACTGCCCGTTTGTTGACGGCTTTTCCTTCGATTGATGTATGGTCATATTCCATTTCAATTGCCAGATCGGTGGCGGGGTTATAAAAGTCGGTATCCAGCCCATTCAGGATCCCTACCAGGTCATCTTTTCGCTCCTGAAGCACAGTTTCCAGCCCTTCACCATACCGTTCAGTCAGAATTTCATCCCGGTAAGAGGGACTTACGGTGGTTATTTTATCAGCATATAAAATGCCTGTTTTCAGCATATTGTAATTGCCCTGCCATTCAATCGTTCCAACAGCCGACTGATTTTCATCCAGTCCAAATCCTTTATTGAAAAGGGATTTCGGAAATTTCCCCTGAAATTGAAGATTGTGGATTGTCAGAACAGTCCTTATGCCGGCAAATCTTTTAAACCTGCTGTCTTCTTTCACCAGATAAGGAATCATCGCCGTATGCCAGTCATGGACGTGGATTATATCTGGTTCAAGTGCCAGCTTTTCCATTACCGTCAATACCGCGGCATTTAAAAAGCCGAAACGGTCTCCGTCATCTTCCTGGCCGTAGATTTGGGAGCGTTCATAATATTCCTGATTGCCGAGAAATAAAAAGCGCACATTTTCATTATTATATTCATAGATCGCGCATGGTTTCTGCTGTCCGGAAAAAGGGACGGAAAGTTCTTCCAGAAAGGTGAAATCTTTCGTGTATTCTTCTGTTATCAAACTGTATTTAGGCATAAGCACGGTAATGTCATGGCCATATTCCGCCAGTTTCACCGGCAAGGCGCCGATTACATCGGCCAGTCCCCCGGTTTTGGCGAAAGGCACACATTCCGCTGCCGCCATCAGTATTTTCATACAGCATCTCCCTCCGACACGACGCTGCCTTTGCGGATGACCACCGGTTTCTCTTTGGTGCCATGGATGATACTTCCTGCTTTGATATGCACATCCTTGTCCGCAATTACGTAAAGCAAATCGCAGCCTTCTTCTATTACACACTTTTGCATAATTATGCATTTTTCCAGCTTCGAGTTTTTGCCGATTGATACCGCCCTGCTGAGAATGCTGTCCGTCACCTGGCCTTTGAGCAGACTTCCGTTCGCAACCAGCGACCGTTTAACATCAGAACCCTTCATGTATTTTGTCGGCGGTTCATCTTTGACTTTTGTATAGATCGGCCTGTCAGGCAGGAATAATCGGAGCCAGACTTCTTTGGACAATAACGCCTGGGATTCATTGAAATAGCTTTCCATCGAGTTGATCAGCGCGAAATAACCTTCGTACTCGTACTGTGCAAAAGTATAAGGCTTTTTCTTCAGGTTCACGATGTCTTCCACACTGACGACGCGTTCTTCACGGAAATTTTTAATCATCTGCATTAACAACTCTTTCGATAATATATAGGCTTTCATGCATGCCTCATCGCAGACGGCCTCTGTAATATCCGCTCCTGATGCCAAATGTTTCTCCAGCATATCGTTATAGTCAATCTGTGAAATGCAAAAAGTACTGGTTACCATGACGTAAGGCTGCGTGATTTTATGGAAGAAATTCAAGTGCTCTTCCAGTGCCTCAAATGAGCCTACGCTCAAATGATCGCCTTCTCTTTGTGAGGTGGGCAAAAAATAAAGTCCGTTTTTGCGCCGGTCCAAATCCCAGCTTTTCCCGCTTCCTATATGGTCCATCAATGAAACACTCTGCTGAGAAGCAAAGATTCCGACAGAATTCAGATTCGAATTTACAATATTGGATAAAGCGAAATCGATTAAGCGATACCTTCCCCCAAACGGAATGGAAGCGGAAGATCTGTACATCGCCAATTCCTTCAATCCGGGAATCGTTACTGTCGCGTCAATTACCGCTGCTAACCGCATTATCTTCACTCCCTTCCCAATCAGCTATGGTGTTCCGCGTCATTAAAGTGATTTCCCCGTCCAGTTTCTTCAATTCAAAATGATCAGGCACTATCAGATTCGGTGTTATGATGGCACGCCTGATTTTCGCACCGGCGCCAATGACCACTCCTTCCATCACCACGCATTCACTGACTTCAGCGCCTTCTTTAATGTGGACATCCTGGGAAATGATCGACCGCCTCACTGTCCCTTCAACGATGCAGCCTTCATTGACAAAAGATTCCTGGATATCGCAAGTTGACGTCACTACTTGCGGCGGAAGCTGTCGATTGGACGAAAAGATTCTCCAGGCCGGGTCGTGCAGCACCAGGCCTGAATCGAGATCCAGCAGATCCATATTCGATTCCCACAGACTTTCCACCGTGCCGACATCTTTCCAATAGCCCTTATAAGGATAGGCAACCAGTTTTTCGCCGCTTTCCAGCATCGCGGGGATGATGTCCTTGCCAAAATCATGGCTGGATTCCTCTTTTTCTGCATCGGCGGCCAGATATTCCTTCAGTTTTTGGTAATTAAAGATGTAGACGCCCATCGACGCCAAATTGCTTTTCGGATCCGCCGGCTTTTCAACAAACCGCGTAACCTGCATATCGTCATCCGTCTCCATCAGGCCGAAGCGGCTCGCTTCTTCCCACGGCACTTCAATGACGGAAATGGTGACATCGGCCTGCTGCTTTTTGTGGAACTCAAGCATCTCCATATAATTCATCTTATATATATGATCTCCGGACAGGATCAGGACATACTCGGGATCATGGGCTTCCAGAAACTTGAGGTTTTGAAAAATCGCATTTGCCGTTCCGTCGTACCATTTGATCCCGTCGGCTTCTGCATATGGCGGAAGCATCGTCACGCCGCCATCACGGCGATCCAGGTCCCACGGGGTCCCAAGACCGATATATTGATGCAATAAATGCGGCTGGTATTGTGTCAATACGCCGACTGTGTGGATTTCGGAGTTCGTGCAATTGGATAATGGAAAATCGATGATGCGGTATTTTCCGCCAAAAGGAATCGCCGGCTTCGCAACCGCGTATGTCAATTCTTTCAGCCGGGTTCCCTGGCCCCCCGCCAACAGCATGGCCACAATCTGCTTTTTCAATCTGCTTCGCTCCCTTTCCCGTTCAATTTCCAGATACACATGGTAAATGCCGGCAATGTAATGTTGATGGATCTGTTCTGATTGTCAGCTCGCTCCTCTTCAGCTGCGGCTGCCATCGCCGCGCTTTCCTGAACCCCTCCGTATTTGGCTGCGGCACTTGAAAACACCTGCTCATAAACGCCAGCCTGCGGTACCCCCACCCGAAAATCCGGATATGCCTGATTAGAGAAATTGCAGAGGATGACGCATTCATCTTCCGCTTTTTTGCCTCTGCGGATGAATGAAGCCACGCTTTGTTCATGATTGTCTGCATCGAGCCATTCAAAACCTTTCGGATGGTCATCCAATTCGAACAACGCTTTTTCGTTCTTATAAAAAGCCAGCAGCTCTTTTGTAAAAAGCGCCATCTGCTGATGGGGCTCGTTGACCAATGAAGCCCAGTCCAGTTCCGGCTTAAATTCCCATTCATCAAAATGGCCGAATTCCTGGCCCATGAACAATAATTTTTTTCCGGGATGCGTAATCCAAAAGCTCAGCAGCAAGCGCAATTGGCTGAATTTCTCATCGAGCGATCCCGGCAGTTTATTCAATAATGATTTTTCACCATGAACCACTTCATCATGGGAAAAAGCCAGAATATAGCGTTCTTCGTATTGATACATCAGTGAAAAGTTCATTTTGCCGTGGTGTTCCGGCCTTTCTGGCGGCGGTATCTTCATATACTCAAGAGTGTCGTGCATCCAGCCGAAATTCCATTTATAATCAAAGCCGACTCCCTCATTTTCCAGTTCATGTGTCACCTTCGGATGGTTCTGCGCATCTTCGGCAATTAAAATGGCCTGAGGAAATGCTCTTTTCAAACTGGCCGTCAGTTCTCTCAGAAAGTTTTTGCCTTCTTCATTGAAAGTTGGGGGTTCGGTGTTCGGGATAAACAGCTGGGTGATGACCGCATCCATGCGAAAACCGTCAAATTTGAACTCAGCCAGCCAGTAATGGGCGCTCGACATGAGGAAACTGACGACTTCCCCTTTGCTGATATCGAAATTCAATGTACCCCAATCCGGGTTCATCCTTCTTTCTTCCCGTGATTCTTCATAAAGAGGTGTACCGTTGAATAAGGAAAGCGCAAAAGCGTCACTGCAGAAATGACCGGGAACCCAATCCAAAAAAAGCCCGAGGCCATTTTCAGCGCACGCTGAAACAAAATATTTCAGATCGTCAGCTGTACCGTAGCGGATGGTTGGCGCAAAATAGCCAGTTCCCTGATACCCCCAGGACTCATCAAGCGGATGTTCTGTAATCGGCAGAATTTCAATATGGGTAAAGCCCAGGTTTTTTACATAGGGGATGAGCTCGTCGGCCAACTCCCGGTAATTCAAAAAAGCTCCCTGCTCATTCCGTTTCCACGTCCCGATATGCAGTTCATAGATTGCCATCGGCTTTTCAATATGGTTGTCGGCAATTCTTTCTTTTTCCGCCAGCACCGATCTCTCCCATTCATGCCGGGAATGTCCGGCAACGACGGATTTTGTCTGCGGCCTGAACTCTCCCTGTCTGGCGTAGGGATCCGATTTCTCGAGAACTTCGCCGTTCGGCAGGAAGATTTCATAGACATAGGAAAATCCGGTAAAATCCCTTTCGACACGGATATCCCAAATGGTATCGTCATGCGCCATGCGCTTCATTTCATAGGATGTCCGCACGTTTGTACCGGGCTCGAACACGACAGCATTCACCTTTTCAACATCCGGCACCCACAACGTAAAGAAAGTCCATCCGTTTTCCACTTTTGCACCGAAGTACCGATGGGCATCTGTCATGCAGCCACTGTGAAAATCTTTCAGCCTGTCCGCCGTCAGAGCTTCTTTCTGCATAATCACGGCTACACCTCCTTAGCCTTACCGCAATAAGGTATCTTTAGTAGATTCTACACATCTCATGATTCTCCTTTGTAAATTAACTAAATTTTTTGTAAATTATCTTCAAAATCCGTTTATATCTTTTTCTCCGTTTTCTCCGCATTCCCGCTTGTTCGAAATATATACATATGTTTCAGAGGCTTGGCACTTGTTTGACAGCCTGATTTCTAATACCCTTAGGAGTGATAGTTAAGAAAGAAAGGAAGGGTACTGTTGCTGAAAATCAAGTGGATGGCCCTGCTGTTATTTTCAATCCTGATTCTTGCCGGATGCGGCGGGAAAATCAAAGATTCCGTCAATTGGGAAATGGAAGATTTTCATTTCACCAATCAAAATAATGAAGAAGTGAGTCTGGGAGATTTAAAAGGAGACGTCTGGCTTGCTGATTTTGTGTTCACCAATTGCACAACCGTCTGTCTGCCGATGATGGCGAACATGACTCAGCTGCAGCAGGAACTGGCACAGGAAGGCCTTGATGTAAGAATCGTTTCATTCAGCGTCGATCCTGTTGTGGATACACCTGAAGTGTTAAAATCCTACGCTGAAAATTACGGAGCCGATCTCAGCAGCTGGGATTTGCTGACCGGTTATGTTCCCGAGAAAATCGATCAATTCGCCTATAAAAATTTTAAGACTGTCGCCAGAAAACCGGAGGACTCTGATCAGGTAGTGCACGGAACGGACTTTTTCCTGGTTGACCGCGAAGGCGTGGTCCGGAAATTCTACAACGGCCTCAATCCTCCGACCGACGAAATAAAGCACGACATCGAAATTTTGCTGGCGGAGGAATAAAAGCCATGAAAAAAAATACCGTCTGGAGCCTGGCCGGCTTGCTGGCCGCAGCTGCGCTGCTGATTTTCCTTCTTGTCCCGCGCGACAATGTTCCCCCGCCCAACACCCGGGTGGTGCTGGAACATACTTACCGCACATATATCGCCCCGTCCTGCTTCCAGGGAGCGGACGCGACGAATTTCCTCGAAGAGTCGACGCTGCAGCATGCAAAGGAATTGAATTACCCGCCACATTCGGATTGCACGGCCGAAGCATTTGAAGGCAATCATGACAGCCGCCTAACGAGCATTCTGAAAGAGTTCGGCATCGTCGAAAAAGAAACAGAGGACTGGTGAATAGAAAACAGGCAAAGGACATGTGTCCTCTGCCTGTTTTTTAATTGGTCTATTGGATGAATTTCACACAGACCGGAGAAGTTGTTTTTATTTTCTGGGCCATCGCAAGCGGCCGGCCATCTTCGAGTTTCAGGACGGCCAGCGAATCCGACTTTTCGTTTGCTGCAATCAGCCAGCCTCCTCCCGGCACCAGGGCAAAGTGGCGCGGCCCTTTTCCGCCGCTGCTGGTGAATTCGGGGCTGTGCAAATTTCCATTGCCGTCGATTTCAAAAGATACGATGCTGTCGTCTCCCCTGTTCGAAGCGTACAGGTATTTGCCGTCTTCGGACACCGCCACTTCAGCTGCAGTATTGTCGCCTTCGAATGCCTCGGGGAGCAGGGACAGCTGCTGGCCTTTTTCAATCCGCTCTTCATTGAAAGAATAAGCCGTCACCGAGGAATTCAATTCCTCGAGTGAATAAAAAATCGGCAGCGCCGGATGAAAAGCAAGGTGCCTCGGCCCGCTTCCCTTATCCGCTTCAAGCGCCTGCTGCAGACGAAGTTTCCCGTTTTCCGCGTCAAGTTCGTAACAGTAAATCGTATCCGTGCCGAGATCCGAAACAGCGAACAGATTGCTGTCCGGAAATTGGATGACGGAATGCGGATGAGCCGCATCCTGCCTTTCCGCGTTTGGTCCGCTGCCCTCGTGCTGGATGGAATCGGTCATTTCGCCAATCGTGTTGTCTGCTTCCAGCCGGAAAACATTTACGCTGCCCGCTGAATAATTGACGCACAGCAGCCAGTTTCCGCTGCGGTCAATGCTGACATGGGTGGGATGATCCCCGTTGCCTTTGCTGCGGCCGCGCTCTTCGATCCGGCCTTCTTCCAAATCCACTTCAAAGGCTGCCAGCTCTCCGCCAAAATCTTCGCTGCTGGAGGCAAACATATTTCTTTCCGGATGCACTGCCAGAAACGACGGGCGTTCGACCCCGCTGGCGGCGGCAATTTCTTTCAAGTCACCGGCAACCGTGTCAAACTGCCAAAGCTTGATGCCCTGCTCTCCCCGGCCGGCATAGGAGCCTGAAAGCATATGAAGAATCGTCAAACCAATCTCCCCTTTCTTCATTGCCGGTTCCCGTTGAAAACCGGCTGAGTTATCTACAGCCTACCAAAACCGGCTGCCCTAAGCCAATGATTCCATAAAAGCGCAAGCGCCTGGCGGATTACAACAAAATGCTTGTCTGGATGAATAATTGGATCATGATATAAAAAGCGATGGCGTATTTCAAATTGAAATGGATTCCGTTACGAATGCCGCTTAAGCCATTCATGCTGCTCAATATAATGACAGGCATGACAAAAGGGGAAAGCAGGATGGAAATGACACTGCCCGATGTAACAGCCAGCACAATCAATTCCGGCGGATAAGGCAGAATTGCACTTTCCAGTATGCCTGTCACCAGAACAATCACCGGCAATGGCCCCAAACCGATAAACCCGAGAAAGATCAGAATGAACGGAAGCAGCAATAAAATATTCAGAAATGAAACGATTTCCGTAATTGCATTCATTCCATCAATTACATACTTCCCTGTTCCTGAATGATTCAGCGCATAGATCATCAATCCAGCGGACAGAAGAATACTGAGCTGCTGCGCCTGTCTGGAAATTCCGTTTGCAACGAACTTTTTGCCATTGGTCAAATAATTTCCCATGCGCTTTTTCAACAGGAAATACAGCGCTGTCCAAAACAGGATCACTAAAGGAATGACTACCAGAAAATCGATATTCCACATTTCATGTATGAAGAAAATTGCGCCGAACAGCGATATGAACAGAAAAGCGAATTCAGCCACATCGCGGTTCCATCTCCCTGTATTCCGGGACTTCTTCATTGCTTTGGCGATTTCAGTCTGCAGAACGGCCGAAAAATCTTCTCCGTCTTTCTTTTCCTGCCGGTAAGCGAAAAATGCCCCGAGCAAACTTCCGCCTATAGCTGCAGCGAAGCCCAGAACGACCGATTTCCATAACGTGGCCCCAAGTGCTTCGACAGCGAATATGAAACTCGGGATGCTGATGACCCAAAGTGTCGATAAAGCAAATCCCCGTAAAATAGCGGTACCTTTGAATCTTTCCCAGGCTTCATTTTTATGTTCTTTTAAAAACGAATCGATAAAGCTGTACATCATAGGCACAGCGCCAAACAGCAGGAAATGGGCAATGATCTGCGTCATTCCGGCTAATCCCAGGTAGAATTTCCGGCTTTCATTCAAAAATTTATGGCCGTAGCTCATAATTTCATCTATATAAGGCTCTTCATTCAGCACCCAGCTGATCATCGGCACAATCAGCAGCAGCGAAATGAGGCTGCGCATCTGCAGAAATCCTTCAGCCAGGCCGCCGATTAAAGGAGCCCCTGAAAAAAGAAGGACAGCGACTGCAATTGTGGACAGGAAAATCGGCAGCTGCAATTTACTGGCAGGAAGCAGCAGAAGGCCGAAAACAAGTGTCACAAAACCGAATACAGAAAGAACATCGAACAGCAGGTCATTATAATAGAAATAAGTGACGAAATGCAAAACAGCATAAATGGACACCGAAAAGGTAAAACCTTTTGCTGATATACCTTTCATATCCTCTACTCCTTTCTGCTTTAAGTGCCGAACTGTTATCTATTTTACACCTTTCAAACCTTCAAAAGATTGATACGTTCTCAAAAAAGACATTAAAATAGTTTTTTTAATAGGAATAGTTTTAATTCGGTAATATTTAATGATATGCTGACTTCAAACAATCATATATAATGTATCTGGGATACGAACGCATAGCGTTCTTCTTCTAAAATTTCTTGAGGCACTTTGCTGAAGGAACTGAATTCTTTTCTTGACGGATCCGCCAGTTTTACAGGATAAACAGAGTCGTTTGATAGTATAGGAGGAAAATAAAGTGGGTGTAACGAGAGACTTTTTTATTGCTTTGTCCAAAAATCAATTGTTGAACAGCGGTGCAAAAAAATGGGGTCTTAAACTGGGAGCCGGGAAAGTGGTAGCCGGCACCGATATTGATAGCATGATGAAATCGGTAAAAGAATTAAACAGTATCGGAATCAGTGCAACAATCGATAATCTTGGAGAATTCGTCTACAGCAGAGAAGAAGCGACTGCTGCCAAAGAAAATATCCTCCATACAATAGAAGCAATCCAAGCGAATGGCGTAAATGCCCATATGTCCATCAAGCTGACGCAGATCGGCCTTGATGTCGATTACGATTTCTGTCTTGAAAATATGCGTGAAATCGCACAGGCAGCTGCAAACTACGACATTTTCATCAATCTCGATATGGAAGATTATGCTCATCTGCAGCAGACTCTTGATTTATTGTTTGAGCTGCGGAAAGACTATCCGAATATCGGAACTGTCATCCAGGCTTATTTATACCGCTCGGAAAAAGACCTTGACCACCTCAAGGATGTCCGCCTGCGCCTTGTAAAAGGTGCATATAAAGAAATTCCGGATGTATCCCTGCAAAGCAAGCAGGACATTGATGCAAACTATCTCAAATTGATTAAACTTCGCCTGCAGGAGAAAGCGTTTACTTCCATCGCGACGCATGATCACCACATCATCAATGACGTGAAGAAGTTTGTCGAAGAAAACGACATTCCGCGCGACCGCTTCGAATTCCAGATGCTTTACGGTTTCCGTACGGAAATGCAGAAGGAACTGGCGGATGAAGGCTACGCATTCACGACTTACGTGCCTTTCGGAGAAGACTGGTACGGCTATTATATGAGAAGACTCGCGGAACGCCCGCAAAACATCAATCTCGCCCTGCGCAGCATGGTGTCGAAATAAAATGAATAAAAGAAGGAGCCGCGGATTGAATCCGGGGCTCCTTTCTGTTCTGTTAAGAAGAAAAAATCGATATTCCGCAAAACAGCTTCGC
>NZ_JRGN01000147.1 GCF_000775575.1 Planococcus sp. CAU13
AGCCGAGAAGAGCACTCGTCTTATTGCTCCGCTCCGTCCTGGCGCGCTCCTTCGCTGGTGTACACTTCTATAAATGAGAGAAAACTAAGTGAGTTCAGGAATAGGCTTCCTGCTGTGAACCACTCGGGCGAATGCCCGAGTAAGTACAGTCACTCTCAATTATAGTTTATTTATCAATCCGTTTCTTAGAGAAGTTTCTTAAGATATGGAGCAGAACAGCGAAGACTCCTGCGGCTTAGCGAC
>NZ_JRGN01000291.1 GCF_000775575.1 Planococcus sp. CAU13
AAAGAAGCTTTTCGCTGTGCGAAAAGCCTCTCATTCACCCTTCCAGCGTCGCTCTATCGAAAAAGTGACGTCGCTATCACCCATTCCCCTTCAAAAAGCCACTCTCCACTACGCATTTCCGCCCCTATCGCATTTCGCCCCCGGCGAAATGCAATCCATTCAAACGGTTTTCGGTCTGCCGCACGCTGATTAACGCCCATACCCCTATTATCTTCCCCCGCTCCAAAACCGGGACTCAATAATGGATGCTTTTCGCCAAAGCGAAAAGCGAAAAACCCATAAACCAAAATCCAAAACACTCCCATCAAAAAGAGCCACACGCATTTTGCATGTGGCTCCAAAATTTATTGATTAAAAGAACATCCCCGCAATCGAAGCGCTCAAGAGTGAAGCGAGCATACCCGCCGCTACTGCTTTCATGCCAAGCTTGGCGATATCCGGGCGACGGTTTGGAGCAAGTGCTCCGAGTCCGCCAAGCAGGATTGCCAGTGAGCTCAAGTTGGCGAAGCCACAAAGAGCAAAGCTGACGATCAGGACAGTTTTCGGCGACAGATCAGCCATTTCCGCTGTAAAGGAAACGTATGCGACGAACTCGTTCAAAACGAGTTTTTGGCCGATGTAACTGCCGGCCTGGACCGCTTCCGCCCATGGTACGCCAATGGCAAAGGCAAGCGGCGCAAAGATGAATCCGAGAATTCCCTGGATTGTCCAGCCTTCCTGGCCTAACCAGCCGCCAAGTCCGCCGAGCAATCCGTTAAGCAGCGCAATCAAAGCGATAAACGCCAGAAGCATCGCCCCTACATTCAAAGCCAATTGCAAACCGTCTGCTGCACCACGTGCAGCAGCGTCGACGACGTTGGTTGATTGGTTATCTTTTTCAAGTTTAAATTCTTTTTCCTCGATTTCCTCACGTTCCGGAATCATGATTTTCGCCATGATCAAACCGGCAGGAGCAGCCATGAAGCTGGCAGCCAGCAGGTATTCAAGCGGAACACCAAGAAGTGCATAGCCGGCCAGTGTAGAACCTGCGACTGATGCCAGTCCCCCGGTCATAACCGCGAACAACTCGGATCTCGACATTCCCGCGAGGAATGGACGCACAACAAGCGGCGCTTCCGTCTGTCCGACGAAAATGTTCGCCGCGGCAGAAATCGATTCCGCCTTACTTGTACCGAGCAATTTGGATATCCCCCCACCCAGGAATCGGATAACGATTTGCATGATGCCCAAATAGTAAAGCACAGAAATAAGAGATGAGAAGAAGATGATGATCGTCAATACCTGAAAGGCAAAGACGAAACCAAAATTGTTTGTATCCGCTGCAGGGCCAAATACGAAGGCAATCCCTTCGCCCGCGTAACCGATTACATTATTCACAAGCTCAGAAAGCTGTTCCAGCTTTTTGCGGCCATATTCCCACTCCAGCACGATGAATGCAAAAGTGATTTGAATTGCCAAACCGCCCAGAATTGTCCGTGGCTTAATGGATTTTTTACCATCCGATAACAGGAAAGCAAGTCCCAGAACGGTGATTATGCCGAAGATGCCCCATAATATATTCACTGCTTCACCTCATAAATTATATTTTCTCAGAAAATTAGGCTAATTTCACGTCTAACTCGTCCGTCGTCAGACATCTTACCAAATCATTTCAAAGAAGTAAATGTACATTGTGTTACAAATCCGCTGTTTTACCATATTTCCAATCGGATGAAAATTCAAACTTGAGGCCTTCTTTCTGAAAAACTTGCCTGCACCCCCGTGTTTTATTCGCCTTCAGCCGGAGGTTCTGCTTTCTTCAGGAAAAAGGACAGAAAAACGCCGACGAGGCTGAGCATACCTGCGACGACAAAAGATATATTCACGCCGCGGATGAGACCCTGTACTCCAAATTGCTGCGGATCCAAAGCCGTGCTGGTCATGACAGTAACGAGCAGGGCCGTGCCGATTGAGCCGGACACCTGGCGCATGGTATTGCTCATTGCCGTGCCATGCGGAATGAGGCGTTCCGGCAGCTGATTGAGCCCGGCAGTCGTCACCGGCATCATAACCATCGAGACGCCGAACATCCGGATGGCATGCATAACCGCCAGATAGGTAAATGATGTTTCGGCGGTGAGCACGGTAAATTGGAAAGTGCTGACGGTGACAATCGATAAGCCGATAACCGCCAGCCATTTGCCTCCGAAAAGATCGAATATCTTACCCGCAACCGGATTCATGATGCCCATAATGATGGCACCCGGCAACAGCATGAGCCCTGATTGGAGTGCTGTAAAACCATGCATGTCCTGCATATAAATCGGCAGAATCGTAGCGCCGCCGATCATGGAAATAAAAACGACGACGCTTAGAATGGTCGATAAGGTGAAAATACCATATCGGAAAACTTTAAATTCAAGCAGTGGTTCTTTCAAAATTGTCTGGCGATGAATAAAGAAGACCAGCGAAACAGCGCCGATTCCAATGGACAAAATGACCGGCCAGCTGCCCCAGCCGATTGAGCCGGCACTGGAAAAGCCGTAAAGAATCCCGCCGAAGCCTGCCGTCGACAGCACCACTGACAAAATATCCAGCTTCGGAAAAGTCTGTTTCGTGACATTTTTCAGGAAAAAGTAAGCCAGAATCAAATCAAGCAAGGCAATCGGAATGACTATATAAAACAGGGCCCGCCATGGGTACTGGCCGACAATCCAGCCTGACAGCGTAGGACCCAGTGCCGGAGCGAAAGAAATGACGAGGCCAAACAAGCCCATAGCCTGCCCCCGCTTTTCTACAGGGAAAACGACAAAAAGGATTGTCTGGGTCAGGGGCATCATAATTCCGGCTCCCGATGCCTGGATGATGCGTCCGACCATCAAAATTCCGAAACCCGGCGCAAGCGCCGCAATGACGGTTCCGGCTGTAAACAACCCCATCGCTGTCAGAAACAGTGCACGCGTTGAAAATTTGCCGATCAGAAAAGCGGTGACCGGAATCATCACGCCGTTGACAAGCATGAAGACCGTCGTCAGCCACTGGGCTGTATTGGCAGTGATATTCAAATCATCCATAATATGGGGCAGCGCTGTAGCAAGCAGCGTCTGATTTAAAATAGCCACGAATACACCCGCCATCAGCACTGCGAGCAGCGGAGCTATTTTGATATCTTTTTTATCATGGACATCGTGTCTGTTTGCCATCGGCTTCACCCCGCTGTCTGCAACGCGCTGCATTGGAGCATGATTTTTGTTCTATTACCTTAGTTACCCCTCCCGCTTTCGGCTAATCAACAATTTTTTATTTCGAATAAAAAACAGCACAGCCGGCGAAGGCTGTGCTGTCAAAATTAAGCTGCTGCTTTCTCCTTGCGGTGTCTGATGCGGTAGAACACCAGGTAAAGCGCTGGGATCATCACCAATGTGAACAGGCTTGAGAACGCCAGTCCGGCAATGATTGTGACCGCGAGCGGTTCAAACAGCGGGTCACCGGATAAGGCGACGGGAATCAGCGCCACAATTGAAGTGATCGAAGTCAGTACAATCGGCTTCAGGCGCGCATAACCCGATTCCATGATTGCTTCTTTTATCGAGAAGTCACCGGACAACCGGCGCGCTTCAACAAAGTCGATCAGCACGACCGCGTTTCGTACGACGATCCCCGTTAACGATACAATCCCCATTACGCCAAGGAAGCTGAGCGGTGTCTGGGTGATGAACAAGCCAAGAATCGCTCCGGAAATTCCGAGATAAACCGCAATCAGCACCAGGAACGGCAGGCTGAACGATTTAAACTGGAAGGCGATGACAAGATAGACGAGCAATAATACGACAAGGAACAGGATGCCGATTTCAGCAAAGAATGCCTGCTGGTCGTCATTTTCGCCGCCTGTGGAAATTTCATATCCTTCCGCAAGCCCCGCTTTCTCCGCTTCAACCACTTCAAGCATGTCTGCTTCGAAGTCATCATTGCTGCCGAAAGCGCGCAATGTGATCGCCCGGTCTCCGTCTTCATGCGGCACCTGGGCAATGGCCTCCGTTTGCTGTTCATCCAATAATTCGTCCAGCGGAATCAGTTGCGGCGGACCTCCAGCTGCAGGGGCACCTGTCGACGGTCCCTGCGCTTCTTCTGGTGAGCCGCTTTGACCTGCAGGAACCGCAAATTGAGAAAGGTCGATTTCCTGTCCTTCTTCGATTCCTGCCTGTTTCAGAACAAGATCGTAGAATTCATTGTCTTCAAAAATACTGTACAGCGGAATGCCCTGTGTCAGCAGCTGCAGCTGATTCGTTACAGTGCTGAGCGCAATGCTGTTGCTTTCGAGCGCATCGCGGTTCGGCACGTACTCAACAGCCGGCACCGGTTCGCCGAGGTTATCTGTGACGATGTCCGCTCCGTTATCAAGCATCTGCCGCTTCAGCGAATCGCGCAAAGTTTCAAGTTCCGCGATATCCTCCCCCGAAACCGTAACCGTCACCGGCGCACCGACTGGCGGTCCCTGCACAATCGTGTTCAGGAAAATCTCAGCGTCAGGGTAGCGTTCGCGCAGCTCCGGCTCCCATTTATCGATAAACGCCGAAGCTGATGTTGCGTCACGGTTGATGCGAATCGCAGCCTGGCCCGTATTAGAACCGGTATTGTCCATCGATGAAGCAAACAGGTTCGGCAGACCTTCACCGGTGAAAATCGCGAGTTCATTGACATTGTCATCTTCTTCGGCGATTTCTTCCGTAATCTGCGCCATGAACGCATCCGTTTCTTCAATCGTCGTCCCTTCCGTCAGGCGGACGTCCATCGTCACTTCCTCGCGGTCAGCTTCCGGGAAAAACTCGAACGGCGTAAACAGCGCAAGCGACAGTAAGCCCGTCGCAAGCAGCAAGCCGCCGATGCCCACCCATAACGGCCGTTTCAGGACGCTGCGCAAAACTTTCTCCGAATAAAACAGGGCAAGCTTTTCAAGCGGTTTGCCGAGGAATCCCGGTGTATCGGAAATCTTTTTGGCCTTTCGTTTCGTTTTCAGATATTGCATCATCGGCACCAGCGTGATGGACAAAACGGTCGACGCGATGATCGTCGTAATGAGGATGCTCGGCAGCGCCTTGATGAAAGCGCCGTTGCCGCCCGACAGCAGCAGCAGCGGAGAAAACGTTACAACAATCGCCAGACTGGATGAAATGATCGATGGATACACTTCACGCACGCCGTTGATGGCACCCTGCTTCGCCGAATCCCCCAGTTTATAGCGCCGCTGGATATTGTCATTGACGACAATGCTGTCATCGACCAGAATCCCGATGGCGATGATGAGGCCGATAACCGAAATCTGGTTCAAATCTACACCCATATACGGAATCGGAATCAGCCCGGTCAAGACAGAAGCAAGCACCGTCAACGCCACTGCAAATGCACCGAACAGTGTCAGTCCTGCTGTCGTTACAATGAGGACAGCCAGCACCGCAATCAGCAATGAAATATAGAGGCTGCTGAAAATTTCATTGACATTATCCGCCTGCGACTCGTATTTATCAGCTTCCACACCGGCAGGCAGTTTTTCATTGAACGCTTCGATCACTTTCGTCACGCGCTCATCGACAGAGGGAATATCCTGCCCACTCTGCAGGAATACGGTGTAGGAAATGGCGTCTTCGCCTTCAAAAGTGATGATGTCCGCCGTTTCCTGATCCACCATTTCAATCGTCGCCACATCACTTAACGGAACAGCGGAAGAGCCAACCTGTAATTGCTGCAGCTTTTCGATGCCTTCCTCCTGGCTGACAGTCAAAACGAGGCGTTCATTGCCGTTGTCATGAGTACCGAGCGACAGCGGCTGATTGGCCTGCTGCAGCGACTCGAGTACAGCAAATGGCTGGAGATTGTTTTCGGCCATTGCGTCGCCGTCCAGTTCTATTAGAATCTGCTGGCCGTTCAGTCCTTTCACCGTCGTACCGGCAACACCCGACACAGCTTCCACATCTTCAGAAAGACTATCAAGCACCTGTTTCATACCGTCCAGTTCCTCACGGTCGCCGTAGAAGATATACGACACAAGCGGGAAAGTCATATCAAGCTTTTCGACAGCGGTTTCCTGCGCCTGCTCCGGGAAATTCGCAGATGCACTTTGCGCTTCCTGCTGAATTGAATTGATCAGCGCATCCGGATCCAGGCCGTCTTCAAGCTCCAATGTAATAATGGAAGCAGAATTGGCGGAAATGGACTGGATCGATGTAATGCCGTCCACTTTACCGATCTCAACTTCCAGCGGCGTCGTGATCGACCGCTCCACTTCCTCCGGCCCTGCTCCCGGAAGGATGGTCGACACCAGGACTAGCCCCGGCGGCGTTTCCGGAATTTCGCGCTGCGGCAAAGTCAGAAACGTATAGACTCCAACAAGCATGAGGATGAAAATCAGGAGAATAAATAATTTGCTGCGTTCCATTATGTAATTCATCGGGAAAACCCTCTTTCGTGTTCGTATAAGTATTGTATACCTTTCCCTCACTATTGCCCACTTTATAACTCCTTATTTCCATTTCCAAATCTGTTCTCTATACCCTTTTCTCAAGAAAATAAAAAACGCCCAGCTCGCGGCTGGACGAAGTTAAGATATGGTTTATAAATTTTCGAAGAACAGGCGGATGACATCTGCACCGCCGATGAATGTACCAAGGGAACTGCCGAGGTTCGTCAGGACGACGACCAGCAGGACGCGCGTGACTTTATTGTCCCAGAAGCCTTTGATCGTAAAAACATCTTTTGACAAGGTTTCGAAATCCCCGATATTCGGCTTGCGCAGCGCGGCTTGGGTCAGACCAGAGAACCAGCCTGCCGCAATAAGCGGATTGAGCGAGGAAATCGGTGCCGCGACAAACGCGGTTATGATGGCCAGCGGATGGCCGAATGCTATGGTTGCACCGATTGCCGCCAATGTTCCGTTCCACAGGATCCAGCTGATTGTCTGATCAATTCCGGCTGCCGGGTTAGAGATGAATGTATAGGCAATGATGCCGATGATCAGCAGCGGAATCGCCCAGCCGATGATTTTCGGCCATTTCGACTTCGGCGGAATCTCCGACAGTTTTTCCAGGTCGTGCTCGTTGTGGATCTCTTTGGTGATACCCGGTATATGGGCGGCTCCAAGAACAGCGACCACCTTTTTGCCGGGTGACTCTTTGATTTTCTGTGCCAGATACTGATCCCGCTCATCGATCAATGGAGTTTTCAGGCGGGGAAAAGCTTTGGTGAAATCGTCCATGACCGCGCTAAGCGTATCCTGGGATTTCATCTTCTCCAGATCTTCTTCTGAGATTGTCTCTTTCGAAAAGATGCTGAAAAAGACGGATGACAATAATTGCATCTTGCCCCACAGGCCGATATTGCCCCAAATGCGCGAAAACGTCACCTGGATATTGCGGTCGGCAAGCACGAGTTCAGCGCCGGTTTCTTTAGCCGACTCGATGCCCTGAATCATTTCCTGGCCCGGTTTGATGCCGAACTGGTCGGCCAGGCGGTTCTGGAAAGACGAAATCGCCAGGTTCATCAGCAGCAGGCTCGATTTCTTTTCTTTGATCACTTTAAAAATATCGGTTTCTTTCCATTTGCTGTTATCCATCACCGACTGGTAGCGCTGGGCATCGAGTTCGATGCAGACGCTGTCGGGCTGTTCCGCTTCAATGACTTCCTTCACCTGTTCGGCGCTCAGTTTGGAAACATGGGCTGTACCGATCAGTATCAATTCTTTATCGCCGTATTGCAGGCGCGTTATATTTTCTTCCTGCATGAGTTTACTTCCTTCATAGAACATATTTTCTTCCCGCAAATTTTTGAGAAGATTCTCTATTCTATATAATGAATTACCGGAGCGAAAATATCAATCCTGCACCTCGTTTTTTGACAGGCTTTTCGGCTGATTTTATAACCCATCAGCTTCGAAGGTGTCGCCTTCATCGAGATTGCCCGCTTCGAAACCTTTATAGAACCATTTCCGGCGCTGTTCGCTTGTTCCGTGCGTAAAACTTTCCGGCACGACATATCCGCGGGAACGCATCTGGATGGTGTCATCTCCGACCGCTGCTGCAGCGGTCAGCGCTTCCTCCAGGTCCCCTTCTTCGAGATAACCCTTTTCCTGTGCGTGATGCGCCCATACGCCGGAAAGGTAATCCGCTTGCAATTCGAGGCGCACCTGCAGTTTATTGTATTCTTCCTCACTCAATTGATTGCGCAGCGGCTGCACTTCCTGCATCACCCCGAGCAAATTCTGCACATGGTGGCCGACTTCATGGGCAATGACATAAGCCATGGCAAAATCGCCAGGTGCCTGAAACTGGCGCTGGAGCTCTTCATAAAAATCAAGATCGATGTACAATTTATAATCAGCCGGACAATAAAACGGACCGACCGCCGAGCCGGCTGTCCCGCATGCCGACTGGACGCTGTCCGTGAACAAAACAAGTGTCGGCTCCTCATATTGCATGCCTTCTTCAGCAAAAACTTTTGTCCACACTTCTTCGGTGTCCGCCAGCACAACCGACACAAACTCCGCCAGTTCCTGCTCCTGTTCGGTCGCTTCGTACGGTTCACCCGGGTTGATGGTGCTGTTTGTGCCATTGCCGTCCATGCCGTCAAGCAGGATTCCCGGATCGCCTCCAAGAAATGTGATGATCAGCACCAGCACAATTCCGCCGAGCCCTCCCCCGACAGCCAATCCTTTACCGCCACCTCCGCGGCCTCTTCGGTCTTCCACATTCGCGCTTGCTCTTCGGCCTTTCCACTTCATCTTCCCACACCCGCCTCTGCCACTTTTCTTTGCTTATACCCGAACTTGCAGTTCAGCTAATCCTCCGGTGTAAACCGGTAGATCAAAAACTGCTCCGCGGGATCTTTATGGACACCCGGCAAGTCGATCGTCTCCTTCAATTCAAACGCCGTGTTGCGTTCCAGGAAATTGATATAGTCCTTCGAAGGATAATAAAGGATGATGTCCATCTTCCGTGGATACGCTTCCGCGGATTTCAGGATATTGTCCACCACCTTCATGAAAACCTGCACAGAGAACGGATTAAAGAAATAAAACACGTTATCCTCCAGGCGGATATCGTATTCCTGAGCCATGCCGCAATAGAACCGGATCAGCTCCCGGCCACTGCGGCGCCTGCTGTTGAGGCAGTAGCTTTCAAGGTTATGCTTTGCTTCATTGCAAAAACTGGTATTCATTTCAATCCCCGTTGTCCGGCAGCCGAAACGGTCGTGCACATAGAAATTGAGCCGGCCCTTGCCGCAGCCGAAATCCACCAGCCCGTCGTCCGGCTCCAATGGATAGCGATTGAACAGCTCTTTCAGATGGACGTATGGAGTCGGCTCATAACGGTTATGATGCAGACTCGCTTCCGCAATCCACTGCGTGCCCGTTGTCTGGATGTTCAAATAATAATCGCCTTCCTGCTCCTTCATTTCAACGACCCCCGTCTCTGTCTTCCGAATTCACTTTAATGCCTATCAATACCCGAAACCCCTTGCAATTAAAAGCAAATTTTGATAAAGTCGAGCTAATTCAATAGTTCTTGCTCTCTTTTGCGGGAGCGGGGATAGAGGCGCAATTATCATCAGTAAACAGAATGAGGGGCAGGGGCTCCGGAGACTTCTGGCGAAAGGGATAGTTGCCGAAGCGGTGCAGAGCCCTTGCTCTTCGCTGCTGGGCCGGCATTTAACAGATGCCGGACTGTCATGCGGTTTTTCCGCATGGAGGGCTATCTGGCGCACGGCGGCACAACGGGTTTGTGCCGCTGCAGCAGCAGTGGACCTTCCGCTGCTGTTTTTTTGTCGGGGTGAAAGCGGAGTGAAATGGGCTGACCGCACCTCAAATGGCAAAGTCCGCACCTCATTCGTCGAGAACCGCACCTCAAACAG
>NZ_JRGN01000204.1 GCF_000775575.1 Planococcus sp. CAU13
AAAAAGAGCTCTTTTTCTTCGCCGGCTTTTCTGTTTCTGTTTATAGTTCAGAATCTTTTACTTGAACCAGCCTTTTTCCTTGAAACGTGAAATGGCTTCGATGCGATTGCCGACTTCCAGTTTATCAAGGATGGTGGAGATATAATTGCGCACTGTCCCGGATGTGATGAATAACTCGTTCGCGATTTCTTTTGTGCTGCGGCCCTGCGCAATCAGTTCCATTACTTCTTTCTCCCTTTCGGTCAGCGGATTATCGGCTTCAAAGGCGAGGTCCACCAGTTCAGGCGCGTAGATACGGCGGCCGGCCATGATGCTGCGGATGGACGTCGCGAGATCCTCGCTTGGACTGTCTTTCAGGAGATAGCCGCTGACGCCGGCAGCGCGTGCACGCTCAAAATAGCCGGACCGGGCAAAAGTCGTCAGGATGATCACTTTGCACGGATGATCTTTCAATTGCTCAGCGGCATCCAGGCCGCTCTTCAGCGGCATTTCAATGTCCATAATACAGATGTCGGGATTCAGTCTCTCCACCAGTTCGATTGCCTCCTGGCCGTTCGGGGCCATTCCGACCACTTCCATATCTTCCTCCAGATCAAGCAAAGAGCCGAGTGCTCCCAGCATCATCCGCTGATCTTCAGCGAGTACGATTCGAATCATGCCATCTCCCCCTTGGAATTATAAAGTATCACGTTGGGCACCCGGATATTCAGGGTCATTCCGTCCGTTCCTTTAATGTCAGCGGAACCGTTGATGAATTCAAGGCGCTCCCGCATACCCGCCAAACCATTGCCATGCATGAAAGCGCCTGTTTCGGGCAATCCGACGCCGTCATCCTGAACCTGCACCAATACTTCCTGCGGCGTCTGTTTGATCAGGATGGTGCACCTTGTCGCCTGGCTGTGCTTGACGACGTTATTGACCGCTTCTTTCAGGCACATGCTCAGCACATTTTCCACGAGCAGAGGCGTATTTTTGAGTTTCGGGCTGCCGTACAGGACAAAATCGATTTCTCCCGCTTTCAAAATCTGCTGAACCCGCAGCAACTCATCCTCAAGTTTTGTGCCGCGCATATCCGACACCAGTTCGCGTACTTCTTTCAAAGCCGTTCGGGCCGTTTGCCTGACGTCATTGATTTCATTCAGCGCAGCTTCCGGATCGCGGTACAGGAGTTTGCTGGCGAGATCACTTTTCAGGCCGATCAGCGACAGCTTCTGGCCGAGCGTATCATGAAGATCCCGTGCAATCCGCTCTCTTTCTTCTATTATAACCAATTGCGAAATGCGCTTGTTGGCATCTTCAAGCTGGTCTTCCAGTTTTTCGCGTTTATTGCGGTTATAGGTGTTGAAGGGCAAAAGAATGACTCCAAGAACGGTCAGCACAATGAACGGCAGCTGGGAGAGGAACAGACTGCTGTGAAAAATGATGCCGAGTGCCACTGTTACGATCGTCGTTCCGATGTGGATGCCGTAAACTATATAAAAGCCGACTTTATTGCGTAAATTGCCAATGAAGAACGCCAAAAAAATCGCCAGATAAACATAGCCGAAAAGATAGGTTAAAATGATGTTGATGGCCATTTCGATGCTTACCCATACATAAACAAAGCCTGTCCGGGAATTGACGGACAGACGGTACGCCAGAAAGAACAGCCCCAAAAGGGCGATGCCGATCCCGATTTCTACCGGAGATGACGACCGGAAAATGAAGAAGAAAGGCAAAATGCAGAAAATGAGCCACGCATACAGGCTGAGCCACGGGTTTTTCGGGAATAATTGATACCAGCTTTGCATAAGCTCCTCCTCATAACGCTATTATTACTCATCATACCAAACTCCTGATAAAAGAAAAAACCATTCCGCCGGGGAATGGTTTTTCAAATCAGTCTTGCGCAGTCTTCTTTGAATCCTGCAGCAAATGTTTGATGTCGCCGAATGTGACGAAGGTTTTATTTTTTGCATCATACACTTTATAACGCAATGATTTAAGGCTCGAAACAAGGTTGATCGTTGTTGCCTGCTGAAGTGGAGGCGTCGATTCGTGTGCTTTTTCCAGATTATAGTTCGGAACACGCGGGCTCAAGTGGTGCACATGGTGGAAACCGATGTTCCCTGTTACCCATTGCAGAACTTTCGGAAGCTGGTAATACGAGCTTCCTTCAACAGCCGCTTTTACATAATCCCATTCGCTTTCATCTTCAAAATACGAATCTTCAAATGTGTGCTGTACATAGAACAGCCAGATGCCGAGTGCACCGGCGATGAACATTGTCGTGCCCTGAACAATCAGGAAGGCCTGCCAGCCGATTGCCCAAATAAGAAGAGAGTAAATCACGACAAGAGAGATGTTGATCAGATACGTATTGTTGCGCTCTTTTTGACGTGCGTCTTTACGGTTGAAACGGCTTGAAATCAGTACAAGGAATAATGGCCCAAGTCCGAACATGACCAGTGGATTGCGGTACATACGGTATTTGAAACGTTCCCATTTTGATGCTTCCACATATTCCTCGATCGTCATGACCCAGATATCGCCGACTCCGCGTTTATCAAGGTTTCCGCTTGAAGCGTGATGGATCGAATGCTCGCGTTTCCATTTTTCATAAGCGAATAACGTCATGATACCGGTAATCGTTCCGACAACCGCGTTCGCTTTTTTGTCTTTAAAGAACGAACCGTGTGTGCAGTCATGGAAAATGATGAAAGTACGGATGACAAATGCCGCTGCCACTGCCGACAATGCGATTGTCAGCCAAATCGACACGTCGAGTGCCTGGTAGGCTAAAAACCATGCCAGAATAAATGGCGGAATGGTGTTCACCAATTGCCGTACGCTTGCTTTTACATCTGCCTGTTCAAAAGGTTTCACGAATTTGCGGAGTTGCGCTGTTTTTTCTTTACTCATGATCTTCCTCCTCATTCGGACGGACTGCATCCGGATAACTTATTAACCTAATAATAATCAAAAAGGGAATCATGAATAAGTCATAAACGCACGGTTTAATACATGACACTTGTCATGTATTTGCCGGCTGGATGAAATCCTTTTCTCTCACAGGCTCGTTAGTGTATAATAAATCCAACATATGTCCCATAAAATGAGGTGGATTCCATGATTTATCTGGTTGCAGTTATTATGATTTTCTCCATACCGTTGGCGGCCATCATCACATCCCATCTGGAAACACAAACCAAGCTGAAGCACAAGATGATTGAAAGCGAAGTCGAGCTTGAGAGGCTGAAGCATGAAAATTACGTGATTGAAACGCAGAAATTGCGGCTTGAACTGGAACAGATGAAATTGGAAGACGCGAAAAGGGAACAGGACTTTCTTTCCAAATGAAAAAAGATACGAAAGCCGCCGGGAAACTCCCGGCGGCTTTCACATTTATTTATGCTGCTGCTTTACGCCAAAACCTGCTGTTCGATTTCCTTCAGCTCGTAGAAATAGCTTTGCTGAGCCATCAATTCATCATACGAACCGCTTTCAATCAACCGGCCATTTTCAAGCACAAGAATCTGGTCCATCTTTTCAAGTCCTGTGAGATCATGGCTGACGATGATGAACGTGTCCTCCGGATGGTCACGGAACAGCCGTTCATAGATGAGATGGCCGGTTGCAGAATCGACTGATGAAACCGGTTCATCCAGCATCCACAATTCCCCTTTTTTCAACATGGCTCTTGCGATGGCCAGCCGCTGCCTTTCGCCTCCGGAAAGGTTCTGCCCTTTTTCTTCAACTTGCATATCGAGTGAGAAACCACCAAGCTCCACTTTTTCTAAAGCCTCAGTCATTTGGGCATCAGTGGCCTCAGAGTCGGCGATCTGCAGATTGCTCCGGATAGTTCCATAGAAAAAGTGATTGTCCTGCAGCACTGCTTTTATCCTGTGCCATATACTCTCCTGTGAAAACTCTTCGGAATCTTTTCCGTTGAGAAGGATCTGACCGCCTGAAGCCGGAAGGACATCCATCAATACAGAGAGCAGCGTCGATTTTCCGGATCCGCTGGGTCCGACAATTGCCGTCCTGCTCCCTGCCGGAAGATCGAATGAGACATCTTTCAATGCCGGACGTTGTTCTCCCGGGAATGCGTAACTCAGACTTCTCGCCGAAACAGACAGCGGCCCAGCCGGGAGCTCTTCAGTTTTCTTCAGGCGGGGTTCTTCGCCCACCACTTCCTCCAGCCGGACAGCCGCTTTTCGGCTTTCTTCAAAATGTCCAGGAAATGCGGCCATCGGTGAGATGTTTTCAAAAACACCAAAAGAAATCATCACAAGCATCGCCAGGTATAATCCTTCCAATTCACCGGCAGCTGTGAAATAAGCACCGGTTGCAAGAATCCCCAATGACACCAGAAAGGCAATCAGTCCATTGACGGATTGGCTGTAGACTTCTTCTTTCCCTTCCTTGATCTGTTCTTCATTGTACGTATCAACCAGCGCGGTCAATTGCTGTTCTTTGTCCGTCAGCTTGCGGTGAATTTTCAAATCACGGAAGCCGTACAGAAATTCAGCCGCTTCCGCTGATAATGCCCCTCTGCTTTCTCTCGTCCGCCAGTCATTGCGCCGTTTCCGCCAGGCAAAATATGCCGGCACAGCCACTGTCGTCAACAGATAGCCGATCGCCAAAAGAATCGCTGTGTAAACGGAGAAATAAAGAGTGAAAAGGATCGTGCCGCTGAACACAAGCAGCAGCACTACCGGCGGATAGAAGACGCGAAGCAGGAAATTCTGCAGACTCTCAACATCCCCGATGATCCGTGCCAGTAAATCCCCGCTTCTGTATTTGCTGTAGAGCTCCGGCGCAACGGGTGCCAGCCGCTCGAAAAATGACACCCTTAAGTTGCCGAGCATCGTAAAGGTTGCTCTGTGAGAAAACAGCCTCTCCGAATAACGGCTCACTGCTGAAGCGAGTCCGAACAGCTTCAAACATGCGCCAATAACGATCAATACCGTGATCTGGCCGGTCAATGCCGCTTTGGAAATCAGATATCCGCTTGAAGCGAGTAACGCCACGCTCGCCAGACCGGCAAGCACACCGAAAATGATGGCCAGCGAAACGTCCCTTTTTTCACGCAAAGTCAATTTCAACACTTGTGTTAATTCATTCAACGCAGTGCACCTCCCTGCTGAAGCGGCAACAGATTCCGGTATGGTTCAAATTCGGAAGCAAGTTCTTCATGAGTGCCAGCTGCAGCGACTTTTCCATTCTCAAGATAAACAATCCGATCAGAGTGGCGAATTGTATGCAATCGGTGGGCAACGGTGATAATTGTTGCGTTTCGTGACAGTTCAGCAATGGATTGCTGCAGGATGCGCTCAGTATGCAGATCCAGTCCTGTCGTCGGCTCATCGAAAAGAATGATCGTCGGTTTCTTCAAGAACGCGCGGGCCAGGGCGATACGCTGCTTTTCCCCTCCGGATAAGCCCCTTCCCCCTTCACCCACAAGCGTGTTGTAGCCATCGGGCAACGAATCGATCAATTCTGACAGCCCCGCTTTTTCCGCGGCCTCCTCAATTTCATGTTGCACCGGCTCCCCACTGACGCCGATTGCAATGTTCTCTCTGATGGTTCCCGCAAAGAGATAAGGGGACTGGGAAATATAACTCAGCTGATGGAACCAGGAGCTTTCATCGATATCTTCACGATTTTTTCCTTCTATTAGAACAGCGCCATCCCTGACCGGCAATAATCCGGCGATAATATGCAGCAATGTCGTCTTTCCTGAACCGCTTCTGCCGATGATGGCAATTTTGCTGGCAGGTTCAATATCCAGCGACACATTACGCAATTCGAAATCGCGGTTATAGGTGAAGTTGATATTTTCAAGACGAATATGCGGAATCTGTTCTTTTCTCAGTTCAACTTCTCCCCACACTACCGGTTTTCTGTCTTTCGAAAACTCTTCGTCCAGCAATTGAGCAGCAGACAGACTGCCGCGGGCGCTGTGGAACGCGCTGCCAAAATCTTTCAGCATCATAAAGAAATCAGGAACAAGAATCATGATGAAGAAAGCACTGAAAAAGCTGAGGTTATCAAAAACGACGAGACGAAGGCCAACTTCAAGGGCAATGAGCCCGATGCTCAGCATCGAGATATATTCAAGGGTCAATGACGATAGAAAGGCTGATTTCAGGACATCCATAGTGGATTCACGGAAATTCTTACTGCTTTTTTCAATTTTCTCTTTTTGCTTTTCCCCTTGTCCGAACAGGCGCAGCGTTGTCAGTCCCTGAAGAATATCCAGGAATGTTCCCGAAAACCTGTTCAGCTGGTCCATCTTCTCATCCGCTTTTTCTTTTGTCCGTTTGCCCACAATTGCCATGAACACAGGGATAAATGGTGCCGTGACCAGAATGATCAGCCCCGTCGTCCAGTTTTGGGAAACGATTGCCGCGAGCAGCATCAGCGGAATGATATAGCTTTGCATCAATTGAGGAATATATTTACTGAAAAAGCCATCCGTTTCATCGACTGCGTCCAGCAGCAAGCTGACTTTTTGTCCGGAATGGCTTTCGGCGGTCGACAATAAAGGATCTCCCTTATACGAATTGATCAATTTCAGGCGCAGCTGCTTTTTCACAGACGCCGCCATATCGACACCCGTCCGGCCGATTCCATAACTGGATGCCGAACGGATGACAAGGGCCGCTAAAAGAGCAAACAAATAAGGGACCACATCTTCAAAACTTTTATCTTTAATGAAGACTCCATCTACCACAAGAACGAAAAATAGAGCCTGGCCAATCATCGCCGCCCCTTTCAGCAAAGACAGCACGATCAGTAGACTTATTCCAGTTTTCCGTTCAAAAGCCAGCAGTTTCAAGTCTTTCATGGCGCTCTTCCTCTCCATTCATATACTCCTATTATAAAGCATAGCAGTGCAGAATCCGTTGCAAGCGCCTGCCCAAAAGAGCATATTCGCTGATATTGTTACAGCCTTGTTAACAAATTTCCCTCGATTTATTTCCCGGGAAATAACAGTTTTTCAGGCACGAAAAAACCCGCATCTTTTGATTTGCGGGTCAATAATCATCTCTTTCTCCATTCGTCCGATTCGTTTTCCGACTTATTGATGACGTATTGCAATAGTGAAATATCCTCTCCAATTTGCAGTCGCATTGAGGGGTCTGTGCATTTTCGATATTCATGGCGCAGTTTATCTAGTTCGTATACGAAAACGACTCGTTCCTCTTCTTTAACCAATTTGGCCACCTCATAGGTTAGTAGTTTGAAAGACTTGAACTATAGTACCTATTATATGGATAAATTATAACTTTTATAGTTAAAAAATGCTAGCTTTTTGATTTTATATTAAAAGCAATAAAACAGAATAAGAAACCATGCCAATGACGAATGGCAGGAAACTGCTTTCCCGTTCTTCCGGAAGCTCTTCTTTCATCACATTCAATATGACCCCTCCAGCCAATAGCGCTACCAGAATCGAAACGACGACCCCTGAAACTTCGGTGGAAATACCGGCAATCCATCCACAAGCTATTGCCGCTGTCAAAAGCCATCTGCCGTATTTGTCGTAATCCTTTTTGTGGGAGCTTCGCAAAGACTTGTCATTGGTGATGAAATGAAGGCCCATCGCAAAAAAATAAAAGAATGCTCCCCAGCTGCTAATATCATGCTGGTGAACCAATAAGTATCCGATCAGAAAATTATATAAAGCAAAAGAGCCGATGTGAACCAAAAAAACCCCTTTTCCTGCTTTCTCCTTATTTTCAGTTCTTCTTTTTGATTGCTTTACCATTACTTCCAGCCCGTAAAAAATGGCCAACCCTAACATAGCGACTATATAAATATGGCTTTCAATGAAAGCCCAGCCCCCATTGTCCAATTCCCCTTCAAGTTCCCGCTGGAAATGGCCAAGTTCAGGCAAAAGGAACAAAAATACATACGCTACAGAAATACCGCCTGCAACAGAAAGAAAACGGCTGCGGGGAACGGCGTCCAGGAACTTCATGTTTTTTGAGAATAAATGAATGAGTATAAATCCGATAATATAGATCAGCGTTGTCATAACCATTTCAATCGCTCCATCCAACTCCCGAAAGTGCATACATGGCTTTCAGCGGTGCCCGTGTCTCAAATACCTGCTATTCTAACACTTTCCCCTTTCCACCACGCAATTAAACAAATATCTACTGTTCCTGGTAATCTGCTGTTCCCGGTATAAGGGAAAAGGCACTGCAATGGATTGCAGTGCCTTTTCTATAGAACAGGTTTTATTCAAATAAATATGGTGTCTGCTTATCCCTGGCTGCTCCCCGCCCGTTCAGCGGACAGCTCCCGGAGCTTGAATTTCTGGATTTTGCCTGAAGCCGTCATCGGGTATTCTTTTGTGAATTCGAAATAACGCGGAATTTTATGGCGTGAAATTTTGCCTGTGCAATACTCACGCAACTCTTCAGCATCCAATTGTGCCCCTTCTTTCAGGATGACCCAGGCCATCAATTCTTCTCCGTATTTCGGATCCGGCACACCGACCACCTGAACATCCTGGACAGCGGGATGACTGTACAGGAATTCTTCGATTTCCCGGGGATAGATATTTTCGCCTCCGCGGATCACCATGTCTTTGATGCGGCCGGTGATGGCGATATAGCCATCTTCGTCTTCCACGGCAATATCCCCGGTATGGAGCCAGCCGTCCGGATCGATTGCGTTTCGGGTCGCCTCTTCATTCTGATAATAGCCTTTCATGATATGGTAGCCGCGTGTGCACAGTTCTCCCGGCACTCCAGCCGGCACCGTTTCGCCGGTGGCCGGATCGATGATTTTCACTTCCACTTCCGAATGGGGTTTACCGACCGTCGATACGCGTTTTTCGATATTGTCATCTGCCCGCGTCTGGGTGATGACCGGTGAAGATTCCGTTTGCCCGTAAGCGATTGTGATTTCCGATGCACCCATGTCACTGATCACTTTTTTCATCACTTCAATCGGACACGGCGAACCGGCCATGATGCCCGTGCGGAGCGTTGATGTATCGAAGGATGCAAAATCAGGATGGTTCAATTCTGCAATGAACATTGTCGGGACACCGTGAAGTCCTGTGCACTTTTCGTCCTGCACCATCTGCAGCACACTTTTCGGTTCGAATTGTTCAGCGATGACCATCGTCGTTGAATGCGTAACCGCCGCCATCGTCCCAAGAACACAGCCGAAACAATGGAAAAAAGGCACCGGAATACACAAGCGGTCCCGCTCCGTCAGGTTCATCGTATCGCCAACAAGCTTTCCGTTATTGACGACGTTGAGATGCGTCAGCATGACGCCTTTCGGAAAGCCGGTCGTGCCGGACGTGTATTGAATATTGATGACATCATCCGGATCCATTGAATTGAAGCGTTCTTCCAGTTGCTCATGTGACACCCGATCTGCAAAGGACTCAAATTCGCTCCATGTGTAGATGCCGGGGTAACTGTTTTCACCCATGACGATCACACGTTTAAAATGCGGCAATTTACCGCATTGGATGTTGCCCTTGTCAGAGACCTTCAACTCCGGGCATACCGCATTAATAATATCGATATAATTGTTTCCTTTGAATTCTTCCCCTAATACTAAAGTTGTTGCATCCGATTGCTTCAATAGATATTCAAGTTCGCTCGACTGGTAGCTCGTATTCACCGTCACCAGCACGCCGCCCATTTTCCCTGTGGCAAACTGGCTAAGCAGCCATTCGCGTTTATTGTCCGACCAAATGGCAATATGTTCACCTTTTTCTATGCCGATGCCAATAAAAGCTTTGGCCAGCCTGTCTGTTTCCTGGTCAAATTCCTTATACGTTTTACGGATGCCATGTTCCGGATAGACATAAGCTTCGGTTTCCGGGTGAAGAGCCGCCCGTTCACGCACCACTTGCCCCACTGTCTGCTGTAAAATCGCCATTAAAATCCCCCCATGCTGTAAGCGTTTTCTATTCCTTTATTATGTTATCATAAAATTCCGATAAATTTAATTTTCAAATAGATTTTCCGTAAAACAGCTGCCTCCCTCATTTTGCCGAATCCGTGATAAACTTGTCTTATTATGGATCAGGAAAGGAAATATAATGGAATTACAAGAAATGCACCAGCAATTAATGGAACGATTCACGGATAATCAACTGGTATCAGCGACCATCAGCCAGCCCCGCCAGAAATCCGCCAACCTGAAACGTGTCAAATTAAAACCGGTTGAAATCAAAAGCAGTTATTATATACAATTTGAATACCAGCACGAGCATGTGCTGAAGCATAAGAACCTGACAGTGGAGGAAGCGGCCGGAGAATTGGAGAATTTATTCGCGGAGTTTCGCCAGGGCCTGTTTCAGTTCAATGAAGAAAAAGTGCAGATCCAGCTGTCAAAGAAATTTAAAGTGAGCTGGAAAACGGAGCAAACAGAAAAGAAACAGGCGCAGCTTTCCCATAACCGCAAAAAGCAATATCTGCTGGAAGACGGCATTCCCTATCCGTTTCTTGTGCGCCTGGGCGTGCAGAATTCAGATGGCAGCGTAAAAAAACAGAAATACGATAAATTCCGTCAGATCAACCGCTTTATCGAATTTATTGATGATTCGCTGGTTCATCTGCCGAAAGACCGGACCGTCCGCATCCTCGATTTCGGTTCGGGTAAATCGTATCTGACTTTCGCGCTTTACCATTACCTGCGCATTGAAAAAGGACTCGATCTCCGGGTGACCGGACTTGATCTGAAAAGAGAAGTGATCGAGGAATGCCGCGGAATCGCAGAGGATCTGGGCTATGATCAATTGGAGTTTCTTGTCGGGGACATCAATGAATACAACGCGGAATCTGCAGTCGATATGGTCGTGACGCTGCACGCCTGCGATACTGCGACGGATATGGCATTGGCGCGGGCCGTCAAATGGAATGCGAAAGTTGTTCTCAGCGTGCCGTGCTGCCAAAGTGAATTGAACCACCAGATCAATTCACCGGAACTCGGCATCATGCTGCAGCATGGATTGATCAAAGAACGATTCAGCGCCCTCGCGACCGATTCCATCCGCGCTGAACTGTTGTCGCTGGTCGGTTATGAAACACAATTGATGGAATTCATCGACATGGAACATACGCCGAAGAACATTTTGATCCGCGCCTATAAAACCGGGAGGAAACCGGAAGCCGGCCAGTTGGAGCGCTATCGCCAGTTCACGGGTTTATTGGCCGCCAAACCATTTCTTGAAAACGAATTGAAGGAGCTATTATGAAAAGAATCCACATTGTCAACGGCATCATTCTGGCATTTTCAGTCATACTGGTTCGCTATATCGATGTCCATGTCTACGATATGCACATCATCGTCAATCTGCTCGTCCTGGTCGGCCTGATTGTCGGTGGGATGAAAATTGCCGAGCGCTTTCCGGCACTCGACTACGACGTCAGCAAAAAGGTCGGCATGGTCATCAATACGATTGTCGTGCTGACGATTTTTCTCGCTTTCTTTGTTTTGGAACTGTGAAAAGCGACAACGAGAGAGGGACGAAGCAGCGAAGCGATGCAGGAGCAGCCTTCATACCCGAAGAGCTGGGCCGTTGGAGTCTGGA
>NZ_JRGN01000338.1 GCF_000775575.1 Planococcus sp. CAU13
AGCGAAGCTGTTTTGCGGAATATCGGTTATCTTTCATTTTTATTGTCTATACCCCAAAACTTCAAAAAAACTTCTCCCGCAAAGAGAGAAGTCTGTGCTTACATATAAATATACCACCATTCTTTCACTTTCTCAGAGAAATACGGTGTATTCTCAAGGATTCCCTGGGCTATCCCGGAACCGGCGAGATGCGTCTGAACAATGTCCATCGGCAGCAGCGCAAATACATATAAGAAGAAGAACAGCAAAATGTATACTTCGATGAATCCGAGGATTGCTCCCAGAATTTTGCTGAGGAATCCAAGGACCGGCAGATATTTCAGGAAATCAAACATGGATGCAAGGAGCTGCAATGCAAATTTGACCACGAAGAAAATAAGTGCGAAAGCGAAAAGTTGATAGAATGTCTGATCAAGATCCAGTTGCTCGATGGCCATCGTAAACCTGGATTCGTCCGTGATTGCCGGGTATGGAATCCACAGCACAAAGTATTCAGCTAACGGCTTATAATAGAGATATGCCACGACCAGCGCGATTATGAACCCTACCATATGTATCAGTTGGACCACAAGGCCCCGTTTGGCGCCGACAATGATGCCGGCAATAAGTAATATGAATAAAATTATATCTAGCATCCACTTCAGCCCTTCAGTTTTTTCAATTCATTTTCCAATTGTTCTATGCGCTCTTTCAGTTTAAGATTATCATGTACCGCATTGACAGCAGTCAAAACTGCCAGGCGGGAACTGTCGAGAGATGGATTCATCGCATGAATCTCACGCATCTTCTCGTCCACTGTAGACGCCACCAAACGCATGTGGCCAGAGGTTTCAGTGCCTACCATCTTATAAGTGTGGCCGTAGATCTCTACTGATGTGCGAATTCTTTGCTGATCCGACAATGTTCCATCCCCCAATCGATTATGCCAGAGCATAATAGCGCCGGAAGATTTCATCCGGCACAGTTTAATTACTATACATAATCATACCATGAACACAAGCTGCTTGTGAATCATAAGAAAGGAGCCTTTCCATGTCCAACGTTGTATTGAAATTACCCGAGGAAAGTCTCCTCCAGATCATCAGCCATTATGACAATAAAAAAATGCCTGCCAAAGCGCAATATGTGCGTTTCACTGCGAAGCTGCCGGATACGGTTGTGACCGTCTATAATTCCGGCAAAGTCATGTTCCAGGGCGCAGGCGCTGAACGGGAAGCCGGAAAATGGGGCGAAACTGCAGGTGCCGCCACGAAAGTTTCCGGCGCAAAAGGCGACACGTTGCCGGATGATTTTGCGAAGCTTTCCGTTCTCGGATCCGATGAAACCGGCACCGGAGATTTCTTCGGGCCAATCACGGTTGCCGCCTGTTATGTGCCGGGAGATAAAGTGGCGCTCGCTCACGAGCTCGGCGTCAAAGATTCAAAACTGCTGAACGATGATTACATGCGTGCGATTGCGCCAGACCTTCGTGCGGCTTTCGAACACAGTGTTTTAACATTGAAAAATGAAAAATACAATCAAGTGCAGGCGCAGGGCTGGTCGCAGGGGAAAATAAAATCCCTGCTCCATAACCAGGCGCTGAAGCATGTGCTGCGCAAGATGAATCCGATAAAGCCCGATGCTATTCTGATTGACCAATTTGCCGAACGCGGCATTTATTATAAGCATATTAAAGATGAAAAAGAAATAGTGCGTGAGAATGTTCTATTTTCAACAAAAGCGGAAGGTCTCCACGTCTCAGTTGCATGCGCTTCGATCATTGCACGGGTCGAATTTCTGGAGGAAATGGACCGGATGAGTGCGGAAGTTGGGATGACTTTGCCGAAAGGTGCCGGCAAGATTGTGGATGAAGCGGCGGCGAGGATAATTTTGAAGTATGGTGAGGAGTATTTGGGGAAGGTTACGAAGAGGCATTTTGCGAATACGGGGAAGGCTGTTAAGCTGGCACAAAAGCGTCGCAGTTAGAATAAGAAAAACCTCGAGAAAATTTCCTCGAGGTTTTATTTTTAATGATAGATTGCATTGAGTTCACTATTGAGGTCCCATTTATACTCAGTGCCAGGTTGTTCCACTTCTTCGGACTCCGGCCAATCGATAGAACTTGAACACCCTTTAATAGTCTTAGTAAGTTTTTTGAAATCAGTAACAAAAGTCTTAGTATTCTCTATATAAGTATCACCAATTACATGCAGAGCAGAGTTAGGGTTATTTAATTTCGGTTTCGTTTTAAAATAGGCATTCCCATAAACTTGAATTAACATATGCGGAGCATTCAAATCAATATCTCCAAGTATTGTAATGTTCCCTTGTACATATATGCAAACGTGGTTATTTGCATATATCCCCCCCTTAATATATAGATCTTTTGCAACTGTTAGTGATTCTCCACCTTTTCCTGAAGCTATATTTAAAGCATTGTCTAAGGGAGAGTTAATTACAAGCGATTCAAAGTGATATGCAGTTCTATTTATTTCAAACGGTTCATCGGTCTCTAAAAATTGCCTAACTTCAACTGTTGCAGGAGGCTTAGAAATTGTTGGTAGCCCAGTATTATTCTTAGGCTTACTGGGCTCTGGCGGTCCTGTTTCAGAAGTTGGAGGACTTTTTATTTCTGGCGGGGTTATTTCCATTTTTCCTTCAATTAACTTATCAGTTCCATTACTGGCGTACCCAGTACTATACATCGTTATAGTTATTATGCTGGTATCTCCATCTTCACAGTTCAATACTGCTGGAGGAACTTCATATGAACCTTCACTTAAGTTTTTTTCTAGGAGACCTATGTTCTCAACTAAGTCGCATAAATCCGAACGACTATCGGTAATAGCTTCTTCTTCTTCTT
>NZ_JRGN01000223.1 GCF_000775575.1 Planococcus sp. CAU13
TTTATGATCGGCAAGCCAGCGAACTCAAAAAACTGCCGTACCCTGTTTAAGTCATGGGATACGGCAGTTTCCATTTATTAACTCACGCCAGTTTCTCTCCGCAATTTGGACAGAATTTGGCGCCGCTCACTTTTTCACCGCAGTTGGGACAGAAGTTCGGGCCTTTTCCGCCGCTGGATTCAGCCTGTCCACCACTGTCCATGCCTGAACCGGCTTCTTTTTGCTTGTCCATCATTTCCTTCGCGATGTTCATGCCCATCATCATGCCGGCCATATCAGACGCGGTATTGGAGCCCGACGATTTGCCCATCGCATCAGCGACGGACATCTGCTGGTATCTCGAGATGTCGCCGACCATTCCATGAGATGCGTTTTTATTGATCATATCCTGGATTTCCTTCGGATAATTAAAGCTCATGATCTGGAAACCGGTAATTTTGAAGCCGTCGTCCATGACCTGCATATCCAAGTCATCCTGTATGCCTTTTGCAATATCGTGTGCATTGGCCTGCAGGTTGAACATGTCCTTGCCTTCTTTCGGAATCCATTTCATCAGGAGCTGATCGAGCACAGCGGTAATGCGGATTTTTACATCATCAACTGTATAGCTTGTACGAACACCGGCAATTTTATCGATCAAATTGATATAATCATTTACTTTAAACTGAAACGTTCCATTCGCCCGGATCGGCATACCGCCCGGCATACCCGGAGCCGGAATATTGATCGGATTCTGCGTGCCCCATCTGACGACAAATTCTTTCGTGTTGACGAACAGCACTTCGACACGCATGCCGCTGTTGAAACCAAACCGGAAACCTTTCAAAGTCGACAGAAAAGGAACAATCTGTGATTCGATATCATACTCGCCGTCGTCTTCGAAAATCCCTTCAATCTTTCCATTATTGAGGAAGATTGCATCCTGTCCGGGACGGATGATCAGCCGGCTTCCTTTTTTGACTTCTTTATTGGCCCATTTATAAAAAATCATGTCATCGCGAAACTCGTCCCATTCCACGACATCTGCAAATTGATTGCCGAAAAACACCATATTGTTCATTCCTTCCTTTAGTTCGATTGGCGGCTAGAAGCTCCGGCCTCCGCCACTGAATGAACGGCCTCCGCCGGTCATGCCGCCACTGCCGCCAAAACCGCCGCCTGAATTATTATTCTTGGGAATCCTGCGCCTCGTAACGGTTTTATTGCGGAAACGGTCCGAATCCCGGACGACGCGCGTATTGTCCCGGTCGATATAAGTCGCAGGCGTCGTCGTATTGCGGCCGCCTGAGTTGTAAAGCATCGAACCGACGATGATGGCGGCAAGCACCAGACCTGCCGCTGCATGGAACCACGTCTTTAAAAAGATGCTCTCGGGGTTGACGCCCGGACGATATTCCATATATCGATCTGAAGTTTCGATCGTTTCCCGGAACGCGCCGGCATACTGCCCCTGCACCATATAAGAAGTGATGCGGTCGAGCACCATTTCGACGCGCTGATTGTCGAGACGCGTCTCAGCTGTTCCAAAACCGGCCAGATAAAAATTACGGCCGCCCATATCGATGGTCAGCAGAACGGCATTCTCCTGGCCGTTTTCGTCAGCCCACTCATCGAAAAAATTCCCCATATACGTTTCTATCGGCAAACCATTCGTGCTGTCCGTCGTCAACAGCAGGAAATCCGCCCCGTTCTCGCGGCTCTTCTCAGAAGCATATGCTTCCAGATCCTGGATTTCCGTCTCACTCAACAATCCTGCCCCGTCATATATATGCTGGTCGGTCTGGGCAAAAGCTGCAATGCCGCCAAAACTCATAAATACTGTCAGCAATAAAAACAAAGCCAGGGTTTTCAAAGACAGCTTTCTCACCAAAGAACACCTCCCACCATATAGGAGATGGCTTTCAATACTGCAAACGTCGAAACGGCAATGCCCGTAAACCAGGCAGCGACTTTTCCGCCGCTGATCGGGGGCTTGCCGACGACTTTCCCGGTTTGGCCGTTCATTGCAAAAGTGTGTTCTTTGTTTTCGAAATCATAGTAGACCATCCATACCGGGAATAAGGTGTAATATACTTTCTTCTTGTGAGCGTTGATGTGTTTATCTGTATAGCTGACAGTTGAATAGCCGGATATCGTGCTGCCGATAAAGGAATCGATGTACGGCACGATTTTCGATTCAACTCGTGAAAACAATGCATCTTCATCGTAATCGTATTTCTCGGCGAGGAAGCCCGCCAGATAAGGCATTCGGAAATCTTTCAAATCACTGTAATCATAAGGCTCAAGCTTATCCATCAGTTCATCATCCATTTTTTCGGATGCATCCGCCGGCACCTTTAAATAACTTAGGTCAATTTCACGGTAAACATCATAGAAATCGGTTTCCGTTATTACGGTATCGCCCTGCTGATAAGTGCGGACCCGTGTACCGATTGCGGCCACTTCGGCTTTGCCGTCTATGTCATAGAGCCAGAACGGCACATACATGCCGGTCATTTTCTTGATGCGGTCGCCGTTCATAAAGCCGCGCGGCGTCAAACGGCCATTTTTCGTCCACTTGCGGAATGCCGCCACCGCTTCGTCTTTGCTGATCGTGAACGGAATCACTTTTGCCGGGGCGAATTCCCCCGTCAGCCTGTCAGAAAGCACGACCGCCGCACCACAGAAACTGCAGTGTGTCGCGGTCGTTTCCGGTTCTGTCAAAAGGACGGCGCCGCAGTTTTCACAATGATATTCCTTTGCTTCTTCAGGAGCGAATTCCTGCTGGATATTTTCCGCCGGAAAAGTTTCGATATCGTCCTGACGCCCGCAGTTCGGGCAGGACAAATGGCCGGTGGTGGCGTCGAACGCCATATCCGATCCGCAGTTCGGGCATTTATAATGAGTGACCAACCCGTCCCCCTCCCTTCAGCGCAGCATATAACATATGGGTACCAGTCATTATTCGCCCTTATTGACCTGGGATTTCAGCGCTTCCAGTTCATCGTCGACATTGATGCCGGACTTCAATGATTGCAGCTCCGCATCGACGTTCGCATCGTCGTCATATTTTTTCGCGAGGTCTTTGATATTGTCTCCCGAACCTTTGTTGAGTTCAGACATCGCCTGCGCCTCATCCAGCTGCTGGTTGATCTTTTTCTCCATGGCATCAAAAGCGGAAATGCGCTCTCCAGCCCCGCCCATCGATGAACCCATTTCATTCATGCGGCTCTGCGTTTTGGCAACAGCCGCTTTGCCTTTCAATTCCTGGCGGCGCGATTCCAGTTCGCCGATGTCTTCTTCCAGTTTATCGTGTATCTGGCGCATCTGCTGCGTGTTGGCCGCAGCCATTTCGACAGCTGTCTGGAGTCCTTGTTCGCGCTCCGTCAGTTCGGCTTTACGCTGGAGGAATTTCCGCGCATCGTCTTCATTGCCCGCTTCCAGCGCTTTTACCGCATAACGCTGCATATCGTCCATCTCTTTCTGCACATCAGCCAATTCCCGGCGTTCACGTTTTTCCGCCGCCATGATGGCAGCCGTCTCCGATTTCACTTTACCCAGATCGCTGTTCAAATCACGCAGATACTGGTCGATCATTTTCTCCGGATCCTCCGCCTGATCGAGCATTGCATGAATATTGCTTGTCATAATATCTCTGAAGCGTTTTAGGATTTCCATCATCATTCTCCTCTTCGGTTTTTTCCCGTTCACCGGGTGACTCTATTCCTTAAAACTACCCTTTTCGGCTGCGAATTAATCCGAAAGCTTTGTTTTGTTCCACTTAGAAAATCTCTTTAATAAATCGAAAAACTCCCCGCGGTATGAAAATAAGCAACTCTCCCGCATCAATCAGCAAGTCGAAAATCCACCATCGATCCCTTTTCTTTTTCGTTTCCGCCACCATCACCATCGCCAGCCTTTCCTTTTTTAAAATATACGGAATAGTCTGTTTAAAAGTTTCACTAGTTTCTTATTATAATATTTTCCCGTTCGCACTTGTTCCACAGGTATTTGCCAGACCATTCTATTCAGGAAAGGTTTTGTATATACTTAACTTACAAAGAAACAAAAGCTAAGGAGGGACCACCAATGGCAAGAAAAGAATTATCGCCGGATCAGCAGGAAGAATTGCTCGCGAAACTGCAAACCCGTTTCGAAAAAAACATGCATCGCCATGAAGGCATCGAATGGTCAAAAGTCCAGGCAAAACTGGAAGAAAATCCGGAGAAGCTGTGGTCGCTGTTTCAAATGGAAGAAACAGGCGGCGAACCGGATGTGGCAGTTCTGGAACCTCAGGAAGAAGTCTATTTCTTTTACGATTTTTCGGCTGAAACACCGAAGGGCCGCCGCAGCCTCTGCTATGACCGGGAAGCATGGGAAGCGCGCAAGAAATTCAAGCCGGAAAATACAGTGATGGATATGGCCGCTGAAATGGGCATCGAAGTCCTGACTGAAGATGAATACCGGGAACTGCACAAATTCGGCGCTTTTGACAAGAAAACATCCACTTGGGTGAAAACGCCGGAAAGGATCCGGGAACACGGCGGCGCCATTTTCTGTGATTATCGCTATGGGCAAGTTTTCACTTACCATAATGGCGCGGATTCGTATTACGCCAGCAGGGCGTTCCGCGGAAAGCTCGAAGTATAAAAGAAACTCAACAATCATTTCAAAAGGCTTCTGCATGTCCGGAAGCCTTTTTGCAATTCCAGTATTTTTTCAAATCTTCATTTCTTCTCTTCCCCGCCTTCTATGGTATTATGGCAAAAGCAGAAAGACAGTGAGGAGCTTATTGTATGATTCATTTCCGCGAATCCGATATCCAGGACCGGATGGCTGCACAGAGCAGCCGGCTGACTTTGAAAAAGAGGATGATCCTGTTGATAGGACTGCTGATCTCAGCAGTCGTTCTCATCATGGGCATTTTCCTCCAATACTTCATAACGGATACACTTGAAACGCAATTAGGGGAACAGGCATTGGCTGTAGCGGAAAGCATTGCGCTGAATCCGGATATTGCGGAAGCATTCGGTGAAGACGATCCGGCGTCCATCATCCAGCCGCTTGTCTCGCCCGTGCAGCAGGCGACTGAAGCCGAGTTCATCGTTGTGGGCAATAGAGAAGAAATACGTTTCTCTCATCCGAATCCATCGCAGATCGGTAAAAAAATGGTTGGCGAAGACAATCAGAGAGCGTTGGGAAGTGGTGAATCCTATATTTCCAAAGCGACAGGCACTCTAGGCAATTCGCTGCGTGCGAAAGTTCCCGTATTCGATGACGGGGAAGTTGTCGGCGTCGTTTCGGTCGGCTTTCTGGCTGCAGATATCCAGACTTTGGCCGGCAATTACAATCAGGAGATCTGGTTCATGTTGCTTGCAATCGGGCTTGGCGCAATCGCAGTCTCCATCGCCATTGCTTCCTATATCAAAAGGAAACTTCATGGACTTGAGCCGGAAGAAATTTCCCATCTGCTGCTGCAGAAAGAGACGATTTTGCAGTCAACCCGGGAAGGCATCATCGCCGTGAACAACCAGGGTAATATCATATTGATCAATCAGGTGGCGCAACAACTCCTGTTCGGAGAAGATACCCATCCGGCCCCTCTCATCGGCCGGCCAATCCAGACTGTGCTCCCTTCTTCCAAACTTCAAGGCATACTTGAAACGAAGGAAAGCCATTACGATGAAGAGCAAAGATACGGAGATCACGCGGTCTATGTCAATTCCGGTCCGATATTCTATGAGGAGCTGCTGGTCGGTGCCGTTTCCACTTTCCGCAATAAAACAGAGATTGACAAACTGACGAAAGAACTCACCCATGTAAAACAATATGCCAACGCACTGCGAGCCCAGACCCACGAATTTTCGAACAAGCTTTATACCATTTCCGGTTTGCTCCATCTAGGTAAAAAGAGCGAGGCGCTCGATTTTATTCGGATGGAGCAGGATGTCCAGCAGGAATGGATCCGCCAATTGATCGATAAAGTGGCAGATCCGCTGATCAGCGGCATTCTGCTCGGCAAAATGAATCAGGCGAGTGAACAGCAGGTCGAATTGTCCATTGACCCTGAAAGCCGGCTGAACACCGGTTTATCCGAACAGCAAAAACAGGCGCTGCTCACGGCAATCGGAAATTTGATCGATAACGCAATCGATGCCGTTAAACAACAGGCACCTGACAGGCGGCAAATTTCGCTGTATTTTACTGATGTCGGTGAAGACATTCTGCTTGAAATCGATGATTCCGGACCCGGAATTGCCGCTTCACAGGAAACCAGCCTGTTTGAAGAAGGCTTTTCTTCAAAAACCGGTTCTGACCGCGGATATGGCCTCAGCACCACCAGGAAATTCATCAGTCTCGCCGGAGGAGAAGTGCATATGGAAGAAAGTGAACTTGGCGGAGCGTGCTTTGTCGTTTCCCTGCCTAAAAAGGAGCTGAAAATATGAAGCGCAAATTCCGTGTCATGATCATTGAAGATGATTTTCGGATAGCTGCCATTAATCAGCAGCTCGTCGAACAGGTCGAAGGTTTTTCGGTTGAAGAAATCGCAAAAACAGGCCAGGAAGCGATGAGCTTTCTGGCATCCGCTGAATGGCTGCCGGACCTCATTCTGCTGGATGTCTTTATCCCGGACCGGAATGGACTCGATTTGTTCCATGACATACGCCGAAATTTCCCGCGAATCGACATCATCATGCTGACTGCAGCAGCGGAAACGGCTACGGTCGAAGAAACTGTCCGGGGCGGAATTTTCGATTATATCCTCAAACCCGCCGATTTCGGCCGCTTTGAACTGGCACTCCGCCGCTATCTGCAGCGGAAAGAAATTTTCGCCGCAAAAGATGCGATGGCGCAGCACGATATCGATCAATTGCTCGGCATCCAGTACAGTCCGAAAACAGAGCCTGCTGCGCCGCAAAGCGGCTTGCCCAAAGGCATCGATCCACTGACACTGCAGGGCATCAAAGATTTTCTTGAGTCTTCATCCTCTGCCGGTGTCACCGCCATGGAAACTGGAAAAGCAGTAGGTGTCAGCCGCTCTACTGCGCGCCGTTATCTGGAACATCTTGTATCAGCGGGCGAAGTGCAGGCGCAGCTGAATTACGGAGAAATCGGCCGGCCCGAACGCCGTTACAGCCGTGAACAAAATGAACAAAAGGGCCAAAATGCTTTTTAATTGCCTTAATCAAATAATCTTATTTTTCAAATCCCTCTGTGCTAAGTTTATACCTACAACTTAGAAACAGAGGGATTTGTCGTGTCAACTCCATTTTGTATGCGTTTTCACAAAGCCCCTCCGATTTTCAATCTCTGTCTGGAGGAATTTAGATGTTAAGTATTATTGGTTTATTGACCATAGTAGTAATAGTTGGTCTGCTCATCAGCAATAAAGTCACGCCAATTGCCGCACTTGTACTGGTGCCGATCGTTGCCGCTTTCGCTGCCGGCTTTAGTTTCGGCGAAATCGGCGAATTCTTCAACAGCGGCATAAGTGATGTCATGAGCGTCGTTGTCATGTTCATCTTTGCGATTCTTTTCTTTGGTATCATGCAGGACGTGGGATTATTCGATCCATTGATCAATAAAATGATCGACATTTCACGAGGAAATATCATCGCTGTTGCAGTCGGCACTGTGATAATAGCTGCCATCGCCCAATTGGACGGATCAGGGGCATCCACATTCCTGATTTCGATTCCGGCGCTGCTGCCACTTTACAAACGGCTGAAAATGAACCCTTATTTACTGTTATTGCTGGTCGGCCTTGCTGCCAGTATTATGAATATGGTGCCATGGGGCGGTCCGCTTGGCCGAACTGCAGCGGTTCTCGGAATGGACGTCACCGAGTTATGGCGTCCGCTGATCAAAGTTCAGGTAATCGGTCTTGTGATGTTGATCGGGCTGGCGGTCCTGCTGGCTATCCGTGAAAAGCGTCTGATTGCCAAGCGTGGCAATTTAAATGATGCTATTTATGAAGAAGCGAAGCCGCTGGTCGAAGGAGCAGACGATAAAGCGTCCAAAAAAGCTGCCGCTCTCAGAAGGCCGAAATTGCTTTGGGTCAACGCCATACTTGCACTCTCCGTCATAGGTGTTTTAGTCTGGGGAGTCATCCCTGCCGGATTTACCTTTATTATCGGAGTCAGCATCGCTTTGCCGCTGAACTACCCGAATATGAAAGATCAGATGGACCGCATCAAGGACCACGCGCCAAACGCTTTGCTGATGGCTGCGATTATTCTTGCCGCAGGATCATTCCTCGGAATTTTAAATGGCACGCTCATGCTCGACTCGATTGCCACTGACCTTGTCACGATTTTACCGGCTTTCGTTATTCCATATTTGCATATCATCATCGGATTTTTTGGCGTGCCGTTTGATTTATTGCTCAGCACGGATGCTTATTATTTCGCATTGTTCCCGATTGTTGAACAGGTCGTTACCGGCTTCGGCGTTTCTTCGCTGTCTGCGGCCTATGCCATGATCATCGGGAACATCATTGGAACTTTCGTCAGCCCGTTCTCTCCTGCCTTGTGGCTTGCGCTTGGACTGGCCGGCCTCGAAATGGGCCGTCACATCCGCTATTCCCTGCCGATCATGTGGGGCTTCAGCATTGTGCTGTTGGCCATTTCAATTTTAATCGGTGTTGTGTAAGGCAGAAACAGTCAATTTCATAAACGAACCGGCTTTCCATTTAACGTGGGCGAGCCGGTTTTTTGAATTTATTGCATTAACCAGCTTTCTCCCCTGTTTTCGAAATTTAATGCCTGCTCCTTCAGATCGTTGAATTTTTCATGCCATTCGTCCCGTCACATTCTATCTATTCGCATTTATCGGGATTATAATGTAAGTAAGAAAAAGGGGGTGCCATTATGGATTTGGAACAAAAGCTGGTTCAGTGGCGCAATGAAGGGCTGCTTGATCAAACGGCAATGGATCGCATCCTGGCGTTTGAAAAGAAACAGCCCCAAAAGAAAAAAGTTCCTTTGTTATTGCTGATCGGATTAATTTTCTTCGCTTTGGCGGTATTCAGTTTTATCGCTGCCAATTGGCAGGCGATACCAGAGCTGCTGAAAGTGGCGCTGGCTGTCGGATTAATGTGGATATTCTACATCCTAGCCCATTTTTCCGAAAAGAAAGGGCTCGGCCAGCCGCTGCTGTTCAGGCTTCTCGGCCTTGCTATGTTCGGTGCCAGCATTCTGATCACAGCCCAGACTTTCCATTTCACCCTGTCGAATTCCGTTTTACCGTGGGCCGTTTTCATCGCTGCCCTCGCCCATTATTTCCAATGGCACCACCTGGTCTATGCCATCATCGCCTTCATTTTCGGCATCAATACGCTCACATCGTTTCTGCCGAATACCGGCTGGATTGAATGGGGTATGTTTGTCGCCATCTCACTTGCCTGGTTCTATTTCAGCAAAGACAGCGCATCGAAAGTTTTCAGTTGGATGCTGCTGTTTTTTTCCGGGCTGCTGATGTGGGACCTGGTCACGTACAACAGCCCGTTTTGGCCGATTTGGACCTTGTTCGCTCTTGTGCTGGTGCTGTTTCTGGTACCAGATCGCACACAGAAATTACTGTCGCCTCTCTACCTGATTTTTGGTGCCATTATGCTGGTCGTTTACCTGGCGCTCAGAGGAGAAACGGAATTGTCGCTGGTCGATCTGAACTGGCCGGAATCCATCGCACTTGCTGCTGCCGGGTTCGCTGTTTTGTTCATCTCGTATACGAAATTCCGCAGCATCATCTGGATTTCGATTCTCGGGGCTGTCGGGCTGCTGCTGTTTGACAATACGGCTCTTGGATTGGCGGCCGTCGCTGAAGTGAGCGCACTCGCCTATCTCATTATCGCCCAGCGCCAAAACGGGCCGCTTGCTCCTGGCTTCGTTTATTTCATCCTGGTGCAGTTCGTGATTTACGTGATTTATGCATGGGAACGGCTTGATATGTCGCTGTTCTTCCTGATCGGCGCCCTTCTGCTGTTTGCTTTATCGGGAGCCGCCTGGTGGCTGAACCGCAGGAAAGAAGGTGCAGAAGCATGAAAATGAAACAATGGATCCTGCCAATTGCTATGACACTGTTTATCGTCCTGTTGGTCGCTGCGTTCTATTCGGCTTCGTGGTTTGGTGAACAATACAAATTGCGCGCAGAACCTTTTGATCCGTTCGATCCCTTCTACGGCGAATACGTCATGCTGCAGTATCCTGATCTTAATGAGGCAAGTACCGCCTATCAGGGTGATATCTATTTCAGCCTGAAAGAAGGCAGTGACGGCTTTGCCGTTATTGACCGGATCAGCCGGGAACCTTTCTTTGGTGCCATCAGCGGCTACTCCTATGGCGACCGTCTGAGCGCACCCCAGCTAGAACAATTTTACGTGGAGCAGGGCCGCGGACCTGAACTGGAAAAAGCGGTCCAGCTCCAGGCGACCATCGCCGTTGCGCCATGGGGTTTTATTCGGCCGCTTGAATTGGATGTACGGGAAGAATAACTGCATTAACTGGAAAGGCCTTCATCATATTATTGATGAGGGCCTTTTTTAGGTTCCATAAAAAATCAGAAAATTTGATAGCAAAGGATTGACAACTATCGAACAAGGGTATATGGTTATACACATAAGTATATAACCGTTATACTATGTAAGCAGGAGGTGCTTTTATTGAGCAGCGCATTTGATTCGAATAAACCGATTTTCATCCAGGTACGGGAGTCCATCGAAGACCAGATTGTCAATGATCAGCTGAAAGAAGGCGAACAGGCGCCGTCTACCAACCAGCTCGTCGATTTCTACAAGATCAATCACGCCACCGTGTCCAAAGGAATCAATCAGCTTGTTGAAGAAGGAATCTTATTCAAGAAAAGAGGGATCGGGATGTTTGTCGCAGAGGGAGCCAAAAAGACGCTGGTGAATCAGCGGAAGGAAGCATTTGTGGATAATTTTGTAAAAGGACTTGTCATGGAAGCGGAAAAATTGGGGATTACGGAAGAAGAAATAATTCACTTGATAAAAAATGCGAAAGGAATTGATGGATAATGTCCAGCGAAATCAAATTGCAAGATGTTTCTTTAACCTTTAAGAAGTTCGAAGCATTGAAGAATCTTACCCTGACCTTTGAAGCAGGCAAGATCCACGGACTGATCGGCCGAAACGGAGCCGGGAAGACTTCGCTGCTGTCACTGATCGCGGCTTTTCGCGAACCTTCTGCAGGCAACATCAACATTGACGGCAAAGAGGTTTTTGAAAATTCTGAAATTATGCAAAAAGTGATGTTCGTTTACGATAAAAATTACGACAATGAGTATGATACGATTCCCTCTGTGCTAGAAATTACAGAGAGTTTCCGTGCAAATTTTAACAAGGAATATGCCGATTATTTAATCAAACGATTCAAATTGCCAATCGATAAACCCGTTTACAAACTTTCAAAAGGTATGAAATCAGCAATGAACGTTGTGATAGGACTCGCTTCCCGTGCAGAAATAACAATATTTGATGAAGCTTATCTCGGAATGGATGCACCTGCACGAGAGATTTTCTATCAGGAAATTTTGGCAGATCAGGCAAAACATCCACGCACTTTCATCCTTTCCACTCATCTCGTGTCTGAAATGGATTATCTTTTCGACAATGTCGTCATAATCGATCAGGGTAAACTGCTTCTTAACGAAGATTATGAAACAGTTATCAGCAGAGGAGCTTCGATTACAGGAGCTGCGGATCAGGTTGATGCATTTGCAGCAGATTTGAAAATATTGAATGAACAAAAACTAGGCGGAACAAAAAAAGTCATGGTTTACGGGGCACTGGAAGAAGACCGCCTATCAGACGCCTTGCAAAGTGGAATCGAAATCGGTCCAGTCTCACTGCAGGATTTATTTATCCACTTAACAGAGGAGGAGCATTAAATGAAACAAGATCAAGTTTATCCCAAAATCGCCCGCGGCACATTTCATGAGCAATTCAAATGGAGTCTATGGTTTTTCGGTTTTCTTACTGCCGCACACATCATCGGATTGATCATCGTAAATATTACGGATGAACAGCTGCTTGGATTTTTTGTATTCTCCACCCATTCAGTCTCTATTTTCTTGCTGGTCTGCGGAATCATTAGCGTATATGTCTTCATGGGACTCTTTGTTCAGCAAGGGGTAACACGAAAAGACAGCTATCTGGGTATAGCGATTGCCGCTTTGGCATTGACCTTTGCTGTCACTCTGATTTCTCTTGTGCTAAATGCAATCGAGCAACTGATTGCCGGTTCTATGTCGTTGCCGCTTGAGACAGATGTCACGAATATGTTCGAGCCGGCTGCAGGCTGGTTTGCAGCCGCCTGCTATTATTACCTGAACATGCTGACCTATTACCTGGTTGGGTGGTTCATCGGTGTCGGCTATTACCGTTATGGCTGGCTCATCGGTTTTGTGTTTGTCGCACTTGCAATCCTTGCAATCAGCATAAATGGATATTTTTGGGGAGATGCTGATCTTAGCTCTATAATCCCGTTAATACCTCATAGCCCGGCTGATGCCAGCCCTGTTATCGCAGTAATCGGCTCACTGATCCTGAACACTGCCCTGCTTATATCCATACGACTGCTGACAAAACGCATGGCAATAAAACTGTAGACAAACTAAAACCGCTCAGACATCTCGTCTGAGCAGTTTTAGTTTTATGAAAATTTACAGGCTATGCATTTTTTCTTTTTCTGGCCGACAAGATCCAAATAATTGCAGCTAATATCCCTAGTAAAAGCGTTGCAATCATTACAGTGGCAAGGGTATTATCTGAATCATAGGCGTACAATTCAACTGCCTGCAACGGTATTTCCTCCTGATCACCAAAATGTTCTTCTGCTAAATCTGTATTGTACGTGCTCGGTGAACAAAGGGGATGAACCCATTTATCTTTATCTTTTTTGAGGAAAAACAGATAAGTTGCACCTTCTTGGCTTTCTCCCCATGTAATGTCTTCATGGACAGTAATTTTATGCCTATTTACTCCTTTGAAGCTTTTCTCTACATCAATCGTCAGCTTTTTTGCTCCATTGGTGCTTTCGATCCCTCGCACTGAACCAATTAAGATCCCATCGTAATTATCGGCAGCGATGTCAACTGGCAAAGGTTCTGCACAGGAAAGAGCGAAGCTTTGGCCAGGAACCAGAAGTAAGGATAAGGCAAATAAAAGAATCCATCTGCTTTTCATTAAAATGAGCCCCTTTTTCCATTAGTTCGTTGAACAGCGGTAAAAGTTACACGTTTGTTGTAAAAACCTCTGGACTTATGCCGCTGTGCGGGTATTCAAACGGTACATGCCGAAGACGAATAAGAAGATGGTTAACAGCGCCAGGATGCTGAGCAGATGGACATCCCTGAAAAATTGGATACATAACAAAACCCGCATCCTGGAAATTCCAGGATGCGGGAATCATGTTTATTTTTCCTTATTGTACTTGTCATCATTATTGTCATTGTCCATGCCGCGCAATCGCTGTTCGGGAAGATTAATCTCTTCTTTGTAGTTCTGTGCTTGTTCTCTCAATTCCAGATCGCGCTGATTCGTCTGCAGCTCATCTTTGTTCTTGTCTCTTGCCATTCGAATCCCTCCTCTTTCATGTTAGTCCCTTTATTCCCGAATAGCGGTCAGTGAAACGGAAGATTGCATTTTTAAAACTTTTATTTTACTGATGCCTCGTGCATCTTTAACATTCAAATCTTTGCCACTGAAAATTGATATTCAATATATGTACCTATTCTGCCGGACATTATTGCTCCTGGCGGTACTGCTGTTCGTGGTGATCACATTCCTGACGGAAAAAGAATAGAACATAAAAGGGTTGCCCGCAAAAGTCATCCTTCATGACTTTTGCGGGCAACCCCTTTTATCTCAAGATTTTATAAAATGATTTTTTTATTTTCCAGGTCTTCAATTTCCACGAATGAAAAACCGATTTCCTTTAGAATCTCTTCATTGTGCTGGCCCAGTGTCGGTGCCGGCCTGTTGATCGCACCGGGCGTCTCAGACAGCTTTGCGGGAAAACCAAGCGTCTTTACAGTACCGGCTTTGGGATGATCGAAATGTTGAACCATCTGGCGGAAATTGATGTGCGGATCCGCCAACGTCTGGTCATAAGAATAGATGGGACCGGACGGAATGCCGCTTGCCTCAAGCAACCCAAGCCAATGTTCCGACGGCTTTTCCGCAAATACCGCTTCGATGTCCTTTTCCAGTTCTGCAGCATGTTCAGCCCGCTTACTGTTCGTTTCGTAGCGCGGATCTTGCAGCCACTCGGGTTTGCCTGCGACTTTCAGACAGAATTTCTCCCATAATTTCTGATTGCCGGCACCCACTAAAATGGAACCATCTTTTGTTTCAAACCCTTGATAAGGAGCCGAAACCCGGTGAGCCGTGCCATTTCGGGATGCCACTTCGCCTTTGCCGAAATAAGCGGCTGCTTCCCAGACGGTCCACGCCAGCCCGGCGTCGACCAATGACACATCGATGTATTGCCCTTCGCCTGTCTTCAATCGGTGGATATAAGCGGCCAGAATCGATTGAATCGCCGTTTGGGCTGCAGCAATGTCGTTGATGGCGATTCCCACTTTTACAGGCTTCCCTTCTTTTTCCCCGGTCATATCGATAAAGCCGCCTAGTCCCTGCGCCATTATGTCGTAACCGCCTTTCTGGCTGTAAGGACCGGTTTGCCCGTAGCCAGAAATCGAACAATAAATCAGCGAAGGATTGAGGGCATGCAGGGTATCAAAATCAATTCCCAGCTTTGCCGCCACTCCCGGACGGTAGTTCTCTATCACCGCGTCAGCCGACCGGATCAATTCCTTGAAAACCGCCAATCCTTCCGGAGATTTCAAATCCAGGCACATGCCCCGCTTATTGCGATTGACCATCATATACATATAGCTTTCTCCATTAATATAAGGGCCCATTTTTCGGGTATCGTCCCCGCCGCCCGTTTTTTCAATCTTAATGACGTCGGCACCCATATCACCCAGCACCATTGTGCAGTATGGGCCTGCGAGCACTTGCGACAAATCCACGACCCGCATGCCATGCAACGCCTGTTTCATGCTGATCTCCCCCTATTCCCTGATCAATTCCACGGAAGATAATTCTGTGATTTTTGAAATGCCGGTTAAGGCGAGTGAAACGCGGGTTTCTTCTATAAAATTGCCCAGCACCTGTTCAACGCCTGCCTGTCCGCCTGCAGCGAGCCCATAAATATACGGTCGCCCCAACAGAACTCCATCCGCGCCGAGCGCCAGTGCTTTGACAAGATCGGTTCCTCTTCGGATACCGCTGTCGAGCAGGACCGGTATGCGGCCCCCCACCGCTTTCGCTATGAGCGGCAATGCGTCGAGTGAAGCTGCCACGCCGTCCAGTTGGCGGCCGCCGTGGTTCGACACGATGATGCCGTCAATGCCCGCTTCCACTGCAAGCATGGCATCGTCTGGATGCAAGATTCCTTTCAGCAGCACCGGCAAAGTGGTCGCCCGTTTGATCTTATCAATTTTCTTCCAGTCAAATGAAGGGTGATAGACATTTTTTAAAATTCCCTGGATGATGCTGTCGTCAGTCGCGTCCGGCAAAGATGCCATGAACGCCGGGTCATTGACGTAATTTGCTTTCCCGACGCCTGCACGCAATGGGGAAAATCCATTGCGCAGATCCTCTTCCCGCCAGCCGAGCATGACTGTATCCACCGTTACGACGATTGCTTCGTAGCCCGCTTTTTCTGCGCGCTTCAGCATGCTGAAAGAGACTGCTTCATCGTTGGACCAGTAAAGCTGGAACCAGCGCGGATTGTCCCCTGCCGCTTCTGCGATGTCTTCGAGGGAATAGCTGGAGACCGTGCTCGCGATGAACGGAACATCCCATTTTGCAGCAGCCCGTACAGAAGCCAGGTCGCCTTCTTCGTGGGCCAGCTTCTGCATGCCGATTGGCGCGAGCAAAAATGGATGTTTATAAGTATGACCAAATAATGTAAGTGAGGTGTCGATGGCTGATACATCTTTCAGCACACGCGGCAGAATCGCCCATTTGGAAAAAGCGGAACGATTTCGCCGCAGCGTTTCTTCTGCTCCGGCACCGGAACGAATATGGCCGAATTTATGGGGCTCCATTTTCTGTTTGGCACTTGCCTCCCATTCCTCGTGCGTCAGCGGGTTGTCTTTCTGCGCAACAATGCTTTTCAGCAACGCGTCTCCCTTTACTATGCTGCTCATCCGATTTCCTCCTCTATCTTGTGAAATTCGGCTCCCGTTTTTCCAGAAAAGCCTGGATGCCTTCTTTATAATCATCGGATTCGAACGAATCCAGTATCAGTTCGGCCATTTCTGCATCTTCCGACTGTGTACCGTCAATAATTGCCTGGATCACTTTTTTATTGCCGTGCATCGCCGTCGAAGAAACAGTTGACAATTCATGTGCAAAATCGAGTGCCGCAGCATTGGCCGCATCGCCTTCATGAAGCTGTTGGATAATGCCCAGTTCCACTGCTTCTTCCGCTTTGATCAATTTGCCGGTATACAATAATTCTTTCGTTTTCACAGGGCCAATGACGTTCATCAGCCGTTTCGTGCTGCGCAGGTTATAGATGATGCCGAGCCGTGCGGCTGTGATGCCGAATTTGCTGTCGCTTGACGCAATGCGGAAATCGCAGGACATTGCCAGCTCGAGACCGCCACCGATCGCCAGTTTCCTGATCAGGGCAATCGTCGGTTTCGGAAAACGGTAAAGCTGCTCGATGGCCGCCAACGCATGATCGTTGTAGTTTTTCGCTTTTGACTGGGACAACCGGTTGTCCATGAACTCTTTGATATCCGCTCCGGTTGAAAATGCCCGGTCGTCTACGCCTTTCACAATCAGCACGCGGACCGCCGGATCATCAGCCGCTTCTGTCAGCAGGGACGGCAGTAATTTGAACATATCGAGTGAAAATGCATTGCGCTGATCTGCCCGGTTGATGACAATCGTTGCAATCGCTCCGTCTTTCTCCAGGTATAATTCCTTTTGCATAATGATTGCTCTCTCCTTTTAATCTTTTTTCAAGCGTGCCGAGAAATAATTTCCGAAGCTCTGGATGCCTTGAACAAGAACAATCAGGATGAATACAGTTGCATACATGACGTCGACCTCGTAACGCAGATGCCCATAGCGGTACGCCAGGTCACCGAGTCCGCCTGCACCGACAAGCCCGGCCATAGCCGTAGCGCCAATCAGACCAACCGTCGCAATCGTCAGGCCAAGTACAATCGATGGCCGCGACTCGCGCAGTAATACGTTCCAGATAATATGATGCGTTTTGATGCCCATTGCTTCATAGGCTTCGCGCACACCGCTGTCCACTTCCAATAACGAAGATTCCATCAGGCGTGCGATGTAAGGAGCCGTATAGATGACGAGGGGCACAATTACACCTTGCACGCCGATTGTCGTGCCCACAATAATTTTAGTGAATGGCAGGATGAAAAACAGCAGGATGATGAAAGGGATAGAACGAATGATATTGACCAATAAATTCAGGATCTGGTAAATCCATTTATTTTCCCATGCCTGCCCTTTTCGCGTCAGAACGAGCAGGATGCCGAGTGGAATTCCAAGAATCGCGGAAATGACCAGCGAAATGAGGACCATCTGTGCGGTTTCCAGCACGGCTGTCCCGATGACCGGCAGCCATTGGTTTATGAACGTATCAAGCCTTTCCATATTGCACCTCCCATTCCTCGATCGCGACGCCGTTAGCATTCAGAAATGCCAGCGCACGTCCGACTTCCTCTTGTTCACCAGCAAGGTGGACATCCAGATTTCCGATGACGCCGTTTTTAAGTTCCATAATATTGGCCGTCAGGATATTCGGCTTCACATTGAATTCTTTAGCTACAACGGCAAGCAGCGGTTCACCCGTTGAATCTCCACGGAACGTCAAACGAAGAACGGATCCTGTCTGTTTCAGGTTGCTGACAAAATCATTGGAAAGTTTGCGCTGCGAAATGGTATTCAGGAAACTGCGCGTCGTTTTATGGCGCGGCTTTGAAAACAAGTCGATTACCGGCCCGTCTTCAACGATGTCCCCAGCTTCCATGACGTAGACATGATCGCAAATCTTTTGGATGACGTGCATTTCATGCGTGATCAATAAAATCGTAATCCCAAATTCCGCATTGATTTTCAACAGCAGATCCAAAATCGACTCGGTGGTTTCTGGATCGAGCGCACTGGTTGCTTCATCGCTCAGCAGCACTTCCGGTTCCTGTGCAAGTGCCCGCGCAATGGCGACGCGCTGCTTCTGCCCTCCGGATAATTGGCCGGGATAAGCGTTTTTCTTATCCGTCAATCCGACAATGTCCAAATATTTTTCCACACGTTCCGGAACTTCCCGGCCTTCGATGCCGATTAACCTTAAGGGAATGGCGATATTTTCTGCAACCGTAGCCGTACGCAGCAAATTGAAGCCCTGAAAGATCATGCCGATTTTTTTGCGTTCATCCAGCAATTCGTTTTTTGTAAGTTTAGTAAATTCGCGGCCGTTCACCTGCACTTTTCCTTCGGTTGGGGCTTCCAGTAAATTGACGCACCGGATCAATGTACTTTTTCCTGCACCGCTATAGCCAATGACGCCGTGGATCTCGCCTTTTTTCACATGCAGGGACACATCATTCACCGCTCGTATGACCCCTTTTTTCGACTTATACTCTTTTGAAATATTCTTAAGTTGAATCACGTTGCCTGCACCTCCCTCTAAAAAGGAAAAGCCAGTGGCCTTTTTGACCACACGGCTTCCAAGATTTTTTACCAGATTGCCAAAACCGATCCGTCAAATTCTTCTTCGATAAACGCCTTCACTTTATCCGACTGATATGCCGCATTCAGCTTTTCAAGCACAGCATCATCTTTATTCTCTTCTCTGACAACGATGTAATTGACGTACGGCGATTCACTGGATTCCAGCAAAATCGAATCTTCCAAGGTATTCAATCCTGCCTCGATCGCCCAGTTGGTATTGATGGCGGCAGCATCCAACTCGCTTAATTGTTTCGGAATCTGTGCCGCTTCCAGTTCAATGAACTCAAGTTCCAGTGGATTTTCCTCAACATCAAAAATGGAAGCCGTCTCTTCCGTCCCTTCCTTCAGCGTGATGACTCCCGCTGCTTCCAGGATGAACAATGCCCGTGCACCATTTGTCGGATCATTCGGCAAGCCGAACGTTGAACCTTTCGGCAATTCTTCGATCGAAGCATATTCATTCGAATAAACCCCCATCGGATTCAGGATCGTAGTGGCTCCGGCGACAAGATCCGTACCATGGTCTTCATTGAATGCATCCAGGAACGGTTTGTGCTGATAGCTGTTGACATCGAGGTCGCCTTCAGCCAGCGCGGTATTCGGCAGGACATAATCCGTGAACACTTTCAGTTCGATTTCCAAGCCGTCTTCAGCTGCCACTTCGGCTACCACTTCCATGATCTGCTCATGAGGCCCGGATGTTACACCGATAACCAATTTGTCTTCGCTCAATTCACCTGATTCTGCGTTGCTGCCGCACCCTGCCAATAATCCTGCTGCCAGTGCGAATGCTCCAAATACAACCATTTTTTTCATTTTATTTTCCTCCAATAATGTTATTAGGTTTAGAACAAGAAAAAGCCTCTCTTTCCATAAAGAAAGAGAGGCACAAATTCATCATAAATTCATCCTCTCTTATCTTCCAGAACATATCTGTTCTGCTGGATTTAGCACCTTTACATGTATTTAACATGTGTGGTTGCCGAGCTTCATAGGGCCAGTCCCTCCGCTACTCTCGATAAGAGATTTAATTGCTTATTCAATTGCCGAAACCTTATTGAATAATTTATCGCACCAATTTGTGAAAGTCAAACGTTTTTTCAATATTTTTTTATTCTCTTGAAAATTTGGATGATTGCTATATGATAGTTAGAAAAGAAATGGGGTTATGAAAATGAAGAAACAGACCCGTATCCAATATGCTGCCGGTTCATTGGGCCGTTCCATTGCTGCCAGGCTGCTACCTGGCACAGACCTGCTGACGGGAATAGAAGAATTATGCCGGGAAAACGGCATTTCCTATGCACAAATTTCCACCTGTTTCGGCAGTCTCCAGCAATCGGGGTACTATTACCTGGTACCTGATTCTTCTGCTAATCTTGGCGCCAGTTACGGAGAACTGCAGGAAGTTGCAGGGCCTATCGAATTTTTGAACGGCACCGGACTTGTCTGCAAAAGAGCGCAAGAATTCGACATCCATTTGCATGGCACCATCGCCGATCAGAACGGCTCGGTTTTTGGGGGGCATTTCGTAAAAGGGAAAAATCCCGTCTATACAGTCGATTTGATGCTCACGGAAGTTTTAGGAATGTCATTGACGCGGGCGCATGATGAAGAAAGCGGAGTAAACCAGCTGTATCCTGTGCCATACGGCAATAACAAGCCTCAGCAACTGGATTCATGAACTTACGGCCCTCTCTTTTCTGACGAAAATTTCTGTTCTGCTGATATCTTTTGAGAAGCTGCGTACTTTTGTGTGCAGTTTCTTTTGCTTTGGATAACTTAAGAATTCTTCATTTTTATGCATCATAATTCTTCAGATTTCTCCAGTACACTACAGTTAATACTCATGATAACGCGACTGGAGGAAATAATATGAAAACCATTTTAGAAGCTTCAAACATCTCAAAGACATACGGCAAAAAAGGCACTGCCGCCTACACGGCAATCCGCGATTTATCTTTTTCCATGAATGAAGGTGAATTTATCGGCATCATGGGCCCTTCCGGTTCCGGGAAAACCACCTTATTGAATATGGTGGCGACACTGGATCCGATGACGAGCGGTGAAATCACGATTGATGGAATTTCTGTTTCGGCCATGAACGAAGATCAGTTATCGGACTTCCGTTCACAAAACCTCGGATTCATCTTTCAGGATTTTAATCTACTGGAAAATATGACTGTCTTTGAAAATATCGCTTTGCCCTTGTCTCTCCGAAATACAAAATTAGAGAAGATCCAGGCGGGCGTACACCAGGTTTCCGCCATTCTTGGCATCGGTGATCTGTTGGAAAAATACCCGGCTGAACTGTCAGGCGGTCAAAAACAGCGGACAGCCATCGCGCGTTCTCTCATTCACGAACCGACGCTCCTGCTGGCAGACGAACCGACCGGCGCACTCGACTCACAAAACGCCGCTACTTTGCTCGATACCTTAGCCGATTTGAATGCAGAACGGAAGGTTTCCATATTGATGGTGACCCACGATCCGCGCAGCGCCAGCTATTGCAGCCGCCTCCTGTTTATAAAAGACGGTAAACTGGACCGCGAGCTCTTTCCGGCCGGCACGCGCGAAGAATTCCATCAGGAAATTCTGGCTGTTCTCGGCGACTTGGACCGCCGCCCTGTGGCAGGTGTCCGCATATGATCCTGAAGCTGGCATTTAACGGTCTGAAAAAGAAACAGCGGGATTATCTCATTCTTTTTACCGGCCTGATCATTTCCATCGCTGTATTTTATATGTTCCTCACCATGTCCCTGAACAAGGAATTCATTCTGCAAAATTCCGTCATCAATAATATCCAGGCGGTCTTCCTGGTAGGCACAGTGATGCTTTCCATCATTACATTTTTCTATTTGTTCTATACCAACTCATTTCTGCTGTCCTTGCGGAAAAAGGAGTATGGACTGTACGAACTGATCGGCGCAAAAAAGTTTCAGATCAGACGCGTCTTCCAGATTGAAACTATGGCCATTACGGCGATTTCACTCGCCATCGGTCTGATGCTCGGAATCATTTTAGCCCGTCTAGTTTCCTGGCTGTTGATGAACAGCCTGAATGTCGAATTCACGCAATTCAAGATCGTCTATTTACCGGCGGTTTTCTGGACCATGGCCTATTTCCTGACCGCTTCTTTCATTACGTCGACCGTTCATAACACACGGCTTGCCAAATCCTCCATCATCGAATTATTGCATTCCGATATGCACAATGATGGGATACCAGCGGAGCCAAAAGGCTCGGCATTGCAGATTCTGCTTGGCATCTTTTTTCTTGGAATCGGTTATTCAGCACTCTATTTTATGGAGCAGCTCCGGTTTATCGGTCTTTTCACCGCTCCGGCAGCAACGACGCTCGGCACTTACCTGCTGTTCACGGCGCTGCTGCCAAACATTGTGCGAAATTGGAAACGCAATAAAAGAGCCAATTTCAAAGGGCTCCATTCTTTCACATCCGGACAGCTTAACTTCCGGCTATCGTCCCTGAAGTGGGTGCTCGCCACCATTGCGATGCTGATTGCATTGTCTGCCGGCGCCATTGCAGGAGGATTCGCCTTCAAAAATAATGCTTTCACATCGATTGATGAATATTGGCAGTATGATGCCACACTTTACAACCCGGGCGCTGCCGAAACGGCTGTTTTAAATTCAATTCCAGTTGACGAACAACTCACTTTCCGCATGAAATTGGATGATGAGTTTATGTATCTTGTTCAGGAAGAACTGAATGCTTCACCTCCGCTGATCAGAGACTTTGTCACGTATGAAGTAGTCCGTCCCGATCCGCTGCCGGAAAAGCTGGACATTGTTGACGGCTCTCAAATTATCTCTGACCAATGGTTTACTGCATTGTATGCGATCAACCCTGCTCTTGAAGGCACGAAATCTACCCGCATCGTTCCGCTTGAAGAATATGAACTTGCGGAAGGAGAGGAAATTTCTATTCTGCTGGCAAGAACAGATGATTTTTCTGCCTATATCGGGGAGTGGCAGAAGCTGGATGAGCTGCAGTTGGACGTTTACACAGATCTCTTTACCGGGTTTGATCCAAAGACCGATTCTGTCGCGACCAAGTACTCCCAGTTCAAAGCACAATACGCCATAGCAAGCGGAACATTTTTCATGGGCTTTTTCCTCGGCCTTGCATTTCTGACGATGATGGCAAGCATCCTGATGTTCAAGATTCTGTCCGGCGCAAGCAATGACATTCGTCGTTACGACAGCCTGCGGAAACTGGGTGTGCGCCGCAGACTTCTTGAAAATTCCATCTATCGTGAAATTCTGGTCGTTTTCCTGTTTCCCGGCATTTTGGGTCTGCTGCATGTCTTTGTCGGTATGCGGATGTTCACATTCATCATGGATGACCCCTATTACCGTCTATGGGTTTCCATCCTGATTTTCCTGGCGATTTACGGCGGCTATTATTTCTTCGCTGTCCATCTGTACAGGAAGATCGTTTTGCCCCGCCAATAAAATCAGAACTGCCTGTTCGGAATCCCGTTTCCGGACAGGTTTTTTATTATCTAAAAATTTCCGAAATAATTTCCGCAATACCTTGCAATGAACAGTACTGAATGATATATTATTCATTAACCACTACTGTTCATAAAATACTAGCGAGGAAAGGAGGCAGTTCCGGTGAATATTCAATTTAAAAAAGGCGCCCTGAATTTATGTGTGCTGGTTTTACTGGATAAACAGGATCGCTACGGGTATGAATTGGTCCAGAAAATCTCGGACCGCATCGCCATTTCGGAAGGCGCGGTTTATCCGCTGCTCCGCCGGCTGACGAAAGAGGGCTATTTCTCCACCTACCTGCAGGAGTCGACTGAAGGGCCGCCGCGCAAATACTATTCGCTGACGGATGCCGGCAGAACGTATCTCCACGAACAGCTGAATGAATGGAAAAGTTTTACGGACGGGGTCAATAAACTAATTGAAGAGGGTGTGCAAAATGACTGAAAACCAATTTATCCAAGAACTTGAACATGCGCTGGACCGGCTTCCCGTTGAAGAACGAAAAGACATCATGCAGGATTTCCGTGAGTATTTCGCCAACGGACGGGCTGACGGCAAATCGGACCGTATAATTGCTTCGGAACTTGGCGAACCGCAAGCTATTGCAAAGGAATTAGTCGACAGTTTTGATTTCAGTCAACCGGAATTTTCAACGCTGAACATTGATATATCAAAAGACAAATTCGATGGAGTGGATATCGAGATCGAAAACGGAAATCTTGTGATCTCCCCTTCGGCAGATGGGAAAATGCATGTCGATATAGCGGATAAAAATTATAAGCAGCAGCTGACTGTTGATATTGTGAACCGGGCACTTGTCATTTCGCTGAAAGAGGAAATTAAGTTATGGGGTATCTTCAGTATCACCCGAAGCATGAATACACCAACACTCAATGTGCAGCTGCCGGACAAGCTTTATGAAAAAATAGAGATCAACTCAGAGAACGGCAGCATCACTGGTGAACGCCTTTCCGCCACTGTGTTTGAATTGGAAGCTGAAAATGGCAGCACCGATTTCACACATATTGGCGCAGGCAGTCTTACAGTGAACTCTACCAATGGCGATATCTCACTCACTTCGATCCAGGCAAAACAAATCGAAGCCGAAACAGAAAATGGACAGCTCAAACTGCAAGACGTTCAGTCTGCCAAAGTAAATGTTGTTTCGGCTAACGGCGACATTTTGCTGAAAGATGTCGATGGAGACGTTATTGCGCAAACGGATAACGGACGGGTCCAGCATGCGGCCTTCCACCTCGATCGCACCATACAACTTGAAACGGATAATGGCTCCATTCTGCTAGAAACTAAAAAGCAGCCTGAGAATGCCACAATTCGTGCAGAAGTGGATTGGGGTTCGATTTCTGTTTTCGGTTCGAAAGATACTAAAACTGTCTTCGGAAGCGGCCATCATTCGATCGACCTCCGATCTGACAATGGCAGTATTACAGTAAAACTAATTGATTGATGAGAAGAAGGCTTCGCATCCGCGAAGCCTTCTTTTTTAGTGACTGGGGTTTTTCGCGTGGTGAAAAACATCCGCTGTTTTTGGATTTCGGGTAAGGCTAACTGATTGGATATTTTGGTTAGGAAGCGACGTTGAAATATAGTTTTGGACGGACAGAATATCATCATTTTTATCATGCAATTATTTAGTTGAGCATACTTTGGTTTTTCAGCGCATATTCATGCCTCTTCCGCGCATATATCCTCTTTTCAGCGCATACTCAAGAAAAAATAAAAAAATGCCCCATACTCCAGCTCCTTCACCATAATCCAATCGATTTGTTCATCGTCTCCCATGAAAAAGGAGTGTTCGCCTGTTTTGACGAAACCTTTTTTGCCGTAGAACGCAATGGCATTGTCGTTATGCTCCCAGACGCCGAGCCAGATTTTCTTTTTCCCCAGCTCATCTGCCGCTTCCAGCGCCCGCTGCATCAGATGCCGGCCAAGCCCGAGCTTCTGGAATTTATTGCTGATGTAAATGCGCTCCACTTCCAGTGCTTCCGCTCCCATGTCTTCTGTCTGAGCATCTTCCGTATTGACCTTCAGATAGCCGGCGATCTGCCTGTCCACGATTACGAAGAAGAAGCGGGAGGACGGATTGGCCAGCTCTTTCTCGAGCTGCGGAATATTGAACGCCTTGTCAATATACGCCTGCATGTGTTCAGGGCTGTTCTGTTCTTCAAATGTTTCTGTGAAAGTCAGTATGCTGATTTGTTGAAGCTCCTGAACCTTTTCAAGAGTGCATTTCTCTAAGGCTATGTTCATAGTTTTTACTCCTTAAGTTTGAATTCCGATTCCTATATCACCCAATACGACGAACCTTCATTATTGCGGTCCATGAACCCGTATTCAATCAGATGCCTCCTCAGCGAAACGAAATCCGCGTTCACATTCTTTAATATTGCATTCACTTCTTTTTCACTATACGAACGCCCTGCTTCAAACTTCGTCACGATGTGCTGTAAAATGATAAGTTTTTTCTTCTCTTTGCTGGGAATCGTTTCACTCGGACCTTCGAGCCCGTCCTTGAAATAAGTTTTCATCACTTTTTCCCGTTCACCCTGATCAATGCCATACCTTTCGTCCACTTGCCTCTCTCCTTTATGTACCATGTACTTATCTTTTCCTTGAGTAATTCCATCAGTGCAATAAACGCCTGGACAATGGATAACCCGGAAATCCTTTTTAAAGATTCCCCGTCTGTCGTCTGATTCCCTGCAAAACAAATAAAAAACCTTCTCAAAAGCGCAGTTAACGCTTTCCAACAGGTTTTTCATCTCCCACCGATCAATTCCGAGTAGTTTATTTCCATCAATTCATCAGATGCAATATTCTTGAATTTCTCATTTCCTCTCCATTTATAGAGATGCTGATGCGAATTTGAAACATAATAGACTTTGCCATCTGCAGGATTAATCACTTTCTTCAAAAACAGTAAGTAATCGCCCGCTTTCATCGGCTTCATGCCTTTGTCATAGGCAAATTCAGTTGCTTCAGCATCTCTGATCCCGATGACCTGATTAACGATGATTTCGGATTCTACATCTACATTGTGTCCAGTATGATCGGCAAAAACCTCTTCAATCACGACTTCGTAGAATGCTTGCCTGGTGACCTTTTCCGCTTCCCCAATTTCGCGGATATCGTAATACAGCGGGACGTGGGCACGCACCACCAGATCCGCTTCCGCTTTAAGTTCATCGAGGGTTTCGTAAGATTCCGAGAACCCCCATACCAAACCGCTCGTTTCCGCTTCTCCGAAGTATTCGTAGCCCAAAACACTAAGGGCGACCAACGACAGGATGATAAGCGCTGAACACATCTTTCTCTTCATAGCTCCATCTCCAATAAAATAGTTTTTGTATATGCAACCCGTTGCAGTTTTCAGCAGATAAGTGACAATTTTGCGTGCTGCTTAACTCTGATGGTAAACTGACAATTTTTTCAAATCAACTGCATTTCGTATTTCCCAATACAAAAAAGACTTACATGATTGCTTATACTCAGAAAAATTTCTTTTCTCATACAAAAATGTCAATAAAATAACAATAATAACTGCAAAACATTATTTTTTATTCGCTGTTTTATTTTACCTGCTGCAAGTCGGCCCGAATTTTCCCAACCTGCTTTTCAAGGCTTTTATCGTATATAAAAAAGGCTCTCCGGTTTCCCGAAAAGCCTCCTCTTATTTTTGAAGCCGCTCCACAAAATCATGCAGCCGCTCCAATGTATCGATATTGCTGTTGCAGATTTCATTGTCCTGGCAGATATAATTGCCGCGTTTAACGAAATTGTCCTGGCCGGAGTTTTTCGTCTTCGCGGTAAACAGGCCAACTTCGCTGTGGCGATTGCAGATTGCACAGATGCCGCTTTTCGCACTGCGGTTGAAACTGCCGGGGATGCCTTCCAGCCGGCCGTCTTTTTCAGCGATCAGATACATCAGCGTTGAGCTTTCAATCCAGGCAAGGTAGGAACGCTTATGGAAATCAATCGTTTCAAGCTTCGGCCCCTTCAACTTTTTCGCTTTCGGAAATAGCTTTTTCAGCCCCGGATCAGCCACTTTTGGAAACGGCAGGCGGTAGACCGATAATTGCTCAAGGAAAGCTTCAGCGTCTGCTGTTTCCTTCACCAGCGCCAGTGGTTTCAAAATCGCTTTCTGTTCAACGGTCAGCATCGGAAACAGACCAAAAACTTTTTCCTGTGCAAGGTGGCGCAGCACGTTCAGCACTTCTGCGTCGCTGCTCGATGCTTTTCCATTAACCAGGATTTTTGTCTGGCCTTTGATGAAGTTAAATTGATCATTCCGGATGAACGCTTCCGCATCTTCTCCGGCAATGCCCTTTTTATCGCTTGTTTCTTTTACATGTATCATAGGAGACCCTCCTTATTGTGCAATGGTGTATTGATAAGAAAGCCATATCAGTAAAGACATTTCCATTTTCCAGTCACTCCATACGGCACGGACCGGCCATCACACAAATCAATTATTTAAACTATTTTACCATATTGGACCTGCAGCCTTATACCAAAACCAACTCTTCCAATCGTTTCCAATTATAGTATACTAATAAAAAAGACAAATCGAAAAGAGGTTGTGCTTATGAAAAAAACGTTAATGGTGCTCATCATCCTTTTAGCCGGAACACTTTATTACATAAACACTGAAAATAAACAAACTTCATTTGCCGAACTGTCAGCGGCGACTGTAAAGCCTGAAGAGGGCATCCATACTATCACGCTAAACCGGTACGTTGGCGGTTCGACCACTCCGGAAGGTTATGCGGAAATTACAGATCCTGCAGAAATCGAGAAATTTCTTGCGACTGCCTCAAAAACTGATTTAAAAGGTTCAAAAGATTTTCCTGGGCAAAAGGGAATGACGTACAGTATCCATTTCCTTCATTATACGGAAAGCCTTTCAGTCATGACGGACGGACAAATTACAATGATAGACAATACCCGCTTTGACGTTTTAAAAGACGATAACCCGGCGGACTTCGCTCCATTTTATGAAATAAATGGAACAGATTACTTTTCAGAAGCTGTCGCCGAGGCAGATATTGCATGGGAATAATCAGAAAAGGCCATTTTCCGGAGATTCCGGAAAATGGCCTTTCATATATTCGAATCCTCCAGCTCCTTCACAAACCTTTCTCGTTCCAGTCCATCAATACCTCTTTTTCCTTTTCCGGATTGAGTCCCGCTTTCTTCTCCGGTACGTCACGCGTCTCTTCCCACGCCAGCGTATCGCGGATGGTATCGGAGAGCGGACGGAACGTCAGCCCGGCAGCGAGCGCTTTTCGGATATCGACAGTATGGAATCCTTTCATATTCATGCTGTCTGGAATCCATAACGGCATATCAGACCAGCCCTGCACTTCATGGCCAAGAAGGAATTTCTCTTCAATCCAGACAAGCTCCGCTCTATTGCCAACGGTTTCCCTGCATGTATTCAAAACTTCTTCCATTGTCAATTCCGTTTCAGGGCCCGTTGCATTAAACGTGCCAGTTTCACCGGAACCGACCAGTCGGATGATCCAGTCGGCAAGATCGCGGACATCGATAAATTGAACTTCTTTGTCACGACGTCCGGGAGCAAGCACCTGTCCACCCTTTGCGATGCGATTGACCCAGTAACTGAAGCGATCGGTGACATCATGCGGCCCGACAATCAGTCCCGGCCGGATGTTCAGGCTGCGCCCCGCAAAAATTCGTTCCACTTCCTGCTCACATAAATACTTGAGTTCTCCGTAATGCTGCTGAATTGCCTCCATCGCTTCCATCGTTTTCAACTCTTCGATTCTGTCCGCAGAAAGTCTTCCGACCGAATGGTATTCATCCACTCCCGGTTCTTCCAGTTCATCATATACCGAGACACTGGAGATGAACGTATAATGTCCGGCGGCATCCGCCAGCAAATCCAAGGACTCGCGGACAATCCACGGCAAATAGCCGCTCGTGTCGATGACAGCATCCCAGCTGCGCCCTTTCAGTGATTCCAAATTTCCATCCCGGTCGCCGATCAGTTTTTCTGCTTCCGGGAAAAGCTCCGGATCGGATTTCCCTCTATTGAATAACGTCACTTCATGGCCGTTCGCCAGTGCGGCCTCGGCCAGAAAGCGGCCCAGAAACCGGGTGCCGCCAAGAATCAGTATCTTCATCTTCATTTCCCCTCTCCCTGTGTTCAACACGTACCAGCCAATTACAGCATCATAGCTGATTACTTATTTCTATTCTGCAAAAGGCGGCAACACTCCTTTTTGTCATTCATAAATGCTATCATTAGGGTTAAGCAATTTGCCTGTCAGGAGATGATTAAAATGTTGATCAGAAAAGCGGATAACAATGAAACTGAAACCATAAAAAACATGCGCCTTTCATCGTACGCACAATATAAAAACGATATTTCACTGGAACACTGGGACATGCTGCAGGGTACGTTGACTTCAAATGGAGACCAGCAGACCGGCACAGAAATTTTTGTCGCTGAAATTGATGGGCGCATTGCAGGCAGCGCAGTGCTGTTCCCTTCCGAATCGAAGGCCTATGAATGGGACACCGAAACCATAAAATACCCTGAAATCCGGATGCTGGCCGTGAACCCCGATTACCGTTCAAAAGGTGTCGGCAGAGCTTTGGTCAGGCACTGCATCGACAGCGCAAGACAGCAGCAATATAAATTCGTCGGTCTGCATACCGGCAGCTTCATGAAAGACGCAATTTCGCTTTATGAGAAAATGGGATTCAAGAGAGTTCCCGAACTGGATTTTGTTCCCTTTAATGACGGAATTACAGTAAAAGCATTCCGCTATGATATATAGAAAGCCAGGCCATTCTTTTATCCTTGGCGTAAACAGACGAAAGCCGCATTCAGGACCGCAATTCCTGAATGCGGCTTTTTTTGCTGTTCTTTCATTTATACAACCCCAACAGGCAGGAATTCTGAAGGCAAATCAATAATCCGGCTTGACTCTGCCATTTGTTTTCTGTTCGAAAGCATACGCCAATTCAATCAGTTTGGTTTCACTGAAGGCTGGCCCCATGAAAGTGATTCCGAAAGGGCCATTTTCTTCTTCAAAACGGTACGGAACCGTAATCAGCGGCATACCCGCAGCGGCGCCAAAATTGCCCCCGAAATCCTTAGGCAGGATAAAAGCATCCGCCTCCAGTTCCTTCAATGTCGAGTTAATGCCCTTTTCACCCGTCAGCAACCGTTTTTTCTTCAGTGCTTCTACGTACTCGGGTTCATTCAGACGGCCGGATGTGGCATTCGATTTCTCCAATTTGTCCTGCCCGTAACGCAGCATTTTCTCCGGATATTTTTTATGGAAGGCGATAAGGTCGTCCAATGAGCGGATTGGATTGGAAGGATGTGACTTCCCGAGGTATTCATTGAGATTCGGTTTGAATTCGAAAAATTGCACTTCGCTGCCGACCTCTTCTTCCGATATCCCTACATCGACCGGATCAATGATTTCGGCACCCATGGAGCGGATGATATCCAATGATTCATTGAATAATTCCAGTTCATTTTCTGTGATGCTCTCTTCAAATAGATGCCGGGGCACCGCCAAACGTGCGCCGCGCAACCCTTCCTCCTTCAGGTGAGCATGCCAGTCATAGGTTTCAAACGGCTGTGCGCCAATAGTGATTTCATCATCGGCGTCCCATCCGACAATTACAGAAAAAACCGTTACCGCGTCCGTCACGCTTTTCGCCAGCGGACCGGCGACGTCCTGTGTTGGTGCCAATGGGATGATACCGCTCCGGCTCGTCAACCCAAGCGTCGGTTTGATCCCGACCAGGCTGTTTTCATCCGCCGGGTTGATGATGGAACCGGAAGTTTCTGTTCCAATCGAAGCAACAGCTAAATTCAGCGCGATTGCAGCCGCACTGCCGGAACTTGAACCGCCGATATAATAATCACCGAACGGATGCTCCACATGCCCCGAGCGCGAACAATAATTATCAGGCATATCATTCGACATCATATCTGCCCATTCGGTCATATGCGTTTTTCCAAGCAGCACCGCTCCCGCTTTCCGGAGCTTTGCAGCGACAACTGCATCTTCCTGGGAGTAAAAATCCTTCAGCGCATAGGAACCCGCACTGGTGTGCATTTTATCTGCCGTACCGATATTGTCTTTCAATAGGATCGGGATGCCATGCAGCGCCGAACGCGGCCCCGATAGTTTTCGTTCAATATCAAGAGCTTGGGCAATCGTCAAAGCATCCGGATTTACTTCGATAATCGAATTGATGGAGCTGTCCCGTTCACTGATATTTTCATGGAACATTAAAACAAGTTCTTCGGAAGTCACCATACCGTCTTCCATATCCTTTTGCAGATCAGCTATTGTCACATCATCCAGTTTTCCAAGCCGGTATTCTTTTAATTTGTCTGAATCCATAGTTTTCCTCCTCGTAGCTGCATTTCCAAAAACACTCGTCCAGTCACGTCCAGTCACTTTATTGTTTCGATTCCCGGACAGACAATTCGATAAACAAAGGAAACATACGCTGGAAGCCTTTATCGCCTTCATACACCTTGCAAACAGTCATTTTCTTCGTTTCCACAGATAAACTGCTCCGGCAAACAGCGAACTGATACTGATCAGCAGCGATTTCCAGAAATGCGAAGGGTAGTACGTTAATGTGATTTCATTTAACCCGGAATCGGCCGGCCCGGCCAGGAAAGAGACCGCAGAAAAGGAAGTGGCAGCTGATTTTCGTAGACGATGTAATTGTCTGATGAGAGCATTTGCTCGAAATAGGCTGGCACATTTTTAGTTATGATTAATTTCCGCCTCCTAGAAGATGAGAAATCACGGAAAAACCTTTTTAAAATGGTTTAAAAACTATTGACTAATCGTAAGAAGCACACCCGATTGATTAAAATACAGGTGTGTTCAGGTATTGTTCTGCTGACTTCTGACAGGATCTACTCACTTCTTTTTGCTGCTTTGGCTGGAAATGAATTTTGCCTGCACGATATAACGGTCAGGCGCGTATCCGATAAAGTCAAAAGGATAACAAGTCGTCAGCGTCAAAGTCGCTTCATCTTTTTCCGAGATGACCGATTCATCGTCTTTATGTGTCCCGGGCTTCTTCTGCCGTGAAATCCTGGGCAGCCGTTTGCCCAGCGTTCCATTCCAAAAAGTTAGTTATTGCAATAGCCAAAAATCTAAAAAATCGATGCCTCCCCGATGAATTTCGATTCGCACTTCACACAATCCGAGTCGCCACAATCGCAAAGTAATTCCCTTTAGCCTCCGTGTATTCAACCCGTTCGAAATGCGCCTGAAATCCGGCCTGCGCCAGTAACTCTTCCCATTCCGGCATTGAAAAGAGACCACCTTTTGAATGGTCGTACTCTCTGACAACTGTCCCGTCCTCTTCGCGCATGACGTAAACGTATTCCGTTTCCGTCACTTTATCTTCGGAATCATTGTCGTAGGTCCATTCCAAGTAACGCATGCCTCGCTTGCCTTGATCGATGCCGCCGTGGTCTGTATTCGATTTGAAGGTTTCTGCGAACTGATCGGTCATGATCATCAGGATGCCTTTTTCGTTCAAATGTCTTTTCGCGTTATGCATCACTCCCAGCAATTCGGCCTTGTCCGTAAAATAAGTAATCGCATCGTGGATAAAAACCAGATCATATGCATCGCCAAGATATAAATTTCGCATGTCTCCCTGGATATGTTCGCAATCCGGGTTTAATTCGCGGCTTACCCTCAGCATGTCCGGCGACAGATCTGTCAATGTCATGGAAAAATGCCGTTTCAGGTAATAAGCATTGCTTCCTCCTCCCGACCCGAATTCAACCGCCTTTTTGACATCCGGATGGTAGCGCCTGATGATTTCGAGGTACAGTCCTGCTTCTTCTTCATATTCCGTATGGGGAGACATCAACGGCCACCAGTCTGCCAATTCGTTGTACAGTTTCATCGCTCGCTTCTCCGCCTTCCTTTTTAAATTGATTGAACTATAGAACGGTTTGTACCGCCTGTCAACTAACCGCTGTCACAATAGAGGAGTTTGCAATCAGACAGCGAATTAATAACATTAATCAAGCTGAAAAGGAGGAATGCGGATCCATGAAAATGAAGACGAAGATCAAGTCAAAAATGTCGAGGACTTTTTCCGGTAATTTCACGGGAGCCTACAGGAAATTCACCATGAGCCATATGAGGGAACATACGAGCCCGGCTGAAGCTTTTTTATCAAAACCCTTGAATGAATGTAAAGTAGCTCTTATGTCAACTGCAGGTGTCCATTTGAAAACAGACGAACCTTTTGATGTCGATAATCCAGCAGGCGACCATACTTTCCGAATCGTCCCATCGGAAGTGTCGGAACAGGAGCTGACGGTGACGCATATTTACATCGATACGAAATTTGCAAAATCGGATCCGACAATCGTCTTTCCACTGCCGCAGCTGAAGCAAGCTGCAGCTGATGGGAAAATCGGATCCATTTCAACTATTAACATCGGATTGAACGGCGGCATCCTGGATACGGCTTTAGTCGAACAGGAATCAATTCCGACAGTTGTCGAATTATTCCATAACGCAGGAATTGACGCTGCCTTGCTTGTGCCTGGCTGAGGATCCTGCCACAACGTACTCGGGCTGTATGCCCGGGCTTTAGAAGCTTCAAAGATCCCAACCGCCATGGTTACACTGTTCCCGGAAGTCACCGATAAAGTCGCAGCTCCGCGGACATTGCATGTCCCCTTTAAAATGGGCCGTCCTTGCGGTGAGCCCTTCGACTTCGATACACGGAAAAAAGTTGTGGACCAATTGCTCGAGCTTTTGACTCTTCCATCGGGGACACGGGCTGTCTATCAGGACAATCCATAATCTCCCGCTTTTATCGATACACCGAAAATCTTCTTGTATTATGGAAAACATAAAAGAGATGTTTACAGTGAGAAAACAGGTTTTATTCGTCCTTACTGCCTGATTTTGTTCTTTTTCGCAGCATCGGAGACGCTATCGTTCCTTTTAAGCATATGCAAAATAAATGGAGGAATTTCCCTCTGCGATTGTTAGGCAGCTTCCCTTTAGTGAGCATACATTTCAATGCAGATTCGTTGAAACGGCAGATAAAATTCGAAAAAACTAAGTCTTCACCCTCTAACAAAGGGCATCCTCAATCCGAGGATGCCCTTTTGAGTTTCTTATTTCATTCTTCTTCCTCTCTGTCAGCTCTTTGTACAGTTTCATCGCTCACTTCTCCGCCTTCCGTTTCGTTAGTGATTACACCATAAAAAAAAGCCATCTTTTAAAAGATGACTTTCAACTTACTATTCTTTTTGCCCGTCGGAAGATTTTTTGTCTTTCATTTCCATTGCCTTATCTTTTACCTGCGAGGCTGTCTGTGCCGCTTTTTCTTTAACCTGACTCAGCGTACTCTCCCCATCCGAACTGCCGCCCGGAATTTTTTCTTTCACAAGGCTTTGCATTTCCTTCCCGCTTTTTGGAGTCATCAGAAGTGCTGCCGCTGCACCGACCACTGCACCTGTCAGAATCCCGGATGTAAAGCCGCCACCACCGGAAGCACTTTTTTCAGCTTTCGCAGTGCCCGGAATTTTGCCGGCACGCTGGAGGCGTTCTTCCACTTCCTTAACGATTTCATCGACGCTGCGGCCACGTGTTTCCACAAGCGACGCTCTTATAAGCGAGCCATTCAATGCGTACTGATTGCGTACAACAACCACATCATACACGGAAGCATCAGCCTCCTGTTCCACCATGTCTGTCTGGTATCCTTTGTTCTGCAATGCCTGCCGTATGTCGGTAAATGGGTATTCGACTGCGATTTTCACCATTTTATCCATTCCTCCTTGGTTTTTTGTTATAACCTCTCACTTTCCCTTTCGGTCCCTGCCATTAAACATCTTTCCTATCTGCATCTGCCAAAGCGTAACTTTTGACGCACTAATCACAAGACCGTAGAGTGAAATTAATGCAGCAAAGGAGGAGATTCAGATGAATGACATTCCATTAATTGTATCGACTGACTGGCTCGCTGAAAGATTGGATGATCCTAAGCTCAGAATTGTTGATGCCACAGTATTCATGAAATTCCCGGAAGGCGGCGGCCCGCCGAACGTTGAATCCGGCCGTTCTTCCTATGAGCAGGGCCATATCCCGGGAGCAGTTTATGCTGACCTGGCCGGCGAATTATCGGATCCGGAATCCGATTTGCCGTTTACTGTGCCGCCCCGTGAAGTGTTCGTGAAGAAAATGACGGAGCTTGGAATTGGCGATGACACGTATACGGTCATCTACGATCAGAATGCATTGGTCGGTGAACCGGTTGCGGCCTCTTACTGGGCGTCCCGCCTTGCGTGGCAATTGCGCTATGAAGGATTCGACCGGATCGCCATTCTGGAAGGCGGTTTGCAGAAATGGCAAGCGGAAGGCCGTGGGTTATCGACGGAATCTCAAGCTTATCCGATGGCAAATTATACGGGGCACCGCCGACCTGAAATGCTGGCGACGAAGGATGACGTCAGAAAAGCGATGGACGATGACCAGACCGTGCTCATCAACAGCCTGTCGCCGGAAGATTTCAACAGCGGCCACATCCCTGGCAGCACCAACGTCTTTTTCGGCGCCCATGCGGACGAAGAGACAAAAGCGCTTTTCAGTGAAGAACAATTGCGCGCTTCTTTCGAACAGAGCGGCGCACTCGATCCCTCTAAAAAAGTCATCACCTATTGCGGGGGTGGCATCGCCGCAACATGGAATGCGCTGGTGTTGAACAGTCTTGGCCAATCAAACGTCGCGGTTTACGATGGCTCGATGAATGAATGGACAAGCGACCCGAACTGCCCGGTTGTGAAAAGCGGCGTTTAACTGTCGAACAAAATCATTCAACTGCAATTAAAAAGCTTCAGGCTTGATCGCCATTGAAACGATCGGGCCTGAAGCTTTTAATTTGTCTGCTTTTCCTGTTCCGCAAAATGATTTTCATCGAACTTTTAATCATTATCAATTAACGTTTAACAAACCGAGGTTCAAATTCTGATAAGACTTCAATAATGTCGTTTTCGTACAAATACAATTGTTGTTCAAGTTTAGGGTTGGTTTGCTTCGTCACTTTAAAGAATTACAAAGCATCCGGGTCCTGTATGCCACTCTTATCAATTGAATTTGAATACCCTTATCATAAAAGTTCACTGGAATTTTTTCGAAACAATAAACTCAGTAATCGGCAGCGTAACGAATGCCAGTCCAATTACAATAACAAGAGGAATATTTTGAATATCATTTAATGCGGTGACTCTTTCAGTAAGAAATAGGACGACCACCATCAACACAAGCAGCAGATAATAGCTGATTTTAGAACTGGTTAAAGTTATATGTTTATCTAGTTCATCTTTATCTCCTTCATGCTTTCCATCCATATCTCCCCATGTTAAAGACTGAAAGAAAAAACCGATGCCTAAAAACAGATAGAAAATAGTCGAAGCTGTTATTAAATCTTTCCGCACCCATTCATAAATACCAAACCCGCCAATGGCAATGATTAAAATTAATGAGCAGATTAAGCTTACTTTCTTTTCAATCCTCATTTCACGCCAATTTGCCAGGCTCATTTGACTTCCTCCTCGAAAAATCTAATTCATAATATTTTGCAATAAAATTTTTTGATAATTAAACAAACTTAACTTGAGTAGGCAGCAATTACTTTAACGCGTACTTTCTTGCTACAAAGAACTGGATTATAGGAAATAGCATTACTGCAAAACACAATGCGATAAATAAATAAAGATTTCCAAATTCTCCCGTGTCCGCAGAAGTCATTCTATCAACCACCCATAGGGTAAAGATACTGCCTGTTAATATAAAATAACTTAACTTTGCGCTGGTATTGAAAATACTTTTTCCCATTTCATCTTTTTGCACTTTTGGATCAGAACCCCATGTGAAAAATTGGAACCAGGAAGATAACAGCAGTAGAAACACCAGAACATCCGTTATTCCTATTTCCATTCCATTCATATAATCTGTCACATACATCGCTACAAGAAATAATGTCACCACAAACAAGAACATCCCACCGATTAACTTCATGCTTTTTTTCATAATCTGCTCCTCCTATTCTCTTAGAAAAAGTTCATCTACTGTAACGCCCAACTTGTCAGCAAGCTCAAATGCTAAATTCAGACTTGGATCATACTTGTTATTTTCAATTGCATTGATTGTCTGTCTGGAGACTGAACATCTTTTCGCCAACTCTTCCTGGGAAAATCCCTGCAATTTACGCAATTCCTGAATTTGATTTTTCATTTGCATCAACCACCCAGTCTTTTTCGGTGCATCACATAAAAAATAAAGTAGCTGATAATTGCAATAAGCAAATACAGCAGTTCCGGATAGACCATCGAAACACCATTTAAACGAATGTCGCTGAGATTAAAGAAATCAAGGACAAAGTTAATGACGAAAAACACTAAGAGTATAATCCAGCTGCTCACTATCGCCTGTTGTTTAATGTGTTTCTTTCGTTCGTCATCATTTGTTTTATATCCGTGTTCTTCACTTCCAGTTACTTTTCTTAATATTAGAAAGAGCAATAATGATATTACGATTAATATTAGCCAAGTTAACAGTGTCCTCACTCCTAAAGTGTCAAAGGTTCTTTACATATTATTATAATGTAAAGAACTTCCATGTAAAGAGTTTTTTACATTCTTTATTTACTAAAATAAAAACCTACTTCTCAAGGAAGTAGATTTAGGGGACCTACAGGCTAAATTACTGCTGCCTTTTTAATTTCTTATGAGCTACAATGTCGAAAACTCATCCCTCACTGATCGCCTTAATCTCCCGCCATTTGCCGTATCGGTAATACAGGAAAGCGAAAACGCTTGAGATAATGAAGGACACACCGATGCCAAGCGCGACGCCGTCCTGCCCGTACCACTGTGCGAACAGATAGGTAAGCGGATAGCGCAGCACCCAAAATGACAGGATATTTAAAATGAGCACCTGGAACATGGCGCCTGCCGCGCGGACAGTACCGTTCAGGATGAAATTGATCCCGAGGAACGGATAAAAGAATGCGACGCCCCTCAAATAATCGGTGCCGAATTCCACCGCATCCTCTTCTTTCAGGAACAGCCGGACAGCAGGTTCAGCGAAAATATAAAGGATGGCGGCAATCATGAACATTACTGCAAGATTATAGAAGAAAGCGTAGCGCGTCACCCGCTCCACGCGGTCCCATTGCCCCGCTCCAATATTTTGCCCAGCCATCGAATTGACCGCTGTGCCCAGCGCCTGCGCCGGCAGCATGATCAGGCTGTCGAGCCTTTGCGCCGCGCCGTATCCAGCGACGACTGCCGGGCCAAACGAAGCGACAACACTCATAATCGCGAGCACCCCTGCAGAAATGACGCCCATCTGAAGTCCTGCTGGTATGCCGAGCCTCAGAATATCAAGCACTTCCCGCTTTGCAGGAACGGAAGGGCGGATAAACGGAAGAATCTTTTTGCTGCGTATGTAAAAGAAACCGATGAAAAATGCCGACCCCTGGGAAACGATCGTTGCATAAGCCGCTCCTTCTACACCCCAGCCGAAAATGGAAATAAAGAGCGGATCCAATACCGTGTTCAATACGACCGCAATCGCCACAAAGTAAAGCGGCGACTTGGAATCGCCGACTGACCGGAGTGCGGTGCCTATGAAGTTATAGCCGAACAGGAACAGCATCCCGATAAAGTTGATTTTCAGATAGACGGCTGCCATCGGGAGAATCTCTTCAGGTGTCCCGACAAGCCGGAGCAGCTGCTCCGCAAGGATAAAGCCGATAATGCCGAGGCCGATCGACATCCCTGAAAGCAGGACGACGAACGCATTCAAATAACGGCGCAGCCCTTCTCCGCTTCCCCGCCCTTTCTGCTGGGACAGAATGGTCAGCGCGGCGTTGTTCAAGCCGATGACAAACGAAAGAACCGTAAACAGCACCGTTCCGGATAAGCTGACGGCGGCGAGTGCGTTTGCCCCGATCAGATTGCCGACCCACAGGCTGTCGATCAGCTGATAGGAAACCTGCAGCAGATTGGCCAGGATGATCGGACCTGAAAAATAGAAAAGCTGCCGTGCAATCGGCCCTTGTGTAAAATCGTGCTGTGTGGCCACTGGAACGCTCCTTCCGAAGTGAAATCAAGAAAGTGAATACGGTTTCAGTATACAGGAAACAGCAAAATCACTGCAGGAAACTACGCTTGCCTCCGTGGTTTTGACTATCCCTTTTGATTTTGCGCCAGGTACTGCTGATCAAACACACGGTAAACTGGCGTGGTACGACACGAAATCCGGCTTGTATTCTCAGCTTTTATGATTCTAAATTTACGGGTTTACTAATGTCAGGTATGTAAGAATTATTAGAAGAAATGAATAAAATGCTTTGTATAAAGTAAGAACGGTGCCTAATAGTCATTTACATGACCTATAGCACCGTCTTTTCTCTTTTCAATTATGGGAGATTTAGTGGATTACTTCCGATAATATCTCATATGTTAACTATATTAAGTTCATATTTCTTCGTTAAATTAATATTTTGCGAACAAATATCTGAAAGAAATAGTAATACTTATTAATCCACTCCATTCTATTTGACCTATTTATTATGCTACATAGATAAATAGTGAAATTCAAATACCTTTTCATTTAGTCCAAAATATTCACGGACGTAATGGAATCAATGGCGAGTTGTAAGTCGCCAAATGGATTTTCATCGTCGATAGTGCGCTGAGTATAGTCTATTTCTCAAATCGTGCAACGATGCAAGCAGAAATGATAATCTTGCTATGAATGAATAAAGACAATGTATTTACGTCCGAAGGATATTATGATTATTTCCATAATGGCTTGTTTTTCATCGGCACTGAGGCCTACTATGGACTTTCAAACTTCTTATGGAATGAAAGTTATTCTTTACTATACACATCTACATCTATAAAATTAATTTATCTAATATTTTATAAATATGGGTAAAAAGTAGTGCGTCAATCATATTGCAAAAGGAGGAAGAAAGTTGAAAAAATGTTACATGGTTTTTTTCTTACTTTTGTTTTTAACAGGTTGTAACCCTCTATTTCCTTATAAAAACAATATAAATTCTTTCGGGCAAAATGATTTAATGAAAGCAATTTACTATCAAGATTTACAAATGGTAAAGGAATTAGTAAAGGATGAAAACAATTTAAACGAAGTGGATATTCAGAATTCAAACATTCTCCATTACACGGCAGTATATGGAACAGCAGATATTGCTGCTTTTTTAGTAAATCAACCAGTAGAGCAGCTTTTTCTTAAAAAGGGAGGAATCCGAAATAACCTACCTCTGCAAGAAGCTATATTGGCAGGAAATTTTAATGTATTTAAAATATTTTCTGAATATTATAGCGGTAATTTGGATGAAGTAAGAGATGATTCGGGAAAAAGCTTGCTCCATTATGCTGTGATACAAATGGATGAATCTTTAATTTCGGATTTACTAGAAGCAGGAATGGATCCGAATTTAAAAGATATACACGGAAATACTCCGGGGCACCTTTTCTTATATACGGTTTCTACAAAGCCATTTGATAATCTTACTAGTGTGGATGATGAAAAAAATAGTAAGAATTGGCTTGTTGATAGAATTTCAAGAAACCTTATTGAATCTGGAATGGACCTCGACATTGTGAATAAGAAAGGCGAAACATTTCGAACGATAGCCAGAAGTGCTGTTATTTACGTGCGAAGTTATCGTGATCCAGAGAATCACTCCCTATTGGACTCATCGGAATTCGTTCTATCTAGGATTCTTTCTGATTATGAAAATAGGAAAAGTGGAAAGGATGAAAATTGATGGATCTCGATTATTTACCACACATATTCTATGTGTTGTTCTTCTTCTTTTTTGTCTATAAGGCTTTACAGATAGTTAATTCTTACATCTTTGCAAGAGCAGCTGGTTGGTATACCTATCCTATAATATTTTTATTTACGCTTATTTGCCCTCTGCTATACAGTAGTTTTTCAATTGGTGCAATCGTCTTACTCTTACGCACTCCCTCAGGCCATATGCCGATGGAGTGGGCCGTTCCTTTTCTATATATCCTTTGTGGATATTTATTTATGAGTCAACCTTTTGACAATTATTATAAAGAAAGAAAGTTAGCGTTATATGCTTTTTCGATTGCTTGTTTTTGGCTGGTAATTGGAGCTTTGATTACGGTTATTAATCCTGAATGGAATAATCAACTTGAAAGGAATTTAAATACGAACTTCCCTTCGATTGGGCAGTTTTTAATATTAACCAATCTTTGTGTTATAGTCCTTAACGGTTTATTTTATAAATATTTTATCGTTGAGGCTCAAAATGAGGAAATTAAAGTGAGGGATGAGCATGCCAAGATCAAGTAAAATCTTTCGAATATTTGTTAGTTCGACATTCTCGGATTTAAAGCATGAAAGAACCGTTCTACAACGCCATGTTTTCCCTGAATTACAAAGATTGTGCGAGTCATATGGGGCTAAGTTTCAAGCTATTGATTTACGCTGGGGAGTCAGTGAGGAAGCTCAGCTTGATCACAAAACACTAGAAATTTGTTTAAATGAGCTGCAACGGTGTAAAGAACTCTCTCCAAGACCAAATTTTTTAATATTACTGGGAAATCGTTATGGTTGGCGTCCAATTCCGGCTGAAATCACAAAGCATGAATTCGATAAAATTATTCATTACTATAAATCTATCGATCTTGAAGGCTATCATTTGTTACAAGAATGGTATAAAGAGGATTACAATCGACTTCCTATTTCTTATTGCTTGCAACCTCGCCAAGGAAAATATTCTGATTTTAATGAATGGAACATCATTGAGATGTCTTTAAGGCTGTTATTTGATCATGCTATTTCTTCACTTTCTTTACAAGAAAGCGAAGTAGGACGGTACTTAATTTCTGCCACCGAGCATGAGATTCAAGCAGGTGCTTTTCGACAAGAGGATGCCAAAGATCATGTTTTTGCATTTTTCCGAGAAATCCGAAATCTCTCTTCAGATTTTCTTGAAGCTGATTTTCAAGATATCACTTCAGATGGAAAGCTAGACATTTTTGCTGAACGTCAATTAGACCAACTAAAAGAAAAAATTCGCTCGTTTTTACCTGGAGAGAATATCAAACAATATTCTGTGAATTGGAACGGAACCGATATTGATACTTCTTATTTAATCTCATTCTGTCAAGATGTGATCAATCAATTAAAGCCCGTGATTGAGAAAGAATGTCTTACTATAGAAGAAAAGAGCATTAGGGAAGTAGAAAAAGAAAGGCATCAAAAATTTGGATTTGAGAGAGCTCGTAACTTTATCGGGAGAGACAACTTGTTTTCTCAAATTGAAGAAGCTATACCTAAAGCCGATTCGCCACTTGTTATCTTTGGAGAATCTGGTACTGGAAAAACCGCGTTTATGGCCGAACTATATAATCGCTTAAATTCTAAGCATAGTCAGGGGATTGTTGTTCAGCGCTTTATAGGAGCTTCTGCTTTTGGTACAAATATAAAGGAATTATTAGAATCGGTTCTTATTGAATTAACACCTGACCAGGAGAAAGAAATTTTTGCACTTACTGAAATTGACGAAATACTCCAACTGATGATAGAAGCTTTTAATAATGCTTCGAAAGAAAAGCCATACTACCTTCTAATTGATGGGGTAGACCATTTATCAGACAATCACCTCTTCCCTAAATGGTTCTCAGTAAAATTGCCAGAACATGTGCATTGTATTATTACAGTTGCTGTTGACCGCCCTGCTTTTTCGCTTATTGAAGGATTAGTTCCTAAGGGAAACCTTTTTCATATTGGACCATTAGAAGTAAATGAAGGAAGAAAGCTTCTAGAAGAATGGCTGACTGAACAATCTAGAACTCTTCAAGCAGATCAATTCCAAGTCGTGATGGAAGCTTTTGAAAAATGTCCGCTCCCGCTATTTTTAAAACTCGCTTTTGAAGAATCGAAACTTTGGAAATCCTACACAAAGGAGGTGGTAATTCAACCATCCATCTCAGAACTCATTGGACAGTTCCTAAAACGGATATCAGATAATTCTAACCATGGCTTTCAATTGGTAAGCCATGTTCTTGGTTTTATTGCGGCTTCTAAGAACGGGTTAGAGGAAACAGAACTGCTTGAACTTTTGTCTGATACAGAAGAAGTTATGAATGATTTTCGAAAACGAGCAAAACATGAATTCATGGAGAATCATCTGCCTCCTGTCATATGGGTGCGTTTATTAAATGATATAGAACCTTACCTTATCGAGAAAATGGAGAATGGATCCCTAGTTTATAGCTTTTATCATCGTCAATTGGAATCTCGAGTGAAAGAAAGTTATTTAACAGTCGATTTTCATCAACGCTTAGCTGATTATTTTGATCGTAAACCTATTTTTTTAGACGAGCAGCAAACACTGCCCCATAGAAGAAAAGCGATTGAGATGCCGTTTCAGCTTTATCAGTTGAAAAATGCCGAGCGGTTTGAAAGTTTATTATTAAACCTTGACTTTATACAAGGTAAAATAGCAAGTTTGCTCTCACAAGATTTGTTAAATGATTTTTTCTTATTAAAACAATTGATGAAAGAGCAAGGCCTGGCAGTTGAAAGAGTTCAGGACATAGAAAGGTTTTGTCGTGTTAGACATACCTTACTTCTTCAACATCCTAATCGACTAAAGTTGTTCGCTCTGCAAATGCCTCACTCGTCATTTGCTTTTTTGGAGGCTACTCGCTGGCATGAAGAACGAGGAGTCCCCTACTTAAAATCTTATGAATCGTCTAGTTATGAAAATCGATTGATTCATGCTTTTGATAGCGGAGATAAAGAGAGCTTAATCTGTCGGTTTCATCCTAATAAAGAACACTTATTAGTAATGAGTGATGATGTCGTTAAAATATGGGATATTCAAACTGGTGAAGAAGTATATCAATTTCATCCGCAAATTGGAAATCTAATCGACCTTGATCTTGCTTATGACTCTTTTATTGGTGCCATTATTGGAGCAAATGGGTTAAGAATTTTTGATTTAAACTCTTATGAGGTTCAATGTGAGCAACAATTTAAGAAGAATCCTCTGCATACATCCCTTCATCCTAAAAGAAATTATGTAGCTGTAGGAGATGAAGAAGGAACTATATGGTTGATAAACTTTAAAAACGGTCAAAAAAAATACATTCCCTCTAAAGGAAGGAGTGTAGTGAAGCTACAGTGGCATCCAACCAAACTTCTTTTAGCAATATGGTATAGCAACGAAAGGATTCACCTTTGGGATGCAGAGAAAAATAGTGACACGCAAGTCCTTTATTCAGAATATCAAAATGCCACACCTGCTATACATACAGCAAAGTTTAGATCCTTATCTTTTAATCATGAATCGGACTTGTTATACGCAAGCCAAGATCATGGTCTAACTGTTTGGGATACTGCTCTTGGAATTCGTGTTAACAACACCGTCTCACTACCTAAAGGAAATCACCTAATTAAGGGAAATCTTGTTTTCTCAGTTTTTTATGACCATCATTTAAAGGTATGGGATATAGAAGGCTATACTCACTATTTGGAAGATCATCAACATTTCCAACTCCACCAATATGCTGATGTTTATAATGGCTTATTAGTTGTGATGACTCTAAATGGAAGAATTTTAATTTGGGACCTCACCGAAATCAGCATCAATCATGAAGAAATGAAAATCAAGATGCTTAATGAAAGTATTGGCTGGGTAGTAACCCCTGTAGTTTCTGGAATTTTTAACGACGTGGCACCCAATTTAATAGATTGGCTTTTTCGTTCTTCTCTTTCAAAAAGTATTTCAGAGAGAACACAAAATAGCATCAATTTTTGGGATTACAAGGTTTCATCCGTAAATATATCTTCTAAATTCAACTATATTACTTCAGGACATCTAGGAGGATTTTTACAGATTTCTGATATTAATAAAAATACGGTTACCCAATTTAGACCATATAAAACAGGACCCATTATATATGTAGATTGGTCCTATGATGATGCCCTTGTTTTCTATGGAACTACTCAAAAAGCTTGGGTTATGGACTCAAAAGGTAAGCTTAAAATGACAATTAAGAGGGATGGAGGAATCCTTAGTGGTAGTTGGTCATCTACTAAAAAACAGCTCCTTCTCCTCGATTGTGAGGGAACGGTGGAGTTAATCGATTTTGATGAAAATTGGAACCAGCGATGGCCACTGGATGTTGAGGGCACATCACATATTACTGCAAGCTGGAGCAATAGTGGCAGGTATTTTACTATCTGCAATCGTCATGTTTTTTGTGTATTCGAGGTACTAAGGAATTCGAACCCAAAGTTAATCCTACAGGGAAAAAGCACTAGCCTGATACATTCAGTGACCTGGAGCCCCGATGATACTTGGATGACCATCATTGGTACAAATTACGAATGCGTTTTGGTTAATTCAAGCACTACCGATATACAATCTAAATTTAAGATTATTGATGAAAGAGAACTGAAAACGCACCACAACTATTATAAACAGGTTCTGACATCACCAGTTTCTCGAATTCAATTTTTAGAAGACCTTTTACTAGAACAAGGAAATACAAGTGACTTAGAACAATATATCCGCATGTTCCCATTCCAATTGTTAGTCTCATGGAATGAGGAACAGAACAAAATAGCATTCTCCTACGGAGTTTGGGTGACTGTGCTAATGCTGGAACAACCAGCTAGAAGTGTCGACGGCTATGTGGTTGAAGGAGTATATGGCCTGAGATGGGAAAATGATGAATTATATGTACTTACCGGAGATAAAATTCGGGAAAAAAGGTATTTATTGGTCACTTAACCACACAAAAAAAGCAATAGATTGTCCTTAATGAGCAGGCAACCTATTGTTTCTTGCTAAAAAAAATATGATTTTCATAAAGGGGTTCACCAGGCAAAACAACATTCTCTTCGATTCGCATAATTTGTTTCGTATTTGGTAAATACGTAATAATAACTGGTTGATTCTTCAATTCTTTCATACGATTGATTGTTTTTATATATTCAGATCTACTAGCAAAATAGGCAGTTTGGAAGGCTTGTTGGTTAACCTTAAATTCTATTGCGTACCGATTTATCTTTTCAGGTGAATTGGACGGTAATTGCCCGTAAAAACCATGTCCAAACACACCTAGATATTTTTCGTTTATAGTAGCTAAATGCGTTATTGATCCTTCCATCTGTACTGGTATATCGTCTTTCAAGATTTCACCATAATTTTTCGTTATCGAGTAACCTATAGTTGTCGGAAGAATAATGAAAATTGTAAGTAAGCCGATGAATAAAAATTGATTCCACCTAGTCGGACCTCTTTCTTTTCGAAGGGCATAAAGTTTCCCACTAAAAAAGGTACTTACTATAAACAAGGGATACAACACCAAGATTTTTTCGATAGATAAAAATTGATAAATCAAATGAGTGTTATAGAAAAATAGAAGGGATGTAGCAAATAACGGGAAAATCAAAAAGGTAATTATAATGAATAAAAAATGTACACTTCGATAATAAACTATGTGGGTATGCAATTAATCACCTCCCCTGGCTAGTATGTTTTTATAATAATGTAATTTTTTCCAATAGTAAAGATATATAGAAAGAGAGGACACTATGGTTTATCTCACTTTTTTTCTCCGAAATATTCTCATGACATTCTGTTTCATTGCTATAATTTTTATTATCTTAGGAATCGTGATTTTTGAGATTGTTTTGATTATATTACCGATTTTATTTCTTTTAATAATGTTTTTTGTTTCTCGTGCTATTGATAAGAGGACTGTAAAGATTCATTATGTAAAGAAATCTGAGAGGAAAAAAAGATTTGACCAAGTTATAAGAATTGGTTTAATTCTTTTATTTATTATATCCTCTTCATTATTTGTTTATGATATTGCAACGGATCAGCCTGGTTCTCTATTTTTGTATGGAATGACTCTAATGCTATTTTCCGGAAGTGCAATTATCCAATCGTTTTTAAGATGGCAGTAATTTAAATACAACAGTAAATAAAGAAATTTATAGTAAAGGCATGGGAGGCATAGTATATTCTGTCTCATCGAGCAACAAAATTTACAATAAGTCAAAAAAAAAAGAATATATGTTGAAAAAAGATATGGAAAGGAGAATGATTTTGTACTCATATCACCCGAAACCCGTGGATACATCAAAAATAAAACTTCCCGAAGAAATTCAAAATTTACAAGAGATGTTAGCTGAGAACATTCATGAAATATGGTCTTCACAACGAGTCCAGCAAGGTTGGAGGTATGGTCCGAAGCGAGATGACGTAAAAAAAGAGCATCCAAATCTTGTTCCCTATAATAATCTTACTGAAGAAGAAAAGGATTATGATCGATATACCGCCATGGAAACGTTAAAAACTATTCTTTCAATGGGTTACACCATTGAAAGAACTAAATGATTTTATCATTTTAAAAAAGGGGGAATTATGTGAATGAGATTAGACGTAGAGTAATCAAGTTTGAAATCTTTAGTATAATAATGGCCCTGTTACTCTCAATCGCTTATTATCAATTTGAAACTTTTTCTTTCCCGCTGTTATTTATATTACTCATAAACATATTTTTTGCCTCTATTTTAATTTGGTTTATTCCTATCTACACATTTCAACTACAGCTAATTTTATTAGCTGTCTCCACAGGTGTTTATGGATTTATGAACTATACATCTCCGGGACTACATATTAGTTTTCTAGATGCCCTATATTACAGTATCCGTTTATTCTTCTTTAATACGGATACTGTGGTTGTTCAAAATGCTGGATGGTTTTCATCTTATCCACTGTCAATTGAAATTGCACGTTGGTCTGCAGCCTTATATACCTTGTATGCGCTCTTCACAATAGCCAAGAAGCTATTTGGTCAATCTTTTCGATTATTTTGGTACCAATTATTTGGTAACCATTATGTCATTTATGGTTTCCATAAGGATACGAAAATTTTGATTGAAAATTTAATAAGTGAAAGAAAAAGTATCGTAGTGGTTACAGAAGAAATTTCAGAAAATGATAAGCACTACTTGGAAGGACTTGGCGTCATTGTCTTACCACACAATGGCAATAACGGAAAAAGCTTTAGAAAAAGTCGCTTAAAACGAGCTGCCTATTATCTGATTTTCCATGAAAACGACACAAAAAATTTAGATGAACTAATTTCTTTAAAAGAAAATTTTTTTAAAGAGCAATCAATGAGTAAATTTCCGAACTTAAAAATTTATCTTCATTTAACCCATCAGGGTTCCTTCGATATTTTCGATAAATATGTAGCTAAAATCAAGGCCGAAAACAGAGAAAATGACACAGTACCAACTTTCTTAAAAGATTATATTCCGGTTCGTATCATTAATTCGTACAGACTTGTTGCTGAAAAATTTTGGGATGATAATCCTTTATACCAAGGTTATGAAGAACGGGCTCGTGATGTCAACGGACCACCATTTCATTTAGCAATTATTGGTTTTGATGATATAGGTAAGTCTATCTTTATAGAAGCCTTGGAACGTGCACATTTCCTAAACAGAAACAAATTACAAGCCACCATTCTTGATCAAGAAGCATCTAAAAAAGAGCGGCATTTCAATAAAAGATATAACAAGACATCTCACATAGCTGAGTTAAAATTTCAAGATTTTGAATTGGAGTCTGATGTTTTGTATGAAACATCATTTACACAGGCTACTCACATAATTATTAGTTTACCGGACGATTCGACCAATATTACCCTAGGAATGGATCTGGCAAAGAAGTTTCCGGAAACACCTATCTATATAAAGATTTCAAATGAAGCACTTATCAGTAACTGGCTTCATATTGATAATAATGAGTTTAAAAATATCATTTGTTTTGGGGATAAGAATCATATCTTAAGTAGCCAGTACTTTGTCAATGAACAAATGGACCAAGCAGCTAAAATGGTGCATGGAAATTACATTAAAGAAAAAGGAAAAGGCGTACCGTCTAAGTGGGATATGTTAGACGATTTCAGTAAAGAATCTAATCGGAAGCAAGTTTCTCATGCTTTGACAAAAATTGTATTAGCAGGTTATAAACCTGTAAAAAAACTAAAGCCTGATGATGTGGAAATCACTCCCGAAGTGTTTGGACAACAGATTAATTCTGTGCTTCATGACTTAGCGGTAGTTGAACATCAGCGTTGGAATGCTTTTCATTATATACGGGGGTGGGACCGGTATAATAACATCCACAAGAACCATTGGAAGGATAAAAAAAATAAACTTCATGGTTGTATTGCTCCTTTTGAGGACCTTCCATTAATAAGTAATATAGTTTTGGAAAAAGATCATACCTCTTTTGAGGAATACGATTATCAAACAATCAAAAATCTTTATCAAACTATTGTAGAGCGGCTTGGTTATAAAATTGTTAAGGGCTGATTATTGCACTCTTAGAGCCGTGCTTTTTTGTGCGTTCTTAGAATTGTTACTCAATGTAGAAACCCATCAAAATATTTTAGTTTTTTACTATCAAAGAATTATTAAGGAAACTAATGTCCATATTGTGCTTAAAACTTTAATATTGCTTAAGCACTGTAAATATAAAATGCTACAGAAGAAAATGGAGAGAAGAGAGGTTTTGATTAGCTTCTTCTCTCCATTTTTATACAAGCAACTTTCTATAAGTGTTAATATGTAAACCTAATTTTTTGTAATTTAGATTTTGAACCGAAAAGTTCATTATGTTAAAAATCTTGCCAATCTTTCTCTTCTTGGTCATAATATTCTTTCGCGAAATTCATTGCTTCCTCAATAGTGTAATGGAGAGTATCACCTAACACGTTAAGCTGTTCATCACAAGCAAGCAAACAAATAATATGCATTTTTCTGTTCATAATTACAAATTGGTAAAACAGTTATTTGCTCATTTTTATTATCTTCACATTCAACAAAATCAAAATGTTTGGTTCTTGTAAATTTAATTATCTCAGCACCATCAATCTCTTTCCTCAATTTCCTTACCTCTCCCCTTTATGATTTTTTACTTTAACAGAGCTAATTATTCAACTATACTCATTTCTTAAAAGGATAGAAATCTAATTCCGAAAATTAAAAGCGTTCGTAAAAGTACACTTTTACGA
>NZ_JRGN01000268.1 GCF_000775575.1 Planococcus sp. CAU13
AGGAGTCTGCGCTGTTTTGCTCCATATCTCAGTATTGTTTTCTGTATATTAAAAGTAAGAAAACAAACTATAAAGATAGTATGAAAATTCTTATACCCTATGAAGTACAAAACTGAATGCAGCGGAAGGGGGCGACTCCTGCGGGAATAGAGTGAGTCTGAGACCCCGCACGAAGCTGAAAGCGTAGGAGGAGGCTCAGGCCACTCCCGCGGAAAGC
>NZ_JRGN01000115.1 GCF_000775575.1 Planococcus sp. CAU13
TTCCAGGTCCAAGTGGTTTGTCGGCTCATCGAGCAATAGAACGTTTGCATGCGACAGCATCATTTTGGATAGCATGCAGCGCACTTTTTCGCCACCGGATAAAACAGAAGGTTTCTTTTTCACTTCTTCGCCGGAGAACAGCATTCTGCCGAGGAAGCCGCGAAGGAACGTTTCACTTTCATCTTCCGGAGAATACTGGCGCAGCCAATCGACAAGCGACTGCTCGCTGCCTTCGAAATAAGCCGAGTTGTCGATCGGCAGGTAAGCGCGTGAAGTGGTGACACCCCAGCGAGCATATCCTTCTGCCGGCTCATCCTCCTCCGCGAGGATACGCAGAAGGGCGGATTTCGCAAGCGGATCGCCGATCAGAACGATTTTATCGTCTTTGTTCATGTTAAAGCTGATGTTGTTCAGGAGTTTATTGCCGTCCACTGTCTGGCTGAGATCTTTCACCGTCAGCACGTCATTGCCGATTTCGCGGCCGATCGTGAAGTTGACGAATGGATATTTTCTTGAAGAAGGGCGGATGTCGTCCAATTCAATTTTATCGAGCATCTTCTTACGTGACGTGGCCTGTTTCGATTTGGAAGCGTTCGCCGAGAAGCGGGCAATAAAGGCCTGCAGCTCTTTGATCTTTTCTTCTTTTTTCGCGTTCTGGTCAGATGCAAGACGCGTAGCCAATTGGCTGGATTCGTACCAGAAATCGTAGTTTCCTACATAAAGCTGGATTTTCCCGAAGTCCAAATCGGCGATATGCGTGCAGACTTTATTCAGGAAGTGGCGGTCATGCGAAACGACGATGACTGTGTTTTCAAAGTTCATAAGGAAATCTTCCAGCCACTGGATCGCTTTCAGGTCCAGGTGGTTGGTCGGCTCATCCAGAAGAAGAACGTCAGGT
>NZ_JRGN01000320.1 GCF_000775575.1 Planococcus sp. CAU13
AGCCGTCCACAGGGACAGGGATCACGTCCGGCAGGCCAGGGCCAGTCTCGTCCACAAGGCGGCCAAGGTGGATCCCGGCCAGCTGGACAAGGGCAATCCCGTCCGGGCCAAAGCGGATCACGCCCGGCTGCAGCACCGAGCCAAGGGCAATCCCGTTCACAGGGCAACGGGCAGCGACCTGCTGCACCAGCTAAATCAGGATCAAACTTTACTCCAAAAGCGGCAAAACCGACTGCAGGACCAGGACAGCGCAATACCAACCGTCCGGGCGGCGGAAACCGCAACCGCAATAAAGGAAAGCAGCAGCGTCCGGTAAATCCGCTGCCTCCGATGCCGAAAAAAGAAAAAGAATTGCCGGCTAAAATCACTTTCTCAGAATCTCTGACTGTTGGGGAACTGGCGAAAAAATTAGGCCGCGAGCCATCAGAAATCATCAAAAAATTATTTATGCTGGGTGTAATGGCTACCATTAACCAGGAGCTGGATAAAGATGCGATTGAACTGATCTGTGCTGAATATGAAGTTGAAGTGGAAGAAGAAATCCTGGTTGATAAATCCGACCTGGAAGTTTATTTCGAAGCCGAAGACGAAACATTAAATGAAGAACGTCCACCGGTTGTAACGATCATGGGGCACGTTGACCATGGTAAAACAACTTTGCTGGATTCAATCCGCCATACTAAAGTGACTGCAGGCGAAGCCGGCGGCATCACTCAGCATATCGGTGCCTATCAGGTTGTCGAAGGCGACAAGAAAATTACGTTCCTTGATACACCTGGACACGCCGCTTTCACAACGATGCGTGCACGCGGTGCCAAAGTAACCGATTTGGCGATTATTGTTGTCGCTGCAGATGACGGCGTTATGCCGCAGACTGTAGAAGCCATCAACCATGCGAAAGCTGCTGAAGTTCCGATCATCATCGCTGTCAACAAAATGGATAAGCCAAGTGCGAATCCGGACCGCGTTATGCAGGAACTGACAGAGCACGGACTGGTTCCTGAAGCATGGGGCGGCGATACGATTTTCGTGCCGATTTCGGCTTTGAAAGGCGAAGGCATTGATCAACTGCTTGAAATGATTCTTCTTGTTTCTGAAGTGGGAGAATTGAAAGCGAACCCTGCCCGCCGTGCAATCGGGACAGTTATTGAGGCAGAGCTTGATAAAGGCCGTGGCTCAGTAGCGACTCTTCTTGTACAGGACGGTACGCTGAATGTTGGAGATCCGATTGTTGTCGGCAATACATTTGGCCGTGTTCGTGCAATGGTATCCGATGTTGGCCGCCGCGTTAAAGAAGCAGGTCCTTCAACACCGGTTGAAATTACCGGTTTGAACGATGTGCCACAGGCCGGTGACCGCTTTGTTGTCTTCGAAGATGAAAAAACAGCCCGTCAAGTGGGCGAAACACGTGCAACTTCAGCGCTTCAGGTTCAGCGTTCTGAAAAAACACGCGTGACACTTGATAACTTGTTTGATCAATTGAAGCAAGGCGAGATGAAGGAATTGAACCTGATCGTCAAAGCTGACGTGCAGGGAGCAGTTGAAGCAATGGCTGCATCTCTTCTGAAAATCGATGTAGAAGGCGTAAACGTGAAGATTATCCACACCGGCGCCGGTGCCATTACAGAATCCGATATTTCACTTGCCGCTGCATCCAATGCAATCGTCATCGGGTTCAACGTCCGTCCGGATGTTAACGCGAAACGTGCTGCAGAGGCAGAAGGCGTGGATATCCGTCTGCACCGCATCATCTACAAAGTGATCGAAGAAATTGAATTTGCAATGAAAGGCCTGCTTGATCCTGAATTTGAGGAAAAAGTTATCGGCCAGGCTGAAATCCGCAGCACATTCAAAGTATCGAAAGTCGGTACGATTGCCGGAAGCTATGTAACAGAAGGCAAGATTACCCGTGACAGCGGCGTTCGCGTAATCCGCGAAGGAATTGTCGTGTTCGAAGGCGAAATCGATACATTGAAACGCTTTAAAGACGATGCCAAAGAAGTGGCGAAAGGCTACGAATGCGGTATCACGATCAAGAACTTCAATGATGTCAAAGAAGGCGACATTATCGAAGCTTATATAATGGAAGAAATCGAACGGAAATGATCTTTTACATGGAATGCGAATTTTTTATCCCGACTGCGCATTCATTGAAGGAAAAAAGGGCAGTGCTGAAAAGCATGCTGACCCGTTCGAAACAAAAATTCAACGTTTCCGCTGCCGAGATTGATCACCAAAATGTATGGCAGCGCACCCGCATCGCCTTTGTCATCGTCTCCGCTTCCAAAGAGCAGGCTGAGAAAGAAATGGCGCAAGTGCTCCATTACCTGGAGAGCAATCCGGCGTGGGAATGTCTTGAATATCATCAAGAATATTTGTAAGAACGAGGTGAATAAGCAATGACAATGCGCTCAAATCGTGTAGGCGAACAAATGAAAAAAGAGCTGAGCGATATTATCAGCCGCAAGTTGAAAGACCCGAGAATCGGATTTGTGACGGTGACGGATGTCGAAGTTACAGGTGATCTTCAGCAGGCGACGGTGTATATCAGTGTATTGGGAGACGATGCAACAAAAGAGCAGACATTGCTCGGCTTATCGAAATCCAAAGGGTTTATCCGTTCAGAAATCGGCCAGCGCATCCGTTTGCGCAAAACGCCTGAATTATCTTTTGAGTTTGATAGTTCAGTGGCATACGGAAATCGCATTGATACGCTGCTGCGGGAAATCAAAGAGCCAAAAGACGAACAATAAAACCAGGCCTGCTGTCTATTTCTTAGATTGCAGGCTTTTTTACATATCTTGAAGGGGGCTGAACGGGATGGCCATTAATGGAATTCTTCCTTTATGGAAAGAAAAAGGCATGACTTCCCATGATTGCGTTTTTAAACTGCGAAAAATATTAAAAACGAAGAAAGTCGGACATACCGGAACCCTTGATCCTGAAGTGGACGGCGTACTGCCGATTTGTATCGGCAATACCACAAAAGTGGCTGAATATATCACCGACCAAGGAAAAACGTATGAAGCGGAAGTCGCTATCGGCTTTTCGACTGAAACAGAAGACGCCACCGGTGAAATGGTCGACCTCAATCCGGATGAAAAGATCATCACGCGGGAACAGGTGCTGGCAGTGCTGAGCGGCCTGACGGGAGAAATCACCCAAGTTCCACCCATGTATTCCGCGGTGAAAGTGAACGGCAAAAAATTATATGAATATGCCAGAGCGGGGATTACAGTGGAGCGGCCACTGCGAAAAGTCCGGATCGACTCCATTGAATTACTGGAAGATAACGAACAATGGACTGGCGTAGATATTCATTTTCGCATCCGCATCCGCTGCGGAAAAGGGACTTATATCCGGACTCTTGCTGTGCAGATCGGTGAAGCGCTTGGATATCCTGCCCATATGTCGAAATTGACGAGAACGGAATCCGGCAAGTTCAGGAAAGAAGATTGCCTGACACTTGCACAGGTGGATGAAATTGCTCAAAATGGAGCTATCGGAAATGTTTTGAAGCCACTCAGCTATGGACTGAGCGCATTTCCAATGGTGGAAGTAGAGACGAAAGAGTTTTTTGCAATGAAAAATGGGCAGGTGCTTCCAATGCATCCTTTATTGGAATCGAATCCATTCCTGGTTTTCACGGTAAAAGGAGAACCTTTTGCCCTGTATAAAAAGCATCCCGAAAAAGAAGGCAGGATGAAACCTGAAAAAATGTTTGGACTACCGACAGAAGACGAGGTGTAGGATGAAAATTTTTCACTTGAATTACCCCAATCTCATGAAACCCGAAGAAGCTCTGGGGCCTTTGTCAATGGCGATTGGCTTTTTTGACGGCGTTCATAAAGGGCATCAGAAAGTGATTGGCGAAGCAATCGGAAAAGCGCGTGAATTGGGCGTGAAATCAGCCGTCATGACTTTCGATCCGCATCCTTCCCTGGTGCTTGGCGGCCGAAAAGAAGAAGTGTTTTATATTACACCCCTTCAGCAGAAGATGGAAATCCTGCAGGATATGGGAGTGGACGTCTGCTTTATCGTCCGCTTTACATCCCGTTTTGCTCAATTGCTGCCTGAAGAGTTTATCGAAAATTTCATTGAAGGCCTTGAAGTGGTCCACGTCACTGCCGGCTTTGATTTTTCGTTTGGAGCAAAAGGGCAGGGCACCATGGAGTTGATGGAGCGCCAGAGCGGTGGCCGGTTTGGCGTCAGCATCATAAGCAAACAGGAAGACGGCATGGAAAAAATCAGCTCCACGCGCATTCGAAGCCATTTGAAAGCGGGCGAAATCGAAGAAGTGTGCAGATTGTCCGGGCGGCCATTTAAAGTTTCCGGCACTGTCATCAACGGAGACAAGAGAGGGCGCACGATCGGTTTCCCGACGGCCAATGTCTTGCCGGATTCGGGTACATTCATACCGGGCAGAGGCGTTTACGCTGTGCGCCTGCATGTACAGGGTAAAACTTATGAAGGTGTCTGCAATGTAGGCTATAAACCCACTTTCAATGATCCGAATCTGAAGCAGCTGACGATTGAAGTCAACATTTTTGATTTCGATAAAGATATTTACGGTGAACGGGTGACCGTCGATTGGCATAAACGCATCCGGGACGAACAGAAGTTTTCGGGCATCGATGAATTGAAAGCGCAGATCGAAAAGGATAAGCAGGAAGCGATCCGATTTTTCGCTGAGTGAAGAACAGCAGTCCGGTTGATTTTCAAATTGCCGTGTGCTATGATTTATAAGTACTAAATGTACCAACCGTTGCTTGGCAAATCGAATCACCAACGTTTGCTCAGTAATTGGGGCTATCAGAAATTAGGAGGTGGAACAGTATGGCAATTACTCAAGAGCGTAAAAATGAATTGATCAATGAATTCAAAGTGCACGATACAGATACTGGATCTGCAGAAATTCAAATCGCCATTCTTACAGAAGACATCAACAACCTGAACGAGCACTTACGTACTCACAAAAAAGATCACCACTCACGTCGTGGTCTGTTCAAAATGGTTGGACGCCGTCGTAACTTGTTGAAATACCTTCGTGAAAACGACGTAGCTCGTTACCGCGAACTAATCGCAAGACTTGGCCTGCGCCGATAATAGCACTCAGTAAAAGCGGGATTCGTCCCGCTTTTTCTTTATGGATAAAATTTTCAGCATAGAATCGCACAGCTTATGCTTTTTTGATACACTACTAGTAATGGATACATAAAACTGTCTATACATCGGAACAGAGAGGAGCTCGATTATGGAGCAAACTAAAAAGGTCTACACATTTGATTGGGCAGGCCGTGAATTACAGGTCGAAGTCGGCCAATTGGCAAAACAGGCAAACGGAGCAGCATTCATCCGTTATGGAGATACAGCGGTACTGTCTACAGCCACAGCTTCCAAAACACCGAAACCACTGGATTTCTTCCCGTTGACAGTCAACTACGAAGAACGGCTTTATGCAGTCGGTAAAATCCCTGGAGGTTTCATTAAACGTGAAGGCCGTCCGTCAGAAAAAGCGACGTTGACGAGCCGTTTGATTGACCGCCCGATCCGCCCGCTTTTCCCGGACGGCTTCCGCAATGAAGTCCAGGTTATTTCAATGGTTATGTCCGTAGATCAGGACTGCCCTTCTGAAATGGCAGCGATGTTCGGATCTTCATTGTCATTGATGATTTCCGATATTCCGTTTGACGGCCCGATTGCCGGTGTTATCGTCGGACTGATTGATGGGGAGTACATCATCAACCCGACAAATGATCAGTTGGAAAAAAGTTCCATTAACTTGACGGTGGCGGGTACGAAAGATGCCATCAATATGGTTGAAGCTGGAGCAAAAGAAGTTTCCGAAGAAGTCATTTTGGAAGCCATCATGTTCGGTCACGAGGAGATCAAGAAATTGATCGCGTTCCAGGAAGAAATTGCAGCTGAAGTCGGAAAAGAAAAATCCGAAATCCAGTTGTTCGAATTGGACGCTGAACTTACCGAAACGATCAAAAACTCCGTTGAAGCCGAATTGGTTGCTGCTGTGCAGGTAAATGAAAAGCAGGCACGCAATGAAGCGATCGATGAAGTGAAAAAAAGCGTAATGGCACAATATGAAGAATCAGATGACGATGTGAAAAAACAGGCGGGCCAGATTTTGGATAAAATGGTCAAAGACGAAGTGCGTCGCCTGATTACGGATGAGAAAATCCGTCCGGATGGCCGTGGACCTTCAGAAATCCGTGCTTTGTCTTCAGAAGTGGGATTACTGGCACGTACGCACGGTTCAGGTCTTTTCACCCGCGGGCAAACACAGGCAATGAGTATATGTACGCTGGGTGCCCTTGGCGACGTCCAGATCATTGACGGACTCGGAATTGAAGATACAAAACGCTTCATGCACCATTACAACTTCCCGTTGTTCTCAGTTGGTGAAACCGGATTCCTTCGTGGGCCGGGCCGCCGCGAAATCGGCCACGGGGCACTGGGTGAACGCGCGCTTGAAGCGGTCATCCCGAATGAAAAAGATTTCCCTTATACAATTCGTCTGGTTGCTGAAGTTCTCGAATCAAACGGTTCGACTTCACAGGCGAGCATCTGTGCTTCAACACTTGCAATGATGGATGCGGGTGTGCCGTTGAAAGCACCGGTAGCCGGTATTGCAATGGGCCTTGTGAAAAAAGGCGACAATTATACTGTTCTGTCCGATATCCAGGGTATGGAAGATTATCTTGGCGATATGGACTTTAAAGTAGCCGGAACAGCTGATGGCATCACAGCTCTTCAAATGGATATCAAAATTGACGGATTGTCACGCGATATCCTGGAAGAAGCTTTGACCCAGGCGAAAATCGGGCGTATCCATATCCTTGAATCCATGCTTGCGACTATTTCCGAGCCGCGTGAGCAATTGTCCAAATTTGCTCCGAAAATCATTATGGTCAAAATTAATCCTGACAAGATCCGCGATGTAATCGGGCCTGGCGGGAAAGTGATCAATAAGATCATTGATGAAACAGGCGTCAAGATTGACACTGAGCAGGACGGCACTATCTTCATTTCTTCTGTTGACGAAGAGATGAACGCCAAAGCGAAAGCGATGATCGAAAATATCGTTCGCGAAGCAAAAGTTGGGGAATATTACGAAGGCAAAGTGAAACGCATTGAGAAATTCGGTGCTTTCGTTGAATTATTCCCGGGCAAAGACGGACTTCTCCATATTTCTGAAATTCAGGAAGAGCGGACCAAAGAAGTTGAAGACGTATTGAAACTTGATGATATTGTCCAGGTCAAAGTCATTGAAATTGACCGTCAGGGCCGTGTAAACTTATCACGCAAAGTTGTATTGAAAGAACAGAAAGAACAGGCTGAAAAAGCTAATCAAGAATAACTTGGAATTGCCAGCGAAAGTTGGCAATTTTTTCTTATTTCAAAAGAAGTGAAGAAATACTAAATTATATATGACTTTGGAAAAGCGGATCTATGTCTAGACTCCAGCTGCCCAACTCTTCGGGTCATAAGCCAGCCCAGTATCTAGTCTCCAGTGCCTAGCTCTTCGGGAT
>NZ_JRGN01000241.1 GCF_000775575.1 Planococcus sp. CAU13
AAAGCTGGGATTTGAGGCGGATGGCCGGGTAATCGACGGGGAAGTCGTTTATAAACTGGCGTATTAGGAATCGAAAACCGGCTTGCTAAGAACACGAAGGAGGCCCATATATGATCACCGAAACCGATTTGAAACATCTGGAGCGTTGTGTCGAACTCGCGGAAACGGCTTTGGAAAAAGGCGACGAACCGTTTGGGTCTGTTCTGGTGTCATCTGCGGGCGACGTGCTTTTTGAAGACCATAATCATGTGGCCGGCGGCGACCATACGCAGCATCCGGAGTTTGCGATCGCGCGCTGGGCGGCAAATAACCTGGACCCTGAAGAACGGCGCAAGGCAACAGTCTACACATCCGGAGAACACTGTCCGATGTGTGCGGCGGCTCACGGCTGGGTCGGTCTGGGGCGAATCGTGTATGCCAGTTCCTCTGAACAGCTTGCGGGCTGGATGAAGGAACTTGGCGCACCGCCGTCCCCTGTCCGGAATCTGGCCATAGGAGATGTGATTACGGGTGCGGAAGTGGAAGGACCTGTTCCTGAACTGGCAGAGAAGGTCCGTGAACTTCACCGCCGGCTGCACGCCGCAAAGCGGTAAACAATGCGCCGTTTTCTGCTTGTTTCGAATACAATAAGTATTGGCTGTGTAACCTTGTTCCTCTTATTTATTGTTATAATAAAGGAGTATCAAAAGCGGAATTTTCGCTTAGGATGCTCTTTTTATTTGCAGCAAGGATTTTACTAGCCAGGGAGTTGGAGATTGAAATGAACAAAAAAGATATAGCCGATATTCGCAAACGATTCAAGCTCGATACCGATTTATTGAAAATCGCTGATATTTATAACGTATATATTCAAAAAGACACCAGTGAAATCTTCCACGAGGAGAGCCGGTCGTTTTCTTTATTGGACCGGGAGCAGCAGGAGCTGTTCCTCGATAATTTTAAAAAAGTACTTGGCGGCAAGCTGGATCAGAAATTGTTTGAAGTGAAGTTCCAGCCGCAGGAAGAAGGGCAGGACGACCACACGCAGCACTTGTTATATGAAGGACTCGAAACAGAGGATAAAACGGAATGGCAGGCATATATGCAGGCGATCGCCTTGAAGATGGTGCAGGAGCGGCCTTATGAAAAAGATATGGTTGTGACTTTTATTCACGGAAATTACTTTAAGACGACAAAACGGGAGCCCGATGAAACGGAAGTCGACATGCGCGATGAAGTGTTCACGACGCCATTCATCCTCTGCAGCATGAACCAGACGGAACTTCCGAAAAGTTCGCTGGTGTTTGATTTTGCCGAAAAAGAATTCAAGTCGAATCTGGTGACCGATCCCGTCATTAAACTGGCGTCGCCGATCGGCGGATTCCTGTTCCCGAGTTTCACGGACAACGCCGCCGACATCCACCACATCCTGTATGCGGCGGGCAAAGCGAATAAACCGGATTTCCAGTTTATCGAGCAGGTCCTGAACGGCGATGAGATCATGACGGCCGAAGAAGATAAAGCGGTCTTCGAAGAAATCGTCAAAGCGGTGATCGGCGAGGAAGTAAACTCGAAGACGCTTGCCAATGTCTATGATGAGATCAACGCCATGCTTGAAGTGGAAGATGAAGAAGACAACGAAGAAGGCACGCCGGTGCTCGACTCGAAAGAAGTGGAGCGGGTGCTGAAGGCGAGCGGCATGGAAGTCAGCACAGAGAAAGTGGAGCAGGCATTCCGCCAGGTCGTGCAAGACACCGATTATGAAATGAAAGCAAGCCACATCGTTCCGAGCTACGGGTCGAAGTCGATCAAAATCAGTACGAAAGTGGCGGATATCAAGATCAGCCCGCAAGACTTACGTTACGTCAAAGAAGTCAATTACAACGGTAAACGCTGCATTCTGATCGAAGTGGAAGAAGACACGATGATTGAAGGATTCAAGCTGCTGGCGGAAGAGGAATTGGAGTAGAAAAGTGAGGTTTAAGTTCAACGTTCGATCTGTTTGGTGAAGGAATTCCAGGAGCATGGGGGCGAAAAAATGGAAGTGAATCATACTTTTCAGTCGGCAATAGAAGATTCAATGGAATTTCTTCACTTATATTCTGAGGTGACTGCGGAGGATGTAGAAAACAGCCGCAGAAAATGGGACGGATTCTGGTGGCATATGGCAGCTCTCCACGAAATGGGGGAAGTAAAACGAATTCCCGCATCGGCCATTGCAAAAGCCAAGTACATACTCGGAAACCATACCTGGCCTGTTTTCGTCATTTCGACTGGAGACGCTCCGCACACGGAACAAGATAAGAGGAAGATGGATTGCTGCCATTGTGAACTAGCTGTTTATTATATGATTTTAATGGATTACGGCTGCGATCTCGACACGGAACTGCCGTGGATCCGTGAGTGGTTTCTCAAACACCAGCTGCCGGATGGTGGATTGAATTGTGAGCCGGAAGCCTATCTTCATTCCCGTAAGAGTTCTCTTGTGTCGACTTTGCCTCCGCTTGAAGCCGTTTTGCGATACACAAACCGCGAATACACTGCGCAGGAAGCGAATTTTCTGGACGAAGGCGCCCGTTATCTCATGGAACATCGACTTGCCTATACGAAAAAAAGCGGGGAGATTATCAACGAAGACTGGTTAAAGCCCTGTTTTCCGAGATTCTTCGAATACGACATTCTTCGGGGGATGTCTTTTTTGGTCGAATGGTCGCGCCGCAGGAACAAACCGCTGCCGGCAGAAGTGATCGATAACGGAATCGAACTGCTAAGCGATCATATCGACTCCACAGGATTAAGGATAGGAAGGCGGGTATTCGATCCGTCCGGTCCGTGGGGCGGGCATACTTTTGCGCTGCTTGAAGCCGTATCTGAAGTTGGGCAGGTTTCGCCTTTTCTGACGCGGCAATGGAATCACATACTCAGCCAATCAGATCCAAATCAAACAAATTAAAAATCAAAAACCTCATGGGAATTCAACGGGAAGAAAGTTTCCGCGATTGAATTCTCATGAGGTTTTCTTGATCATTTCAGCTATTGGCCACTTTTGCCTTTTCCTTTTGCAGCCGCTTCTGGGCCGAAACCCGTTCTTTCGTAATCGGTATATGTGTCAAAGCCTTGCTTAATCCATGGCGCGGCATATTGCCGTAAATCGACTCGTAATTTCCGGCTTCCAACTCATACGTTTCGTGGTAGATTCCGACAGCATCGTTATTGCCGACTTTTTTATTGAAGTTTTTCCATGCGGATAGATGCTTCTGCATCTTCGCATAAGCCAGCAAATCTTCAGTTGATCGCCAGTATTGGATCATGACGGTTGTTCTGAGGCCGAAATAGCTTTCCATGGACAGGAAGCCCAATTCGTCTTTATTGGTATAGAGCTCTTTGATCATGCCGGGCATGGCATTGAATACAGGAAGCCATTTGTGCACGGCGAGGCGGTTATTGATCCGCATGCCAATCAGGAAGACGACAATTTTTTCATCATTTTCGGTCGTGAAACGGCCGGGGTAAACTTGTTTCGCCATTTTTACTCCTCCTCATCCATAAGCTGTTCCAGGGTGGAATTGCACCACTCGATGCCAGCTTCTGTTACCCGTTTTCCATAATCCAGCGTAAACAGCCAGTACTTTGTATCGGCTCCTTTCTCTTTGTGTTTCGTAATGCCTTCTTCAATTGCGGTATAGGTGGCGTAGCGCGTTTCCAGCTTTCTCTTGTATTCTTCCACTTGGAAAAGCGTTTTTTCGTTGGACTGATGGCGGCCGAAAAATAATTTCAGCAACAGCTCATTGCGCTCAACCGGTATTTGCTCAATGGGCTCTTCCAGCCAGTTTTTCAGGACTTCATGTCCTTTGGCGGTCAATTCGTATTCGTTTTTGGCGGGCCTTGAATCGTCTGCAGTTGAGCGGACATTGGCCAAACCTTCATCAACAATCAATTTCAGCGTCGGATAAATCTGTCCATAGCTGATTTTCCAGAAATGATTCAAACTTTGATCAATCATTTGCTTGATGGCATAGCCGGACCTGCAATCAGTGGTCAAAATTCCGAGTATGGCATATGTCGTATGATTATATGGTTTCAAATGGCTCATCCTATCTAAAAGATATATATCTATTAGATATATATTACAAAAGAATTTCTATGAAGTAAAGTCTGATTAATCAAATTATTTGTCGATGCGGATAAAATCTCTTGCTATTTTAAAATTAACCTGACAAAAACCAGCACCTCTGGAGAGGCACTGGTTTTATTTTCATTACAGCAAGATTTGGATAGCAGAGAAATAATGCTGCAATTATAGTTGAATTACAAATAAGGAAGGAGCTGCAATTAAGCATTCGCATCAATCGGCAATTTCTTGATGGGGGCGTAAATATCGTAACCTCCTTCGAGATTATGCACATCGTCAAAGACCTGGACGAGTTCAATGTCCGATTCTTCCGTTTCCTGTCTTGAAATCTTCAGGAATCGGGCGTAATCGGTTTTCAGGACATCGCCAATGTCCAGCAGATCTCCGGAATACCTGAATCTGGCACAGAATAGCGGCGGGACATCGACGGTGAAGTAAAATGGCTCCTCGATTTGAAGGTGATGGGGAACTCCGAACAGCACTTTGAAGCGGGTCGAGTCCGGCTGGCAATTGGAATAGATCACGTAGCAGGCGCCGGCCACCGTTTCATCGAGCCGGTCCAGCAGCATCTGTGCATGGGCGCGAATCTCTGCTTTGTAAGCCGCGTTTTTCAGATCGACTTCAAAAGCGATGCCGCTGAGCCGGACCGTTTCAAATTCCGTCAAATTGAAATCCGTCACCACATCACCGTTGATGTTCTTGATGGACCTTCTCACCACTGACGGAACAGGTTTATGGACCAGCGATTTGCCTCCTTTTTTCAACGCACTTGGTGCTGTGCCGTATTGCCGTTTGAAGGCCCGGGTGAAAGAGGACTGGGTACCAAAATTCAATCGATAGGCGATGTCTGTCAGGGAGTATTCGTTGCTTTGGATCATGTGAATCGAGGCATTTAATCGTCTCGCCAGGATGTAATCGTGCAGGGAGCAGCCCATCATAGCCGAGAATAACCGGTGGAAATAATATTTGGATATGTTCGAGTTCGCCGCTACAGCATCCAGTGACAAGGGCTGCTGCAAATTATCTTCTATATGCAGTAAAGCGCGCTCCATGACTTCGTAATGATCCATCCTGCAACACCTCCTGATTTTTCTTTTTTTTCAGATAAGTATAGCATTTTGCTGCTTTATCGGTGCAATAAAATAAATGATGGAATGGAGGAAAAAACATGCAAACTGTGTATTTGGCAGAAGAAAGCAAAAAGGGAATAACGCCGGCAGTTCTGATTCGTTTCTCAGGATTGTTCGGGGCAATGGCAGGATTATTATTTATCGTCATCCAGCTGGTCCATCCGGCGGATCAATTGGCTTCAGTCGGTACGGCTTCATGGGTTATCGTTGCGGCACTGACAAGCATAATGGCGCTTTTCAATATCATAGGAACTGCAGGAATCTATGCAGCGCAAGTAAAGGAAAGCGGCTGGCTCGGGTTGCTTGGTTTTGTTGTTTTCAGCTTGTTTTGGATGGCAACGCTAATTTTCAGTTTTATTGAGGCGCTTGTGCTGCCTGTGCTGGCGACTGCAGCTCCAGCGTTTGTGGAAGGATTTCTTGGCATTTTCGGCGGCTACGCAAGCCGTGTGGATCTTGGCTTTCTGCCGGCGCTGGCGCCGCTGGCAGGCGCAATGTATATTTTCGGTGGTCTTCTGCTCGGTCTGGCCATCTTCCGTGCAGGCGTTCTGCCGCGGCTGTCGGGGGCTTTATTGGCATTCAGTGCGGTTGCGACTCTCGCTGCCGCTGTCATTCCGCATCCATATGACCGGGTACTGGCGGTGCCGATGGGAATCGCATTGATTGTTCTGGGGTATCTCCTTTGGTCGGAGCGCTACAGCAGAAGGAATTAAGAGAGCAAAAGCCTGCGTCACTGAAGATTTCAGCGACACAGGCTTTTCTCTTTTATTGCAATGAAATGCTGACAGACTTGTCGTCTGCAGAATCGATATTGCCGCCAATCTGGCCAATCCCTTCAATATGGAGGACATTATCTGTTTCGACAGGAGGATGCTCCCGAAAAACGGACAATGTATTTATTTTCCTGAAGTCTTTGTTGAATTCGGTCAGCACAAGCCCTTTGATAAAGTATTCCGCAGAATCGATGCGGATTTTCAGGAAATGTTTATGAAGCGCCTGTTTGTCCCAGATGACGAGGTTCATCGGATCAAAACCGGCCACTTGCATGCTGCCGGTCAGCGTCAAGCGGATGCCGGGCTGGGCATCGAATGCTTGAAAAGCTTCCGTTTTTTGATGCTGAATCGATGAAACTATCCGTTCCGCCTCTTCTTTATCGCCGCTGTCCGCAATGGCTGCAGGTGTATAAGCGGAATAGCGGGATTTGAAGAAATGGAAGAGATCGAGTTCGGAATGCACGAACTCTTTTTGCCAGCCGGAAGAAAGCTGGTCGAGCAGCAGACAAAGAAACAAGCCTGAACTATAGCAGCTTTTGCGGATGTGGAGATGGGAATCTTCCGCATCCAGAAGCATGTGGGCATAGCGTTCAAGTGCTGTTTCGCTGTTGCTGATATCCCGCAGCGCCTGATATTCGACATAAAATGCCGGACCTTCGATCGTTTCGACGCGGTTTTCATAATCGACAACGGCGGGAAACAAGCGGATCCGTTCGTCGCGCAGCGAAATAACTTCGTTGATCAGTTGGATTTGCGTGTCTTTCGGACTTTCGTGAACGGCATCGTGAAGCGCCTTCCGTTCCCGGATACGCAGCTGGATGAACTGGGAATCGGCCGGAAAAGAGGGACCGATCGCTTCGTCCGGGAAGCGGCTTTCGCTGAGTGAATTCTGGTAGGCGTGAAACGATTCATGGACAATGAGCGAATAGATGTCTTCGAAATTGTCGAAATAGCGGATGTCGACGATGGCGGTTGGAATGTCCGCATAGATGATAGACGTACAGGAGACGAACCGGTCATCTTTCGGAAAGCTGATATACGGATTTTCGCTGCAATCCGGATGGTTGAACAAATACACATCATGTTCATCATAAAGGGCAAAAGCGCCTTCTTGAAATCCGTTCCAGTACTTTTCAAAATGTAAGGACGGCAAAGCTGCTGTCATTTTCTCCACCAGATCCTGCATGGTAAGTCCCTCCTTAGTCTTCTGTTTATGCTATTTGACACTGCTTCACCTTTTTCCTTGTTTCGGGAAAAGACGGTTCTGCATCTTTTTTATTCTCATAGAAAAAAACATTATTTCAAAGCAGATTTATGCTACATTTAGAAGCAATAAGAAATGAAGTGCATAAGAATTTTCTAGATGCTGGAGGAACTGTAAATGAAAGCAACCATTCAACAAAAATTATTGGAAATCGAAGAGAAGCACGGTGTAAAGATTTTATACGCAGTGGAATCCGGAAGCCGGGCATGGGGATTTCCTTCTAAAGACAGTGATTACGACGTACGCTTCATTTATGTGGAACAGCCGCACTGGTATCTTTCGATCGATCCGCAGGGAATCGGGCCGAAACGGGATGTCATCGAAGAGCCGATCAATGATCTGCTGGATATCAGCGGATGGGAAATTACCAAAGCACTGCGCCTTTTCAGAAAAAATAATCCGCCGTTATTGGAATGGCTGAGAAGTGAAATTGTTTATTATCAGAAATACGACTTTGTCGATAATATGCGGTCGTTGGAATCGGATGTATTTTATCCGAATTCAATGCTCTATCATTATTTGAACATGGCGAAAAAGAATTACCGCGAGTATCTGCAAGGGCCGGAAGTGAAGATTAAAAAGTATTTTTATGTCCTGCGGCCGGTAATGGCGTGCAAATGGATCGAGAAGTACAGCGAAACGCCGCCGATCAGTTTCCATGAATTGCTGGAAGACATTATTCCTGAAGGTCCATTGAAGGATGATGTCAATCAGCTCCTGAAACGAAAGCTTGCCGGTGATGAGCTTGATCTTGAACCGCGCATCGATGTGATCAATGAGTTTGTGGAAGATGAGGTGGAACGTCTCGAAGAATATGCAAAATCGCTCCATATTGAAATGGAGGATCCGACGGAACTTCTGGATGGTTTGTTCAGAGGGACCTTGGAAGAGGTTTGGTCAAAATCTTAAGACCTCTTTCAGTCGTTAAGTTTGCTCCAACACCCATCACTTCCTGTGAAAAAAACAAACGATTCAAATTCGATTGACTTTTTAAACAATAGAATGTAGGATGATGGATAACCAATTGAATAATGACTTTCTTATCAAGAGAGGTGGAGGGATTTGGCCCTTTGAAGCCTCAGCAACAGACTGCAAAGTACTGTGCTAAATCCAAGAGCGCTACAGCTTGAAGATGAGAAGAGAAATTTGACTTTACGATGCCAAACCCTCTTCTTAATCCAGGAAGAGGGTTTTTTACTGCCCTCTATCCATAACCCCCAAGGAGGAATTAGAATGACCATCAAAACACTAGAAACAATTGAAGCCATCAAATTATTGAAGGAAAAGAGCTGGGTTGATCTAACCCATGCATTCGGACCGGATTCACCGCATTTTTCAGCGTTCGAAGACGCGGAATTCAATACTTTGTTTAGTCATGATGACGGGTTCTTTGCTCAACGCTTTACATTTCCCGGGCAATACGGAACTCATCTCGATGCGCCAATCCATTTTGTCCGCGATACCCGTTATCTCCATGAACTGGAGTTGAAGGAATTGGTATTGCCGCTCGTAGTTATCGATAAATCGAAAGAGGCAGAAGCAAACCATGACTTTACGTTAGGGATTGCGGACATCGAGCAATTTGAAGCGCAGCACGGCAAAATTGAGGAGGGTACATTTGTTGCGCTGCGAACAGATTGGAGCAAGCGTTGGCCGGATAAAGAGGCGTTTGATAACAAAGACGAAGAGGGCAACAGCCATGCACCGGGCTGGTCAGTGGAGGCCTTGAAATTCCTTTTTGAAGAACGAAAAGTGCAGGCAGTCGGACATGAAACATTTGATACTGATTCCGCCAGTGACTACCGGAAAAACGGAGCCTTGCTCGGTGAGTATTACGTGCTCGACCAAGACACATATCAAGTTGAGTTATTGGCGAACTTGGACCAGGTTCCGGCTAAAGGAGCGGTGATTTTCAATATTGTGCCGAAAGCGGAAAATGCATCAGGGTTCCCGGTACGGTCATTTGCGATATTGCCGTAAGGAATAATTGAAATAAAAAGCAGACAGCGTTTCTCCGCTGTCTGCTTTTTTCATTATTATAATGATTACTGTTTTTTTATGTCCTCAGTTGATATATAATGGCTTTACTATCTTTCGTAAATAGGTTATTTTATAGCTTAATACATAAAATTAAACTAATTAAATCAGCGAAAATACGAACTATATATATAAATTATATTATATAGTTCGTAATTTGGGTTTGAAAAAGTAGGAGGTGTTGTCAGATGGATAAGTTTGATAATAAGTGGGTGCGTGCTGTACTTCCGGCTCTATTGATTCATTGCAGCATTGGGACAGTGTATTGTTGGTCATTGTTCAAAGGGGATATTGCCTCTTATATGGGGAACACAATCGGGGAAGTGGAATGGGCATTCAGCATAGCCATTTTTGTTCTCGGTATGTCCGCAGCTTTTGGTGGTAAGTTTGTTGAAAAAGACATTCGTAAGTCTTCCTTGGTCGCGGCATTGTTCTTCGTTGTCGGGATGGCATTAACAGGGTTCTTCATTTATCAAAAATCCTTGCTCGGTGTTTACTTTTCCTATGGAATTGTGATGGGGATTGGACTTGGAATCGGTTATTTAACGCCGGTAAAAACATTGATGCTATGGTTTGGTAAGCAAAAAGGGTTGGCGACAGGCCTGGCAGTTTTAGGCTTCGGCTTAGCGAAGGTGATAGCAAGTCCCTTAATGATAAAACTGCTCGGCGAAAGAACCAATGAGGGGATTTTGGTGAACCCTGCAAATATTTATACAATGTTTTATATTTTAGCCGGGATCTATTTAGTGATGATGATTACCGGACATTTACTGATTAAGAAACCAACTGGATATGAAACAGAAAATGCCCAAATTCAGAGTTTCAGTTATCTGAAGGTGCTGAAAAATAAAACGTTCATCGGTATTTGGCTTATGTTTTATCTTAATATCACATGCGGGCTAGCTTTGATTTCACAAGAAAAAGGAATACTGCTGTACATCGGTTTTGGAGCGATTGGTTTAGTCAGTTCGTTGACAGCTGTTTTCAATGCGGGCGGGCGGCTTATGTTCTCTTCATGGGGTGACCGGTTACAAGATCGCAACTCCATCTATAAAATTATTTTCATATCATCCATTGCGGCAATTTTGTTGACCGTTTTGTTCGGTAATATCAATAGTACGATTACGGCGATCCTGATCATTAGCTTACTTTGTATCGTGAATGCGGGTTACGGCGGCGGATTTTCATCTTTGCCCCCATTATTGGCTGACCGCTTTGGGATAAACAGTATTTCTACTGTACACGGATTGGCTTTGTCAGCCTGGGCATTCGCAGGACTGACCGGGAATCAGCTAAGCACTTTCATTCTGGAAAAAACACAATCTTATAACATGATGCTGTATGTCATTATGGCTCTCTTTATGATTGCCACTTTAATCAGTATATTCGTTGTGAAACCGGAAAAAGTAAATGTAAAAAATGAAGAATTCAATGTTAAAGAAGAAGTGCTTGCTCGTTAAGCAACCTCTAAACTGAAACGAAAAGGATGCCTCAGGTAGATGGGCATCCTTTTCGTTTCAAATAGTTTACTAACAGAGCATGTTCACAGCCACCAGAATAGGAGATTATCAGGAACCGAATCTTGTTAGAGAGAATATTGAAATATCAAACTTACTTTGTCCTTCTAAAGCCATTTGGCTTAATACTTCACCCATCACACTTCCAAATTTGAAGCCATGACCTGAGAAACCGCAGGCAAAAATAATACGGTCATTTTCCGGATGGTGATCAATGATAAAATGATTATCGCTTGAGATGGTATATAGACAAGTTTTTCCTTGTTTTAAAATTCCATTCGCACCAGGTAAATAGGTTTCAAGTACCTGCCTCAAATCACTTTCATCTGTTTCATATAATCCGAAGTTCTGGGTTTGCAGATCAGGGTCAATAGCTTTTCCACCGTCGGCTCTCCCGATTTTAAGACCATCACCATTGAAATCGGGGAATCCATAAAACCCTATTCCCTCGTCCTCGCCATAAAAGGCAGGCATGTTATCAGCATGATAAAGGTCGGAAGGTGCTTCAAACCAGCCAACATTTTTACGGGTTGGTTGAATAGGAAGATTTAAATCCGGTAAAAGTTTTGCGGCCCATGCTCCGGCGGTCACAATTACTTTCTTGGCATAGAATGCCGTGTGCTCGGTTGAAATCTTCACCTGCTGCTCGTCATCCATTTCAATATGCTGGACGGGAGTATTAGTTAGAAGCGTGGCTCCGTTTCGAATAGCCAAATCTTTGTATGCCCGAATGGCATTTTCGCTGTAAATTACTCCTGATTGGGATTCAAAGCAGCCGATAAAATCGTCCGGTACAGAAAAACCAGGCCATCTCTCATTAATTTCAGCGCCGTTCAATATCTCCAGAGGCAAATCGTGTTTTTGGGCAGAAACCATTGTTTCCGCCAGAAAAACGGAGTCTCCTGGACCGAATCCGAGGATACCGGTTTTTTCGAAAATCTTATAGCCTGTTTGCTGTTCCAGATCCTCCCACAGTTGCTGGGCACGCTTCACTAACGTAACGTATTGACGCCCTTCACCGTATGCATGCCGGATCAGGCGGGTGTCCCCGTGATGGCTGCCATTAACATGCGGCGGGTCAAAAGCATCCATCAATAAAGTCTTGGCACCCTGTTGGGCTAAAAAAGCACCCGCAGCCATTCCCATTGTTCCCGCGCCGATTATTGCTACATCATAAACAGTTTCTTTAGTCATTGTCAGTCAGCTCCGTTCTTCATTGGAAATATGTTAGTCCCAGAAATAGTAGCCTGCATAGAAATATCGGGTTTTATAGTTATCCAGTAAACAACCTCGTTCTGTAAAAGAAACTTTCTTGCTTTTATATGTAGATTTCCCATAACTTCCATCTGAATGGATCTAAGAAAAACGAATTTGATTATTAGTAGATAGTATGGAAGATCGGAGAGATTGTCATTTTGCAAATTAGTGATATGCAGCTTGGCTTATTGAAATTCTTCTTACATTATATATAAAAAAAATGATTCTTCTCTATTTGAAAGAAGGATCATCTTTTTGTTTGAAATATGGATTGTAAGGATTAGTAAGAATTGGAAAACGGACAATCGGATTTCTTCTGGAAATAGATTTTAGTAATTTAAATGGGGATCAAACTTCTTTTGTGCAGTATTGTCTGAGCGGAGTGACTTTAAAATTTTCTCCAAATCATTGGCTCTGCTATGAAAGAAAATATAATCTTCAGCATGGATTGTTTTCACTAATGTTTTTAAATCTTCATTATCAGGATGCGATTTATAAAAAGGCGATTCCTCGTTTTTATAGATGCCGGTATTTATTTGTTGTAAACCACTCACTGCACTGAATAGCAAAAATATGCCGGGCTCTTTCGTTCGGCCGTAGATTTTCAGTCGCTCGCTTTGTAACATTGCTTCGAATTCATCTACTGCATCCCTATGTATATTGTCAGGGTATTTTCGGTATAGCTCTAAATGTTCCCGTAAAGCGGGTTCGATATAAAAGTCCCTGTCAGGCAACGCTTTAAATAGAAAGAACAAAAGGTCACAAGATTTCCCTGATAGGGTAATGGGTATCAAATATTTTTCAAATGGATTCTCCAGTAACGACAAAATATTAGCGATACTTTTGTCATAAGACATCATTTGGGCGGAATGGCCACTATCAATCAATGCGATATCATATGAGCGGACTTCAGGTTGGTCAGTGATTAATAAGGGTGAGGCAAGTGCCAAATCTCCAGAGTAAAAAAGGGATTGTTCCCCTGATTGAAAGCTGTACCATACACTTCCCAGCATGTGACCACTGTAGCCCCAAGCAAGGGACATGTCTTCAGTGATGAGAAGGGGACTGGCTTTTGAACAACTGGAAAAAGAACGGAAATGCAAACTTTCGAGTATTGTTCCCGGCCATTTCGTCTGCCATCTTCCCATAATGCCCGGCATTTGGGATAAGCTTGCTTCACTCATCCATATGTGACCGGTGAATCCTTTTTCGGCTAGTAAAGGCAGCGCGCCGATATGATCATTATGGACGTGTGAGATGAAAACAGCTTGAATTGACTGTGCTATTTCCTCAGTAATGGCGGGGTATATTTCCGGATTTCCATTGCGTACCCCGCAATCAAGCATGATGCGTGTGTCTGTAGTGTGATCTGTCAGTATAAAGCAATTGCGGCCATATTCTTTTACTCCTCCAAGAACAGTGATCTCCATCATCGATTCGGCCTTATAGCCCTTCGCTGTAATAATTCAATGAGAATAATGCAAATTATGGTTAATAGCACGGTAATGACAGCCATTGCCATTCCTTTGGACACATCTCCTTGTTCGAATTGGCTGAAGATGAATGTGGCACTGGTTTCTACTGACGGAGGAAGAATAAGTAAAGAGCCGACGAGTTCCCGCATGGAAATGATGAATGTCATCATCCAGCCTGCTAAAATCCCTTGGCCTAAAAGCGGCAGCCATACTTTAACTAAAATCAAACCATAATTTTGGGCGAATACCGCATTGGAATGATGAATGGATGGATCAAGCTGGGTCAGCGCCGATTTTGTATATTGAACAGAATAAGGCAAGAACAGCACGATATAGGTAACGATCGGCATCCAGTTTGTATTATAGATCGTTGCCGGCAGCCAAGCCGCGTTCCAAAACAGGATGAGGCCGACAACAAAGACGATTCCTGGAATGATGTTGGACAACAGACCTGTAAAATCAAGTAATTGCTGCGGTTTCCTTTGCGCATCCTTAATATATAATGCAGCCGCAAAGCCGATCAGCGCCGCGATAGTCGAAGCTATTAAAGCAAAGTTGATGCTGTTCATCAATGCTTTGAAGCCGGACGAACCGATTGTAAACAATTCACTATAGTGGATCAAGCTTAAATTGCTCAAGCCCATCGGCTCTCCGCGTACGTTCAATAACGAAGTGACTATGATTGAGAAGTAAGGTATACCGATAGATAATCCTGTAATCATAATAATATAGCCAATGGAAAAAAAGCGGATGATGAGTGAATCCTTCGTTTGGGCTGAACTGGCTGATTTGCCGGAATGGATTCCATATGTATACTTGCGGCTGATAATATTTTGAATATACCATATCACCATACAGACACTGAGTAAAATCATGGAAAGGCTGGTAGCGGCTGAAATATTAATTGGCCAGTGGGAAAGATAATTATGGATTTCAGTAGTGAACACATTATAGCCGATCCTTTTTCCAAAGGTCGCAGGTGTTCCGAATTCGGCCAGCGTTTTGATAAATACCAATAATGCAGCCATTACATAGCTGGAAACCAGCAACGGCAGAACAACGCGAATCCAATTTAAAATCGGATTGCCGCCGTATATTAATGTTGCATCTTGAAAAGAGCCGTTGATTCTCAGCAAAGCATTTTTAAGCATCAAATAAAGAAATGGAAACAAGTGCAGGCTCATGATAAATACCATTCCAGCTACACTGAAAAAGGTAAAAGGAGCCTGTGCACCAAAAATCTGTTCATAATAGCCGTTGCGCTGCATAAAAAGGATCCATCCCATAGACCCGATATAAGGCGGTGTCATAAAAGGGATGATAAAGACAATATCCAGCCAATTGCTCCGGACGAGAAAAGTCTTCGTTCTAATGATCGCCAAAGGAAGTGCAATGCATGTTGTTGCAACAATTACATAGCCGCCGAGCATCAGGGAATTTCTCATCGTTTGTAAGATGCTGTTGTTTTGTAAGGCAGACTGCATTGCGTCAAATGATAAATTGCCATCTTCGATAAAAGTATAGCTGAGCACCGCGATAAGCGGTGCTCCAGCTAAAATACCGAGTATGATAAACAACGCCATAAAAGGTGCGTGTCTACTTATGGTCATACATACTCCTCCATTACGTTGCTTCAGGACTGATCAGCCTTGTTACAAGAATTACTTTAGTGAAAGGAACTTTTCTAATGTCTCGATCTGTTTCTCTTCCATATTTTCAAGATCCATAGGAAGTGCTGGGATATCAGCTAATGGAGCACGATTGTTTAACTCGATTTCATCATTGCCAGGCAAGATATAAGCATCTGCTACCAATTTCTGGGCCGTATCAGATAACAGGAAATCGATATATTTTTGTGCAGCTTCCGTGTTAGGGGCGTCTGCAAGGATGCCGGCAGCACGGGGGCTGATGACGGTGCCGCTTGCAGGGTAATAAATATCAACGGGCTCGCCACTGTCTTTTGCCTTATAAGTCATATAATCGACAGCTGAAATGACCACATCTTTATCACCAGTGATGACAGAATCCAACGATTCTTTATTAGCGCCTGCTACCACCATGCCATTGTTCAGCCAGTCTTCAATCAATTGCCAGCCGCTTTCATCGGCATTGGTTATTCCGTACAGGAAGTCGACAGCTGATCCGGACGATGTCGGGTCCGGCATTGCAATGCGTCCTTCCCATTCCGGTTCACTGAATTCGTTCCAGTCCGCATCAAGTGAAGGAACTTGGTTGGTATTATAGGCAACGCCAAGAGCAGATGCGCTGTATCCGTAATAATAATGTTCGGAGTCACTCCAATCAGCGTTAACTTTGTCTCCATTTTCTGATTCATATGCTTTTAGCTTATTCTCGGATTTCAATCCTTCCATGGACGGTACGGAAGCAAGAACGACAACATCCGCTATCGGGTTATTTGATTCGGCTTCCAAACGGGACAGGATTTTTCCGGTTGTTCCTTGGAACATTTCGACTTTGATGCCGGTTTCTTCTTCAAAGCTTGTTTGGATTTTTTCCGCAAGCCCTTCAGGTCCAGCAGAATAGACGGTAAGTGTTTGAGTTTCAGAAGAAGCGGCAGTTTCAGCTTCAGCCGTTTGATCCGTGTCATTTCCACAAGCACCCAATAATACTGCAGTCGTGAAGATTCCTGCCAAAGCGGTCAATTGTAATTTTTTCATCATTATGCCTCCTGTTTTGTTAAAGAATGAATTGTATTATCTTCTATATATAATTTGAGTTTAGTGCCTTCCTCGTGCGGCCGGTAATCGTAGAATTTCCATAACTGTCCCTTCGTCTCAGCGAAGATGATGTAGCGATCGCCTTCATACAGACTCTTCTGGACAACACCCACTCTAAATTTGGCGTCGTTGACAGGACGGAGATGGATGTTCTCTGGACGGATCATTTTCTGTTCATCTTCTATCCAGTTCGTTTTGCCGATAAAGTTGGCTACAAATGGATTGGCCGGTGAATAGTAGATTTCTTCAGGTGAACCGGATTGCACAACATCGCCAGCATCCATCACAATCATACTGTCCGACATCGCCATCGCCTCCGTCTGGTCATGTGTGACGAAAATAGCTTGTGAACCGATCGATTGAACGATTGTCAGAATCTCCTCGCGCATTTGTTCGCGCAGGATGGCATCAAGTGCACTGAGTGCTTCATCGAAAAGGATAAGCTCAGGGTTAATGGCAATCGCCCTTGCCAATGCGACACGCTGTTGCTGTCCTCCTGATAATTCCCGTGGTTTCATATTTGCTTTTGCTTCCAGTTTCACTTTCAATAAGGCATCGCGAATAATCTCAGCTCGCCCGGTTTTAGACACTTTCCCGCGAAGCCCGAACTCGACATTTTCAAACACGGTCATGTGCGGCCAAAGCCCAAAATCTTGAAAAACCATAGCAATTTGCCGCTTGTTCGGCTTTACATTGATTTTCTCAGGCTTGGAAAAAATAATCCGGTCATCAAAATGGATTTTTCCGGCTGTCGGTTCTGTCAGTCCGGCAAGCATTTTCAATAAGGTAGTTTTACCGCAGCCGGATTGGCCGAGAATCGTAACAAATTGTTTCGTGATGGATAAATTGGTCGGCTTTACTGCATAGACATTGCCATATTTCTTCTCGATGCCTTCCAAGCGAATGATCATTGAATCCTCTCCTCATTTTCTCCTCACCTGTAAGTCTACATAGGGATTGTTTAGCTATTATTAACAAACCGTTAACATTAGATTAAAACATCTATGATAAAATCGTTTAAATGTTAGATAAAATCTAAAATGATTTAGGGTGATAAAGTGAATATTCATAAATTACAAGTTTTTCTTTCATTGGCCGAAACTAGAAAAATGATTGCTACAGCAAATTTGTTGGGATTATCCACCCCAACTGTATCTTTTCATATCAAATCGCTGGAAGAAGATTATGGCATTCAGCTTTTTCGCACGAATGCCGGAGGTTATAGGCTGACTGATGCGGGGGAGTTGCTTCACCATTATGCTAAGCAATTAATTCAAATCAATCACACGCTGGAAAAAAGCATAGAAGATTATAAGAACGGGGAAAGCGGTTCAATTCGGCTGGGAGCAAGTGGTGTGCCGGCACAGCTTTTCATGCCGGACCTGATTCATCAATTTGCTGAACGTTACCCCCGTATCAAATTGTCATTGGACGTCAAAACAGCTCCTGAAATCGAAAATAAGCTGCTGCTGCAGGAGCTTGACTGCGGCTTGGTGATGGAAACCGGCAGCAAGGAACCCGATCTGATCTATGAGCCCATCATCAGCGACAATATTGTTCTGGCTTTCAGCAAAGCACATCCTTTTGCCGGTAAGCATGCTTTAGGGGAGAATGATTTAGCTGATCAAATATTGCTTGTCCATAGGCTCTCAAGCTCTACAGGTCACTTCTCTAAATCATGGTTGCTGGAGCAGAATCTGCAAACAGAAATGATCCAGCTGGATTCTGTTTCAACCATTATAAAAATGTTGTCCTACGGGAAAGCCGTTGCGCTGATTTCAAAAAGATTGATAGAAAAAGAGGACGATTTGACTTATATTGAATTCCAGAACAAAAATATGGAAAGGCAAATCCATTTTGTGTACCACCGCAATATATGGATAAACGATCCCTTCAAGGATTTTCAGAAGCTGGTGGAAGGATTGAAGGAAGAAGGCCAATCAAACAGATAGAAGAAAAGGTTTTTACGTAAAACAATATTTTCGGAACATTCCTATTAGTGCTATAGTTTTCTATAGGGAGTGATGAAATTGGAACTGACAGATGTGATACACGGACACCGGTCGATAAGGAAATACGAGGACCGCGAGATCAGCCAGGACTTGCTGGATGAGATTTTAGAGGCGGGCATACGGGCTTCGTCGAGCGGAAATATGCAGACCTATTCGATTATAGTGACAAAAGATAAAGGGCTGAGAGAGAAATTATACAATGCGCATATGGAACAATCGATGGTGGTGGACGCGCCAGTGCTGGTGACGTTCTGCTGTGATTTTAACCGGATGCGGAAATGGCTGGCGCTGAACGATGCACCGGTCCATTTCGATAATTTCATGAGTCTGATGATCGGCTCCATTGATGCTACGCTCGCGTCGCAAAATGTTGCGCTGGCTGCAGAAAACCGGGGACTGGGAATCTGTTATATGGGTTCCACGCTGGCGAATTGCGACCAAATTGGGGAATTGCTGAGCTTACCGGAAAACGTCGTACCGGTTGTCGGCTTTTCTCTCGGATATCCGGCAGAAGATCCGGCACCCCGGGACCGTCTGCCGCTCGAGGGGATCGTCCATTACGAGCAGTACCAGGATTATTCGGATGACGATATCTTGAAGATTTACGAGGAACGCAACAAAAAAGGATGGAACCGCTATATGGACATCCCGAAATTGAAAGAAATGGTGGAAGAGCTGGGACTGAAGAATCTGGCCCAAATTTATACAATAGCCAAATACACAAAAGAGTCCCATACCGGCTTTTCGCAGAAGGTGCTGGGTTACTTGGAAAAGCAGAATTTCATGAACAATAAATTATAGAATGCCAAAAGCCCGCAATCTGGAAAGAAACTGACCAGATTGCGGGCTTTGGCATAGATTAAAGTTATTTTTACCGGCGGTTTCGACTGCATGTGTTTTCTTTTTTCTAAAAAATTCCTCACCGATGCTGATCAAACAAAATCGGATTGCCGTCGGGGTCTTCAATAGTGAAACTGGCCGGACCTTCGCTTGTTTCATCAGCTTCACTGGTGAACTGGACGCCTTTCGCTTTCAGGGTTTTCTGGATATTGCGGATGTCGGTGAAAGAATCCAGATTCTGTGCGTTTTCATCCCATCCCGGATTGAAGGTCAGTATATTTTTTTCGAACATTCCCTGGAATAACCCGATCACCGTTGAGCCGTTTTTCAAAATGAGCCAGTTCTGTTCGATGTCGCCGCCGAGCGTTTCGAAGCCAATCTTTTCATAGAAGTCTTTGGATGCATGGATATCTTTTACGGTCAGACTGATTGAAAAAGCGCCTAATTGCATTTTTCTCGCCTCCGTTTCAATTTTTACTACTGTAAGATCTTTTACAGAAACTCTTCCCTAACCATTCAAGAAACCGAGCGGCGATTCCTGCATAGTGGGTAAGCATTTTTAGCTGTACAGAATCCATAAACTTCTGATTCTCAATAATCCAGCAGGCGTCCTTTGTCATTCCACTGGCCATACATTTTGTTTTCTCTCGTTTTTTCGATAAACTTTTCCAGTCTTGCATTGAAAACAGCCGGATTGTCTCTATTGCTTTGAATCGTATCAATGCGAATCCTCCTGTACAGTTCAGGGAAATGGAGGACGTTCTGATAGACCCGATCGTCCTGTTTCAGGCGATTGTCGATTTCTTCATCGACAATAAAAGATTCCGGCCGCATATCGGGAAGAACTTTCATTCCTTCTTCAGTCATCAGGCCTAATTTCTGCAATCGGCGTACCCGCTCCTTGTTCAGTTCTGTCCAATTGCTTGTTTTATTTCTCGGGGAAAGCCGCTGCGCCAGTTCCGTCTCGGAAATTCTCTTTTTTGTGCTGTCGATCCAGCCAAAACACAACGCTTCTTCAACGACATCCAGATATTGCAGGGCATGCCACTGTTCAGCCGTGCCGATAATCACCCAGCAGAGTTTTTCCTTCTGTGAATTCTCCTCCAGCCAGTTCCGTAAGTCCTCTCGCGTCTTCGCATTGATTAAATTTGTGATTTCCATTTTTAAGTGGTTCCTTTCGCAAAACGAATAGTTGCCTTTAGTATAACGGTTTACGGAATCCAATAGAATGCAGGAACAATGAAACTTTTCTGCTGTTTTCAATACAAACTCGTTGACGAAAGACCAGATAAGATTTACACTTTAAACATAAGTTAATAAAATAAACATATGTTTAAAAAGTTCGATCAGGAAGAGGTGAATGGAATGCCTGAGAAACTTAATGACAACGAACAAGCCGTGCTGGAGCAGATCCGTAAAGATCCGTATATTTCTCAGCAGGAGCTTGCGAAAGTGGTGGGTTTGTCCCGTCCTTCGATTGCCAATATCATTTCCGGTTTGATGCGCAAAGGTTATATCTTTGGCAGGGCTTATATCCTGAACGAAAGGGAGCCGGTCATCTGCATCGGCGGCGCGAATGTCGACCAGAAATTCTACATTAAAGATAAAGCGCAACTGGGTACTTCAAATCCCGTCAATGTGAGCCAGACCGTCGGAGGAGTTGCCCGCAATATTGCGGAAAACCTTGGACGCCTCGGCATGGATGTATCACTGATTTCCGCAAGCGGTGCAGACAAGGATTGGTCGATTATTGAAGAAGCATCAGGCCGTTACATGAAGCTGGAAGGGGTGACGCAATTCCCGGGAAGCGCAACCGGCTCGTATACAGCCGTCTTGGACACAACAGGTGAAATGATCATCGCGCTCGCCAATATGGAAATCTACGATGCTATCACGCCCGACTTCCTGCAGCAGTATGAAAGTCTGCTCAGCCGGGCAAAAAGTATCGTCGTGGATCTGAATTGCCCGAAAGAAAGCGTGCATTACCTGTGTGAGACGGCCAGAAAATACGGCGTGCCGATTATTCTGATCCCGGTATCCGGACCGAAAATGGCCCGGTTGCCTGAAGAACTGGACGGCGTCACTTGGCTCATTACGAACCGCGATGAATCGGAAGTTTATTTGAAGCGGGAAATCACGGACGATATATCCTGGCGGGGAGCGGCCGAAGAGTGGCTGGCGCGCGGTGTTGAAAACGTGGTCATCACGAACGGCAAGGAAGGCTCCATGATCGGCAATAAAGAAGAAGGCATTTTCCATGTTCCTGCCTATTTAACAGAGGAAGTCGCAGACGTCACGGGTGCGGGAGACGCATTTTCATCAGCTGTCATCTATTCGTGGCTTGACGGGAAATCATTGATCGATATCGCAAAAGCCGGCAGCGTGAACGCTGTCAAAACGCTTCAGTCGCCTTATACAGTGAGACAGGATCTGTCAGCGGAACAACTACAAAAAAACCTGGAGGAATTAGCATGAAACAATACATCGTATTATCCGAAGAAGTGCGCACTGCAAAAGAACAGGGAAAATCGATCGTCGCTCTTGAATCGACAATCATCTCACACGGCATGCCGTATCCGCAGAACGTGGAAACTGCCCGCGCAGTGGAAGAAATCATCCGTGAAAACGGAGCTGTACCGGCGACAATCGCGTTGATCGACGGCAAGATCAAAATCGGCCTGACACATGATGAGCTTGAAATGTTCGGCAAAAGGACGGATGTTGCGAAAGTATCAAGACGCGACCTGGCGTACTTGCTTGCAACGAAAAAAATGGGCGCTACAACTGTAGCGGCGACAATGATCTGTGCTGAACTGGCAGACATCCATATTTTCGTAACCGGCGGAATCGGCGGCGTTCACCGCGGAGCGGAAACGACAATGGACATTTCAGCTGACCTTGAAGAATTGGCTCAAACAAATGTGGCCGTCATCTGTGCAGGCGCGAAATCCATCCTGGATCTTGGCTTGACGATGGAATACCTGGAAACTAAAGGCGTACCGGTCATCGGTTACCAAACAGACGTCCTTCCGGCGTTCTTCACACGCACAAGCGAATTCGCTTTGCAGATCAACGCAAAAGACGCGGATGAAGTGGCTGCGACACTGAAAGCGAAATGGGACCTGAACCTGAAAGGCGGAGCGGTTATCGCGAACCCGATTCCGGAAGAGCACGCAATGGACGAAGCATTCATCAACGGCATCATCGACTCTGCGCTGAAAGAAGCGGCAGAAAACAACATCGCCGGCAAAGACGTTACACCATTCATGCTCGGCAAAGTGAAAGAATTGACTGAAGGCAAGAGCCTGGAGGCGAACATCGCCCTTGTAAAACACAACGCAGTGATCGGATCAAGAATTGCAGTAAGCTTCAATTCGATGAACCAATGATTCATGCGGGCACACCTCAGCGGGTGTGCCCGTTTTTTATACGACAAAATTATGAAAAATATTTGTTTATGATTTACAAAAATACACAAAAATTCACATATTTTTTGCGTAAGTTATGCTACATTATAAGTAAAAAATCATAAGTAGAAGAGGGTTTAGGAATTTGCATTCTGCATTAACGGTTTATATTACGCTGATCTGTACGTCGAGTGTGTTTATTGTGTATCTGGGTTTACGTGTATGGATGAAGCGCCATCATTATTCGGCCATCGCAAATTACTTTCTGGTTTATACGGCTGCAATCGCCATCTATTGTTTGGCAGCCGCTTTGGCGCTGACATCTGCGACACTTGGCGAGATGAAATTCTGGACAGTTGTCCAATACATAGGTATGCCCATTTCCTCTCCATTGGGTCTATTGTTCATCATGAAATATCTGGGGATCAAAGTGACGTTGAAAAGATGCGCCGCACTGCTTTTTCTGCCGGTCATCACGTTTTTCATGGTTGTAACGAATGATTGGCATCATCTGCATTACCATGTATTTGAAATCGATCCGGCTTTGGGGCTTCCGTTTATTTATCTGGAAATTGGTCCATGGTATGCGGTTCATGGCATTTATATTTTCGGCTGCATGTTCATCGCCTTGCTGCTGATGATTTCACAGTGGAAAGAAACTGCCAGGACGTACCGTCCGCAATTGATCGCGCTGATGTTCGGCCAGCTGGTGCCGATGGTGACGGCTTTTCTCTATTTGATCGGACTGACCCCGTCCGGAGTCGATCCGGTGCCGATGGTGATGTGGCTCACTTCGCTGCTGTACCTGTGGGCCATCCGCTCTTCCAGCCTGTTCGCGATCATGCCGGTCGCGAAAAACGCCATTTTTAACAGCATCAATGATGGCGTCATCGTGCTGGACGGCACATATCGCCTGATTGATTATAATGAAGCGGCTAAGAATAACTTTCCCGGACTGAACAAATCATTGATCGGCACACCTGTGCAGAAGCTGTGGAGAGAAGTGGCAGCTGATGAGAGGGCGCTGAATCTGCAGCACACCGAGGATGTCCAGGAAGTGAGGATGGTTGTCAGCGGAACGCATAAAGTTTACCAGCTGCGCATTGCTCCACTAGAAGAAACGAAAGGCTCGCTGCTGATTTTCACGGACATGACGGAGCTTAAGAAACTGCAGGCGCAGCTGGAGCATCAGGCTTATTACGATGAACTGACTGGTATCCACAACCGGCGCGCATTTCTGCAGCAGGCGGAAAAAGAACTGGCTGCAGCGAGAAAAGAAGGCATGCCGTTCTCTGTCATCCTGATGGACATCGATCATTTCAAAAAAGTCAATGACACCTACGGGCATCACACCGGGGACGAATTGCTCGTCCATGTGGCTGAAACATGCCGCACGGAGCTGGACGAGAGAAACTTATTTGCACGCTACGGCGGAGAAGAATTCGTCATCGCGCTAAAAGGCTTTCCGACAACTGCTGCTGTGCAGGCAGGCGACAGCATGCGGCAGCAGCTGAAAACACTTCCATTTGGTTCGGAAACGGGTTTAATTGCAGTAACGGTGAGTATGGGAGTCTCTGAAGGTACGGATAAAACGCTGCATCAACTGCTGCATGAGGCAGATACAGCCTTGTACGAGGCAAAAGAAGCCGGTCGCGATCAAGTGCGCGTGTACGAAGCTGCCAAAGAATCAGTAAATTGAAATTCATGGAATCCCTATAAAGATAGGTAGCTTTTCTTTATTGCAGGGTGAAAATGGTATATAATTATCAGTTAGAAGTAGAACTATTTACTTTATGGCAAGCCGCGATAGATTTTACGAAAAACTGAGGCAAAAAGATGATTTCCGGAAGTCCTGGCTCGAGTTCGAATCGGGCAGGGGGGCCGGCATTTTTTTGCAAATATATGGGATAAGGAAGGGTATAATGAGCAGCGTACCGAAGAAAACAGACGTTATCTTAATCGGAGCCGGCGTGATGAGCGCGACATTGGGCTCAATGTTGAAGGAAGTCGCACCGGACTGGGAAATGAAAGTATTTGAGAAGCTCGAAAAAGCGGGAGCGGAAAGCTCCAATGAGTGGAATAATGCAGGTACTGGACATGCAGCGTTATGCGAATTAAACTATACGCCGCAAAAAGCGGACGGCACGGTCGAAATCGACAAAGCGATCAAAATCAATGAACAATTTCACATGTCACGCCAATTCTGGTCATTCCTGGTAAATGAAAAACGCATCAACAACCCGCAGGACTTCATCATGCCGATTCCGCATTTGAGCATGGTGCAGGGTGCGGACAATGTAGATTTCCTGAAAAAACGTTTCAACGCATTGACGCAGGTTCCATTGTTCGATGGAATGGAATTTACGGATTCCCCTGAAAAGCTGAAAGAATGGATGCCGTTGATCATGGAAGGGCGCACTTCTGCGGATCCGATTGCGGCAACAAAAATCGACACCGGAACGGACGTCAATTTCGGCGCATTGACTCAAATGCTGTTCAAACACCTTGAGCAGGAAAATGTCGAAGTGAATTATGAGCACTCCGTCAAAAACATTAAACGTTTGAGCGACGGCACGTGGGAAGTCAAAATCCACGACATGAAAAACGACAAAATCGAATATCATACAGCGAAGTTCGTCTTTATCGGCGCTGGCGGCGGAAGCCTGCCTTTATTGCAGAAGACCGGCATTCCGGAATCCAAGCAAATCGGCGGATTCCCGGTAAGCGGCCTGTTCCTGGTCTGCAACGACCCAGAACTTATCAACCAGCACCACGGTAAAGTCTACGGCAAAGCGAAAGTCGGTGCACCGCCGATGTCCGTGCCGCATCTGGACACCCGTTATATCGACAATAAAAAATCGTTATTGTTCGGGCCATTCGCCGGATTCTCACCGAAATTCCTGAAAACGGGCTCGAATCTCGACTTGTTCGGCTCCATTAAACCGAATAACCTGCTGACGATGATGGCGGCAGGCGCGAAAGAAATGGGCTTGACGAAATATCTTGTCCAGCAGGTCATGCTGTCCAATGAAAAACGCGTGGAAGAATTGCGCGAATTCATCCCGACGGCCAAACTGGAAGACTGGGATGTGGTCGTAGCCGGCCAGCGCGTCCAGGTCATCAAAGACACAGAAGAAAAAGGCAAAGGCACGTTGCAATTCGGTACGGAAATCGTCACAGCCAACGATGGCTCGATTGCCGCGCTGCTTGGCGCATCACCGGGTGCATCGACAGCCGTTCATGCGATGCTTGAAATTTTCAATAGATGCTTCCCTGAATACAAAGAAGAATGGGCACCGAAAATCCGTGAGATGGTACCGTCTTACGGCGTTTCCCTTGCGGACAACCCGGACTTGTTCAAGGAAATCCACGAAATGACCGACAAAGCGCTCGGTTTGAATGAAACGGATCTGTCTACAGCTGAAATAGCTGATGCTGCTGATGAATCAGTGAAAGAACGAGTATAAATAGAAGGAGAAAGCCTCAGGTGATGGGGCTTTCTCCTTTTTTGGTTGTTTGTGGGCGGGAGAGCAGAGTTTGTGCGC
>NZ_JRGN01000033.1 GCF_000775575.1 Planococcus sp. CAU13
GAGGTGCGGAAAACGCCTTGCGAGGTGCGGTCAAGGAAAATCTGCCCATAAATAGAAAGCGAATAGAGTTGAATAAAAAATTATTGGTAAAAAACAACAGTGGTCCGTGCGCGGCCTGCCGCTCGCGCACCCAGCAGTTTGCGGAAGCAAACTGCTGGGCATTAAAGGGGCTTATATCTATGAAGATTAATGAATATAATTGCAAAAAATGGATATGTTTTTTTGCATAAATTTAGTTGCGGAATTTGCCGCTTTAGTTGCGGTCGGCGAGTGATTAGTTGCGGTTG
>NZ_JRGN01000266.1 GCF_000775575.1 Planococcus sp. CAU13
GTTGAAACAACAGCGCCATTCGGTTACGAGTTGGATAGTACGCCGATTCCATTCACCATCGAATTCGCTCAGGAAACGCAAGTCCAATTGACTGCTCAAAACATTATCATCCCTGGAGCTGTAGAGCTTCTGAAAGTCGATACTAATAATCCTGATCGCGTCCTTGCAGGTGCTGTCTTCAAACTGCTCGACGCACAAGGAAGCTTGCTGCAGGACAAACTTGTCACCAATAGTGAAGGGAAAATCTTCGTAGATGAATTGGTTCCAGGCGAGTATCAATTCGTTGAAACGAAAGCCCCTTCCAGATATCGTTTGGACCGCACGCCAGTCGATTTCGAAATCGTATTGGGTCAAACAGAAACGCTCGAAGTGACGAAAACGAACCGCCGCTACTTCCCTGGACCTCCAGTGAACCCGGAGATTCCGGAAGTACCAGAGATTTCTGAAACACCAGAAACACC
>NZ_JRGN01000036.1 GCF_000775575.1 Planococcus sp. CAU13
TGTCAGAGCTGAACAGGCACTTCCGCTTTTTCGAGACTGTGCGGCTGAAAACACCCCGCTTCGCCAGAGCGTCTTATGCCCGTCGAGGGTTCGCAGGATGCGGGTCAGCTAACCGTTGCGACAGGATGTCGCGTTCTTAGGTTAGCATCTGAATTTGGGCGCTTGCGCTTTTCTCATTTAATTGAAGTTCAACTGATTGACAATGAATGACAGCCGGCATAATATGGGAATCTGAGCAAAAAAAAGTTTCGGGTCAGGAAATAACTGAAAGATTTTTTTCGATCCTCTTTCTATATAATCCAATTGCCGGATTATATAGAAGAAACACAAAAGGCAATAACTAACACAATTAGAAAAGAGGAACACCATGTCATCCGATCAACGCAAAAAAATCATTATTTTGATGATCAATATGTTTATTGCCATCGCAAGTTTCGGGATCATCATCCCGATTCTCCCTTCCTATCTCCAATCGATCGGCCAGGGCGGCACGGCCGCCGGTCTGATGATTGCTATTTTTGCGGCGGCGCAATTCTTCTTCTCGCCGATCGCCGGCAAATGGGCGGACCAATACGGCCGCCGCAAAATGATCATCTACGGACTTGCCGGCCTGACGCTGTCGATGTTCGTATTTTATGCATCCGACCTTATCATGGTGCTTTACTTCTCCCGCATCATCGGGGGAATCGGCGCAGCCATGCTTGTGCCGGCCATTTTCGCCTACATCGCGGACATCACGACCTTCGACCAGCGTGCAAAAGGGACAAGCCTTGTGTCAGCGGCGATGTCGCTTGGTATCGTTGTCGGACCCGGGATTGGCGGATTCCTGGCTGATTACAGCCTGAAATTGCCGTTTCTCGTGTCAGCGCTTGTGTCGCTTGGCGCAGTAGTCTTTTCACTCGTTCTGCTGAAAGACAGCGACGCTGCAGAGGCAGATGCCGATTTGGCGCTGGATATGACTCAAACAGAGTCGATGCTGTCGAAAATCGCTTCTTCCACTAAAAAGCAGTATTTTATTCCGTTGATCATTACACTTGTCATGAGCTTCGGCCTGCTCGCCTATGAATCCGTCGTCGGCCTTTATCTGGACAATCAATTCAGTTCGACGGCCAAAGATATCGCGTTCATGATTACGGCGACAGGTGTTGTCAGTGTCATCGTGCAATTGTTCATCGTTGACCGCATCGTCCGCCGCTTCGGGGAAGTGGCGATTCTCGTCTTCTTCCTCAGCGTTGCCGCGTTCGGTTTCCTGCTGTCCCTGTTTGCAGGCAGTTACGCAATGTTCTTCGGCGTTTCACTTATCATTTTCCTGGCGACGTCGATCCTCCGTCCGGTGCTGAACACGCTGATTTCCAAAATGGCGGACGGCGAAGTCGGGTTTGCAATGGGCATGAACAATGCCTATATGAGCATCGGGAACGTCGCAGGGCCTTTGCTCGCGGGCATGCTCTACGACATCAATATCATCTTCCCGTTCATCCTGGGCCTGATTATGCTGTTTGTCACCATCTTCATCACATTGGCTTGGCAGCGTTCACGCGCAGTTAAAACAGCGGAAGTTTAATAGTTCAATTGAAAACAGGAAGAGCCGCGGCTCTTCCTGTT
>NZ_JRGN01000117.1 GCF_000775575.1 Planococcus sp. CAU13
GAGTCTTCGCTGTTTTGCTCCATATCTCTGTAAGCCTTCAATTAAAGCTTCAACATTTTAGATTATGAAAAAAAGAAGTGCTCCCAGCGATTTAGTGCAATGCTAGAATGGAGCGCTAGGCGGCGAAGGGCAAAGATATGCTCCTGCATCGCTGCGCAGCTCCCCGCGGAAAGCTTCCGCCTGGCGCTTAATGATTGAAAAAGTGAATAGTTTCCCGAAAGAATAAATGAGCCTGGCATATTATTTTGCCAGACT
>NZ_JRGN01000205.1 GCF_000775575.1 Planococcus sp. CAU13
TTGACTTATATCCCGAAGAGCTAGGCACTGAAGACTAGACAACGGGCAGGCTTATGACCCGAGGAGCTGGCCGTTGGAGTCTGGACACTAAAAACTGATTACAACAAAAGGAGACGATCCAATTGAAAAAGATGAACGTTGAAAGCTTCAACCTTGACCATACGAAAGTAGTCGCACCTTACGTAAGACTTGCAGGAGAGAAAACGGGCGCAAATGGGGACACCATCCGCAAATACGATATCCGCTTCAAGCAGCCGAACAAAGAATTCATGGAAATGCCGGCTCTTCATTCGCTGGAACATATGATGGCGGAACACAGCCGCAACCATTCGGATCAGATCATCGACATCGGGCCGATGGGCTGTCAGACAGGCTACTACCTGTCATTGATTAACCATGACGATTTCGAAGATGTACTGCGCATTATCGAAAACACATTGGAAGATGTCATTGAGGCAGACGAAGTTCCGGCATGCAATGAAGTGCAGTGCGGCTGGGCAGCGAGCCACAGCTTAGAGGGCGCGCAGGAACTGGCGCGTGAAATGCTGGCGAAAAAAAACGAGTGGCAGCAGGTCTTCGCTGAAGAAACTGTTTAAGGAGATTGACCATGAAATTTGCCACAGGCATTCAACAATTGATCGGTAACACGCCGCTATTGGAATTGACGAATATGGATATTCCGAACGGCTGCCGTATTTTCGCTAAACTCGAATACTTCAATCCGGGCGGCAGTGTAAAAGACCGCCTGGGTGTTTCGTTAATAGAAGATGCTGAACGCCGGGGCGTACTGAAGCCCGGCGGCACAATGATCGAGCCGACTGCCGGAAATACAGGAATCGGCTTAGCTATTGCCGCCATTGGCAAAGGGTATAAAGTAAAATTCGTGGTTCCGGAAAAATTCAGCCAGGAAAAACAGGGCCTGATGCGCGCACTCGGTGCGGAAGTCATCAACACACCGACTGAAAAAGGTATGAAAGGCGCGATTGAAAAAGCGCAGCAGCTCGCAGAAGAAGAGCAGGCGTTTTCACCTTCGCAATTTTCAAATCCCGCGAATCCCGAAACATACGTCCACACGCTTGGCCCGGAATTGTGGGAAGCGCTCGACGGCAACATCGATATATTTATCGCGGGAGCGGGATCCGGCGGTACGTTCATGGGAACGTCACGCTATTTGAAATCGAGGAACAAAGGGATCAAAACCGTGATTGTGGAACCGGAAGGCTCTATTTTGAACGGCGGCGAGTCCGGTCCGCATTTAACTGAAGGCATCGGCATGGAGTTTTTGCCGGATTATATGGACCGTGAACTATTTGAGGCGATCCATACGATCACCGATAAAGAGGCTTTTGCCGCGCTGAAGGAATTGGCGAAGCGCGAAGGCCTGCTGGTCGGCAGTTCTTCCGGCGCAGCGTATGTTGCTGCTTTGCGCGAAGCGGAATCAGCACAGCCCGGCAGCCACATCGTCACGGTATTTGCGGATTCAAGCGAACGCTATATGAGTCAGGACATTTATAACAGAACCTTCGAGGAGGAAAATTGATGAGAGCCAAAACGAGATTGATCCACGGCGGCATTGTTGGAGACGAAGCGACAGGTGCAGTTTCCACGCCGATTTACCAGGTGAGCACGTATAAACAGGAAGCTGTCGGCAAATTCAAAGGCTACGAATATTCACGTACCGGCAACCCGACGCGCCACGCGCTTGAAGAATTGATTGCGGACGTTGAATTCGGTCACGCCGGATTTGCATTCGGTTCCGGAATGGCAGCGATTTCATCCGTCATGATGCTGTTCTCGGCAGGCGACCACGTCATTTTGACCGACGATGTTTACGGTGGAACATACCGTGTCATGAATCAAGTCCTGAACCGCTTCGGTCTGGAGTTCACTTTTGTCGATACAGGAAATCTTGACGAAGTGGAAGCGGCAGTAAAAGAAAACACGAAAGCGATTTTCATCGAAACACCGACGAACCCGCTGCTTAAAGTGACGGACATCGAAGCTGTTTCGACATTCGCTAAATCGAAAGGTCTCCTGACGATTGTGGACAATACGTTCATGACGCCATACCTGCAGAGCCCGATCAAACTGGGAGCGGACATCGTTCTTCATTCTGCAACAAAATACATCGGTGGACACAGTGATGTTGTGGCGGGTCTTGTCGTTGTAAATACGGAAGAACTGGCGACGGATCTTCATTTCATCCAGAACTCTGTCGGTGCCATCTTAGGGCCGCAGGATTCATGGCTGTTGATGCGCGGCTTGAAGACACTCGGCATCCGCATGGAAGAAACAGGCGCGAACGCTCAGAAAATTGCTGAGTTCCTGAAAAACCATGACGCTGTCGGAACAGTTATCTACCCGGGATTGCCTGAACACACAGGCCACGAACTGATGAAGAAACAAGCTGCAGGTTTTGGCGGCATGATTTCATTTGACGTTGGCAGCAAAGACAAAGCGGGAGAATTGCTCGCGAAACTGAAATACTTCACACTGGCTGAAAGCCTTGGAGCAGTGGAAAGCCTGATTTCAGTGCCGGCTCAAATGACGCACGCTTCGATTCCGGTCGAACGCCGCGGCGAACTGGGGATTGTAGAAGGCCTCGTACGGATTTCCGTCGGGATTGAAGATGTCGAAGATCTCATTGAGGATCTGAAACAGGCATTAAACTAGAAAAGCGACAGCGCCCGTTAAGCTGTCTTCCATTAAGGCAAACTGAAAAGACCGTTACCACCTGTACCGCCAGGTAGTAACGGTCTTTTTTGAATTGTGACATTTTTGTAGACAACTAAGATATATAATTTGTATAGGAAATATTTTCTATAGTAATAAGTTTTTTCTATTATATAATTACGTTGAAATAATTTTTGGAAGAAAGCGGGAAAGATATGAAAAAAATACTGTTGGGGGCTTCAAGTTTACTTTTATTATTATTGCTGCCCTTGCTCATTTGGTGGCTGCAGGAAGAGAAACCATTGAAGGTTGCTATTATCGATAAAACAGTTCCAACGGAAAGTTACCGCGAACATAAAGGGCTGCCCTGGATTCTGAACCATGATCGCTATGGCAAAGAAGACGGGTCTCGTTATCAGGCGGCAACGGATTATTACGGCTTTATGCCAAATGAGGAAGAAGAAGATTATCTGATTCGAGACATTAATGAGCTGGAAAATAATTACGATTTGATTTACCTGGCAGATACATATGGGGTCTATCAGGAAGACCTTCCGTGGCAAGCCGGAAATGAGGAGGAAGGGGACGAGCGATCTGAACTCGTCTATGGCGGATTGAAAATGGAAGAATGGCAAACGGTGAAGCAGCGTGTCCTTGATGATGGCAGTGATCTGGTCGTTGAATTCAATACCTTCGCCTCCCCGACTGAGGGCGCGGTAAGTGCTGATATGGAGGAATTCCTTGGACTCAAGTGGAGCGGCTGGACAGGTAGATATTTTCCTGATTTAGCGGCTGATGCAGAAGTGCCTGTGTGGATCATCACGAATTTTGAACAGAATGGTGAAGAGTGGCAATTTACAGGCGGCGGGTTTGTACTCGTAGATGACGAAAGCGGCAAGATTGTCGTTCTTTCCGAAGAGAGTGGAGAGCTTGCTGGTGACCATGGCCTGCATGTGAAGTTTACAGAAGCGGGGGAAAAAGCGTTTGGTTTGGACAAGAGCCCATCATTCGATTACTGGTTTGATATCAATGAAGCGACAGCAGCGGACGTGATGGCGGAATATGAATGGGACCTGTCAGCAAAAGGTGAGCAGCTTCTCTCTGAGCAGAAGATACCTGTAAACTTTCCTGCAATTTTACACCGGGAGGTAAATGATTCTGCGGTTTATTATTTTGCAGGTGATTTTGTGGATGTGGAAAATGTACCGGCTTTTTATCAATACAGCGGTCTTGCGAAGTTGAAAGCGCTGTTCTCGCTGGACTTTTTCAACAGCACTGATAATTTTTACTGGAAGACATACGTGCCAGTAATGCAAACTGTTATGGCTGGAAGTTATGGAAAGGACAATGCTCCTGAGGATACAGTTTCAACTGCTGCGTCAAAAGAAGGCATTTCATACCCGGCAAAGATAAGCGGCCAGGAATTTGAAGTTTTCGAAGATGGTGATTGGAAGAAAATGACCATCAAAGGCGTCAATTTAGGGATGGCGAAGCCGGGGACATTTCCGGGGGAAGCTGCCATTACACGTGAGGAATACGACAGATGGTTCGAAGCGATCGGGAAGATGAACGCAAATGCCATCCGTGTTTATACATTACACCCGCCAGCTTTCTACGAAGCATTTGCCCAGTACAATAAAACAGCGGAGACTCCGCTGTATTTATTCCATGGGGTCTGGATTGACGAAGGGCCGCTCGAAGAAACACTGGACGCGTTCACTCCGGAAATTACGGAAAGTTTCCAGCAGGAAATGAAAACAATTGTGGATGTCGTCCATGGAAACGGCAGGGTCGAACAAAAACCGGGTCACGCCTACGGCAATTACAAAGCGGACATTTCGGATTATGTAATCGGCTGGATGATCGGCATCGAATGGCATCCGCATACTGTTCATGAAATGGGATTGAAATATCAGGAACTCGATGATTTCGATGGCAAGTTCATCAAAACGGAAGGTGCAAATCCGATGGAACACTGGCTCGGCCAGCAGCTTGATATTCTGGCGGCGTATGAATACGAAACGTACCAGAGTATGCGGCCGCTGAGTTTTACGAACTGGGTGACCACCGATAACATCGACCAGCCGGCTGAACCTAGCGAACAGGAAGATATGGCAACGGTCGACCCGAACCATATTATGGTGAAAGGAGAATTGGAAGAAGTGGGAATGTTCGCTTCATACCACGTATATCCATATTATCCGGACTTCCTGAATCTTGAAGAGAAATATACGGAGTTCGTCGACCATCGCGGCGAGAAAAATAATTATGCCGGTTATCTGCGTGATTTGAATGACTCGCATGAATTGCCGTTGCTGATAGCGGAGTTCGGCATTCCTGCTTCCCGCGGCATGACCCATACGAATCCGTTTGGCTGGAACCAGGGCTTTATTTCCGAAAGGGAGCAAGGCGAGATCGTAAGCCGGCTGTATGAAGATATTCTGGAAGAAGGCATGCTCGGCGGACTGGTTTTCACATGGCAGGATGAGTGGTTCAAACGGACCTGGAACACGATGGATTATGACAATCCGGATCAGCGGCCTTTCTGGTCCAACGCACAGACAAATGAGCAGCAATTCGGACTGCTCAGTTTCGACCGCCACAAGATTAAAGTGGACGGCGAGGATGACTGGCATGGAGATGGCATCCTTTATGAAAAAGGTGAAGGAGACCTGCGTTCCCTGTCGATGGATTCTGACGAACGCTATGTTTACATCAAGGCAGGTTTTGATCCGCAATCGGCGTGGTGGGAGAAAGACAGCCTGCGGCTTTACTTCAGTATGCGTGAGAATAAAGGCATAGCTGTGGAAGAGGGCTTCAACGCTGATTTCGAATTATCTTTGAATGGCGAAGAAGCGGCATTGCAGGTGGCGGGAGATTACGATACCTTCTATTATGATTATTTCGATCGGCTGGAAATGATTCCGGAAGAAACGGAAATTGAATCGAATTTCCATCCGATCCGACTGGCATTGAACAAAGCGGTTACAAGGCCAGACACAGGGGAGCAGTTGCCGTTCGAATCTTATGAAACAGGCAAGCTGCGCTTCGGCATGGCGAATCCGGATCACGAAGATTATGATTCACTGAATGATTATTACTATTCCGGTGAGACCGGTATCCTGGAAATTCGCCTACCGTGGATGCTCCTGAATGCCAAGGATCCGTCGAACAAGGAATTTACCGGTGATATCCGGAAAGACGGCATAGAAGCGAGCATGACAGTGGAAGGGATCAAAGCGGCAGCCGTTCTTGAAAGAGAGGACGGGAAGCGGGAGTCTCTTGGCCTGGACGGGAGCGAAGTCTATTCGTGGGAAGGCTGGAAACTGCCAGAATCCCGGGAACGACTGAAGCAATCCTATTATATTCTGCAGGAACTTTTCGGAAACACCAACTGAAAAAAAGGACCTTCTAGGGGGTCCTTTTTTCGTTCTCATATAAATTCCTGCTCCCAAGATTATGCGAGGGCATAGAGGGATGTGCCGTTCGTGCTTCTTCCTCTTCTGAAATACCCTTTCCTTTGCATATCATCCAAGAAAGATTTTTTCAGTAAAGCAGAGAATAAGCCGCTCACTTTCCAGAAGTTATTGAGGATACGGGTTTCAAAAAATTGGTTGAAGCCTATATATAAGTTTAAAGTTGTAAAAACCAGATTCAGATTTTAATAATAAATTGACGAATTCGTCCAGTTGGAAGGGCCGGCAACCTATTTTACGGCATGAAAAAGCATCAAAAAATTAAAAACAAGTAATATTTAGTCAGCTTTAGAAATAATAACAATACCTTTTACCTAATAATTCGGAATTCGAAATAATTAATATACCCTATTCTTCTGAATTGTCAGATATGTTAAGATTTTTCTTGTAGAAAATTCTGATAAGTTGGAAGGGGAAAACATCAAATGGCCAAAAGCAAGTGGGTTTCAATTCTTTCCGCAAGTGCTTTATCATTATCGTTGATGGCGCCAGCAGCAACAGCGGCACCAGTAGAAAAATTACCGACAGCATCCGACTGGAACACTGAACGCTATGGCGACAGAATTGATATTGACCAGAGCTTGAACGAACTATCGCAGGATGCGGACTTCCTGAAACAAGCAGAAGCGAAGATCAAAGCGCAGGCAGATGAAGTGGCAAATACAGAAGCATCAGCCGATGGAGACGATCCGTTCACTGAAGATCATGGAACAAAGCTATTCCTTAACCGCAATCTTGAGTTCAAGGAATTCACACTCCGCAGCATTGGAGACAACGTTGAAATCTGGGTAGCCAAAGATTTGGCATACGGACCAAACAATTCGAAGCCAGCTGATGTCGTAACACAGGCGCAGGTAGATAAATTGCAGGATGAATTCGACAGCAATATTTATCCGGTAGCTACCGATTTCTTCGGAACGCCGGATTCATTGGACGGTTCGCATTCACCGCTTCCAGGTATGGTCGGCCTGCCTGAAGGTTACTATGAAGGATCAGACAAAATAATCATGCTCGTCGACAACGTACAGGATGAAGGCTGGAACAATCCATCGTACCCATTCTTCGTAGCCGGCTTCTTCTGGCAGACGCTTGAAAACTATACAGATCGCAACATTATTACAATCGATACAAATTCATGGGAAACACGTCTTGAAAGCACATTCTTCGGAACGACAATCCATGAGCTTCAGCATTTGATTCAGGCAGACAACGATCCTTCAGAGGAAACTTGGCTGAATGAAGGGATGTCGACGTTCTCTGAATATCTTGGAGGATACGGACACGGAGAAGGCTCCATCAATTTCTTCCTGGACCACCCGGAAAACTCGCTTGTAAACTGGGATGAGCATGGAAAGGCGGCAACCGGTCCTGAAACAATTGCAGATTACGGACAGGTTTACCTGTTCACTCTTTATATGTATGACAAATTCGGCCAGGAGTTCATCCGTGAACTGGCAACTGACGGTGACAGCCAGGGTATGGCAAGCGTGAACAAAACGCTTCAGGATTATGGCACAAATAAAACATTCACTGAAGTCTATCAGAACTTCATGACTGCATTGACTTTGGATAACTCTAATGTAAGCAGCGATTATAATTTCGACAGCATTGACCTGCGTGAACTGCCGGTTGGTGATGGCGTACGCGGCAAAACTGTCGATTTTGAAAGTGCAAAAACATTTGAAAAAGAAGGCGTTCCGGCATGGGGCGGCGACTTTAAAGAATTCAACTTCGGAAAAAATGTGCGCGGCCTGAAATTTGACGGTGCGGATTTCCTTCCATTGCAATGGAGCACAGTCGCAGATCCTAAAGGTTCAGGCGCACAGGTACTTCACGCAAATAACGGCGACGAAGCTGACCAGGCATTGATCTTCGGTGCAACGGTTCCAGCTGCTGATGCCACACTGACTTTCGATCACTTCTATGACATTGAAGAACAGTGGGATTTCGGTATGGTTCAAGTTTCTGCTGATAACGGCGAGACATGGACTTCACTTGAAAATGAAAACACGCGTTCAGACGTAGTTGAAGAAGGCTACCCGACGATCAAAGAGAACGTTCCAGGATTCACAGGAACAAACGGCAACTGGGCGACAGAAACGTTTGACCTTTCTGCTTATGCAGGACAGGATGTATTGGTGTCATTCCGCAACTTGACGGACTGGGGTTCAAACAATGCAGGCTGGTTCATCCAAAATATTCAATTGGGCGATTTCTCAAATGACGGATCTTCAACAGAAGCATTCCAGTCACTTGGCCAATTAAAAGGTGAATACGTCGACTTCACGACTACATTCATCCAAACGAAGAAAAACGGCAAAGAGCGCGTATTCCATGTTGATCCATTCAATGTAACGGATAAAGAAGCTTTGGATCTTCAGCAGGTTCTTCGTGAAGGCAATGTGAAAATGATCACTTCTTATGCTGCTCCGGAAGGGCAGAAAGAAGCTCAGGAATTCACATATGAAGTTCTTTACAAAAAGGACAACCCGAACAAAGGAAAAGGCAAAAACAACGGAAAAGGCAAGAACAAGAACTGATGAAAAGCGGGCCGCGGCCCGCTTTT
>NZ_JRGN01000285.1 GCF_000775575.1 Planococcus sp. CAU13
TACGACATCTAGATATTAAGTTGAGCACAAATTCTTTTTTCCGCGCATAAGCAAGTGTTTTCAGCGCACAAATTAAGATTTCAGCGCACAAGTGAGGTGTTTCCGCGCATAAATTTTACATTGAGGAAATTTTTTCTTTTCATGGAATATCGTCTGGAACTAACATCCATATTCCAGCCAATTTGCCGGCTTCCCACAGCTAATAATGGCAGACGACGGCAACCCGCTGCTGAAATTCCTTGCCATTCGTTATTATTTCACCGAATCAGACGAAAAAACAGATCACTTTTTATCAAAACTATATTTTAAGCTCACATTTCCTCTTCAACCACAGCTTTCTGAGATGAAAAAGGCTTCGCGGACGCGAAGCCT
>NZ_JRGN01000168.1 GCF_000775575.1 Planococcus sp. CAU13
GGGAGTCTTCGCTGTTTTGCTCCATATCTTAGTATGGCTTTCTATAAAAAGAGAATATAAGAATTTGGTCCGTTGAAAAAGCAGAAATCCAGTTTCCCCACAGCATCAAAATGGAGTAGCAGCTGGCGACTCCTGCAGGATGTAGAGCGAGTCCTGAGACCCCGCAGGGAGCGTAGCGACTGAGGAGGCTCAGGCAGCTCCCTGCGGAAAG
>NZ_JRGN01000276.1 GCF_000775575.1 Planococcus sp. CAU13
ACTAACACTAGAGGGTGAAGATATAGTCTAGTCATTTATGAAAGTAAATGTTCGCACGATGGCGAAAGAAATGATGGAACAAACTAAGAACTCAATCCTTTCACAAGCAGCACAAGCAATGTTGGCTCAATCCAATCAAATTCCTCAGGCAGTCTTGCAACTGTTGAGATAATTGATTTCAGGGCGTCTAACCGAGTAATTGGTTAGAGTATAACTGGGTGAATTGCTGGAACTTCCTAAAGCCCCATCAACCACAGCGTAACTGGAAACGGTCGGCGTCACGGTTTGAAAATGATGAGGATGGACCAATGGATAATCAGCAGCCAAGCTCCTGTGAGGAAACT
>NZ_JRGN01000323.1 GCF_000775575.1 Planococcus sp. CAU13
TGGTACGTATCAATTTGTTGAAACAACAGCACCATTTGGTTACGAATTGTTGAGTGAACCAATCGAATTTGAAATTGTATTCGATCAGCAGGAAATGCTGACAGTAACAGTGTCCAATGAATTGAAAAATGGCTTCGTGGAACTTGTTAAAGTCGATAGCCGCGACAGCAGCATTACGCTTTCAGGAGCTGTTTTCCAGCTGCTCGATGAGGAAGGCGATATCGTTGTCGAAAGTCTGGAAACAAATGCTGAAGGAAAAGTTGAAATAGAGCTGAAACCTGGTAACTACCAATTGGTTGAAACAACAGCGCCATTCGGTTACGAG
>NZ_JRGN01000053.1 GCF_000775575.1 Planococcus sp. CAU13
AGCACTGTCCAAAGCGACGAAGCGGCATATTTATAATAGTTATTCCGGTGTTTTATTCAGATTCCAAAATCAAATATTATAAACGCTGAAATTTTGTTATACTTAAAGGAACAGAAAGAGAATTTGGGGAGATGTCAAAATGAAATGTCCGGCTTGCCAGCATAATGGGACGCGTGTAGTGGATTCGCGGCCAGTAGATGAATTGAAATCGATCAGAAGAAGACGGGAATGTGAAGAATGCGGCTATCGCTTCACCACTTTTGAGAAAGTGGAAGAGATGCCGCTGATTGTCGTGAAAAAAGATGGGTCCCGCGAAGAGTTCAGCCGTGAAAAAGTGCTGCGCGGCCTGATCCGCGCATGCGAAAAGCGCCCAGTGCCACTCGAGACACTGGAAGCAGTGGTCTTCAATATAGAAAAAGACCTGCGCAGAATAGGCAATGCCGAAGTGAAATCCGAACAGGTCGGTGAAATGGTCATGGACAGGCTGGCCGCAATTGATGAAGTGGCATATGTCCGTTTCGCTTCCGTTTACCGCCAGTTCAAAGACATCAACGTATTTATTGACGAGCTGAAGGATTTATTGAAAAAGAATCCGGATGACAAGATATCCGAGTAAGGCGGTGGCTAAATGACAGCATTCTATAAGGAACTGCAGCCGGCGGATGCTTTTAAGATCCGGCTGCCGTATCCATTTTCCGATTACGACCGCCAATTGCTGACGCTTCTTTATCAGCCGATGATCGGCGCTGAAGCTGTATCGCTTTACCTGTCGCTTTGGGCGGAAGGCGAAACGCTGCGGGCTGAAACGCCGCATTATTCGCTGATGAATACACTCGGCATGCCGATTTCGAAAATTTTCGAGTCGCGCATCCAGCTTGAAGCGATCGGGTTATTGAAAACGTACAGGAAAGGGAGCGATTCCCGCACGTTCCTGTATGAATTATGCCCGCCGCTCGATCCGAAAGATTTTTTCACCGATCCGCTGCTCTCCATGTTTTTATTCAGCAAAATTGGTGATATCGCCTACCGCCGTGTGCGTGACCGTTTCGTGATTCCTGCAGAAGATATCGATTCTTTTGAAGAAGTGTCCCGGACATTCACGGATATTTTTCAGCCGGTCCATGCAAAAGCCGGTTATCCGCACGATTCGCAAAACCTGCAGCAGCGCAGCCGGAAGGGCTATAAAGCCGAATACGACTTTGACTTTAGCCTGCTACATCAGGGACTTTCGGAACAGCTTGTACCGAAACGTGTATTGACTGCGCCCATCAAGGAAAGCATCTGCAAACTGGCATTCCTTTACGGCTGGGGACCGCTCGAAATGCAAAAAGTGATCCTGTTGGCGATAGACGATGATTACCGCCTTACTATAGAAGGAATAAAAAAATCCGCATCCGAGTATTACAAGATGACCGTGTCGACGACTGCACCGAAACTGGAGCCGGTATTGACGAAAGCGCCGGAAGAGACGGCAGAGCCGAAGACCAGACAGGATGAGCTGGTGCTTTATCTGGAATCTGCGTCGCCCATTGAAGTACTGCGGGACATCGCCGGCGGGAAAGAACCGATGCCGGCTGATGTTCAGCTTGCCAATAATCTGGTGATGCACCACGGCATGGAGCCGGCAGTCGTCAATGTCCTGCTGCAGTATGTACTGCTTCGGACGGATATGAAGCTCACCAAAGGCTATGTGGAAAAAATCGCATCGCACTGGATCCGGAAAAATGTTTCCACTGCCGCCGAAGCCATGGAACTGGCGCGCACGGAACATGCCCAGTATGTAAAATGGAAATCGGAAGGCTCGCCCACAGCTGCTTCGAAATCTGTTACCCGCTCAGGCGGCAAACCGGTCCGCGAGGAAAAATTGCCGGAATGGTTTTATACGAAAGATGAACCGCAGCCGGCTGCGGT
>NZ_JRGN01000133.1 GCF_000775575.1 Planococcus sp. CAU13
AATTTCAGTGAGCGGCGTGCCGTTCAAGGATAAGACCAGTCGATTGCCCTGATTACTTTTAACGATTACTTTTGTGTCTTTTAATAAGTTGATAGGGTCTTCCAGTGTATTTAACGTAAAGTGATAATACACATTTTCGTAATCCGCCAAATTCTCTTTCAGCAACTCACCATTCTTCAGAAATAAAATATTGGAAGTGACCCGGTCGATTTCCGACAGATTGTGCGAAGACAGGAGA
>NZ_JRGN01000228.1 GCF_000775575.1 Planococcus sp. CAU13
ATGTTAGTTGATCCAATCGGGTTTTTACGGCCAGTTGATCTCCCACTTGGAGAAGTGGGAGTCCTGCTGACCGTTAATACGAGATAAATGGAGGGAAAGCCATGCATCAGAAAAAATTGGAAGATTACCGGAGGGACCGGCTGGATGAAATGACGATCGCCGAGATGCAGGAGGAAATGCGGACGGGCAGGATCACGTCAGAAGAATTGGTGCTGATGTATAAAGAGAACATTTCGCTCCGCGATAAAAATATCAACGCCATCCTGGAAATCAATCCGGATGCCATGCAGATTGCCCAGTCACTCGATTTTGAGCGTCAGCGCGATGGAGCGCGAGGACCTCTTCACGGAATTCCTATTCTTATAAAAGACAATATGGATACGGCTGATAAAATGCATACCAGTGCCGGTTCTCTGGCGCTTGAAAATCATTACGCCCTGCATGACGCATTTCTGGTCGGAAAGCTGCGGGAAGCGGGGGCGGTCATACTCGGCAAGACGAATATGACCGAATGGGCCAATTTCATGTCGGATAAAATGACGAACGGCTACAGTTCGCGCGGCGGGCAGGTCCATAATCCGTACGGTCCATTTGATGTTGGCGGTTCCAGTTCCGGGGCTGCTGCAGCCATCGCCGCTAATCTGGCTGCGGCCTCGATTGGCACTGAAACATCCGGGTCTATCATTGACCCGGCGGCTCAAAACAGTCTGGTCGGACTGAAACCGACTGTCGGGATGGTGAGCCGAAGCGGTGTGATTCCGCTGTCCCATACACAGGATATACCCGGTGCCATCGCCAGGACGGTTGAAGATGCAGTGAGTGTGTTTGCGGCGCTTGTCGGATTTGACCCAGAGGATCCAATTACCCGCATGTCCACTGACTTCGATGGATATGACTGGCGTGGCCATCTGAAAGAAAATGGGCTGGAGAACGTCCGATTGGCTGTGACTCCTGATTTGTTCAAAGAAATTTCGGATGAGCAGTTGGCAATGTTTGAACAGGCGAAGGAACGTTTAAAGGAGTGCGGTGCGGAAATTATTGAAGACGTCGATCTTGGTGCAGATCAGGAAGACCTTGGATTTGCCGTATTGCTTCATGAGTTCAAAGCCGACCTTAATGCTTATCTGGCAAGGACGAATCCACTCAATCCCATCCGTACGATGGATGACGTCATCGCTTTCAATAACGAAAATTCCGAAACCATGCTCAAATTCGGACAGAATTTGATGGAACAGGCAAATAAACTGACAGGCATGCTGACGGAAAGGGAATACGTGGAAGCACTCGAACGCAATCGTTTCCTGGCAGCCGAACAAGGCATTGATGCCACTTTAAAAGAAATTGGGGCGGATGCAGTTCTCCTGCCTCAGGATTTCGGCTGCAATGTCGCAGCCGCTGCCGGTTTCCCAGGTATTACGGTTCCTTTTGGCTACACTGAAACGAAAGAGCCATTCGGCATCACCTTTTTCGGCAGGGCTTTTGATGAACCGAAACTCATCGAATACGCTTATGCTTTTGAGCAGGCTGTAAAAGGCAGAAAAAAACCATAGAAAAAAGGCGGCAGGAAAAATTACCGGACCGCCTTTTTCTGTTCAATCACTCACAGAGCGGCAAGCTTTTTCCATACCTGTTCGAGTAAAATCATCAATTCCGATTTCAGCTCAGGGTTTTTCGACAGTGTCCCCAGCACACTTTCAAGCAAGGCCTGGCGCGGCGTTTCTGCCAACAATTCCTGGGATAAAAATAGCACGAGCTGCCGGGAAGGGGCATCATCCAGGATTTTTTCGCTGTAATTTTCAAGCTGCTGGGCGAGTTCCGCCACAGAAAGGTTTGCTGAAGATTTTTCAGTATAGACGGTCGGTGCCTGGATAAACCGTTCTCCTGATTCAATCTGGGCGAGGACTGCTGTCTCCAGCCGTTTGATGACGAATGCCGCCAGCTTTTCAGTCGGCAGATCTTCCTCCGTAGTCAACTGCCAGATGTTTACCAATTGCTGGATGGTGCCATGAACGGTTGCGGCATTGTCGAGTGCATAAGGCGCAGCTTTCTGGCCGTATATATCGACAATACGGGATGTAATCCAGTCCAGTTCAATCCGGTAGGAGTGCTTGGCAAAATCTTTCAGTTCTTTATCCTGGGAATAAAAAATACTTTCATACAGCGAAAAAAGATTTTTTTCGCGGTTCATCCGAATGCGGATACATAATTGTTCTGCAAGAACTTCAGGATCATTCACAGGTCTGCCCGATGCAGATTCCATGCGCTTCTGGCGAATTTCATTGCCGATGGATTCCATGATGGCAATGAGGCATTCGCTTTTGGAAGTGAAATAATTGTAAAATGTCCCTTTCGAAATTCCGGCTTCGTCCAGGATATCCTGGATTGAAGTGGAATTATAGCCGTTTCCGATAAACAGAGTGTAGGCGGCATCTATGATATTTTGTTTTTTTCTATTCATTTACTCACCTTTGCATTCATAATCTAATGTCAGAATACCTGTAAAAAGAAGTTTTAGCAATAAAATTGAACAACCGGTATAATATCGTTGATAATTGTATACTCTAGGTATAGAATAGGGGAATGGAGATTTCAGCAGTCCAATTCAACAAGATATTACGGAGGATTAACAGGATGACCGAACAGAAAAAAACGCCTTATGGCATAATTGCCATACTTTTTACAGGAGCATTTGTAGCATTCTTCAACCAGACATTATTAAATATCGCTTTGCCGGAAATCATGGCGGATTTCGGGATAAAAGCTGCAACAGCCCAGTGGCTTGTCACCGGCTATATGCTCGTGAACGGAATATTAATACCGGCCAGTGCCTATTTCATCCAGAGATTTTCGAATCGCTCGGTCTTTATTGTCGCAATGTCCTTATTTACACTGGGAACGCTGATTGCCGGACTCGCACCGGAATTTTCAATTCTTCTGGCAGGCCGTCTGCTGCAGGCTTCCGGATCAGCTTTGATGATGCCGCTTCTCATGAACGTCATGCTTGTTGCATTTCCGGTTGAGAAACGGGGAACTGCGATGGGATATTTCGGCCTTGTCATGGTCGTTGCGCCGGCAATCGGACCCACTCTATCAGGTTTTATTGTCCAGAACTATGATTGGCGCGTACTGTTTTTCATCGTGTTTCCACTGGCATTGATACCGCTTCTATTAGGGATTTTCAAGTTAAAGAACTTAACGTTCCAGAATCGGGAAATTTCACTTGACAGATTCTCCCTTATTTTATCAAGCCTTGGATTCGGGGGAATACTGTACGGCTTCAGTTCCGCAGGTACGCTGGGATGGTCGAATCCGGTAGTCTACGTCACAATTATCGTCGGTCTGATATCACTGGCCCTTTTCATACGCCGCCAGCTGAAACTTGACGAACCGCTGCTCGAAATACGAATCTATAAATACCCGATGTTCGCGCTGTCTTCGGTCATTTCGGTCGTGCTGTCCATGTCGATGTTCTCGGCGATGATCCTGATGCCGATCTATATTCAGACAATCAAAGGAATCTCGCCCATTAATTCAGGATTGCTGATGCTTCCGGGAGCGCTGCTCATGGGTGTGATGTCGCCGGTCACCGGTCGCCTCTTCGATAAATGGGGAGCCAAAGTATTGGCGATCCCTGGCTTATCGCTGGTTGTCATCACGACTTACCTGTTCAGCCAATTGTCAGTGGATACGAGTTATTGGCAGATCATGCTGATTTATACGGTTCGGATGCTCGGTATTTCACTTGTTATGATGCCGGTCATGACGAACGGGCTGAACACTTTGCCGATGAAAGCCTATCCGCACGGAACAGCCATCAATAATACGCTCCAGCAGGTATCGGGGGCGATCGGTTCCGCTTTCCTGATCACTTTGATGAACACACGTACAGAATCAGCGGCAGGCGAATTGATGGCTCAGGGAACCGCACTTGAGAGCATCGAAAATCTGGCGATGCTTGAAGGCATCAACTTCTCATTCTTTGTTTCGACATTCATCGCGCTGACTGCACTTGTTCTGGCTTTCTTTATTAAAAAGCCAATTCGTCCTGTGACCGAACAGGAAAAAGAAATTGTTTATGCCCGCAAAGAAGCAACAGAATAATGATCAGAAAGCCGCACTGTTTCAGGTGCGGCTTTTTTTGTTTTTGACGATTCAGAAACAAGTTGAATTCTGCAAAAAAAGGCGTGATACCGCCAAATATGATACACTGAAAACATTCAAGAAGAGGTGGAATCCAAATGACTTTTATAGAAGAACTAAATCCCGTATGGCAGGAAAAATGGAAGAAAACAGGTTTTGAAACGGCGATGCCGATCCAGGAGCAGATGATTCCGGAAATGCTGGCAGGAAATGATATCGTCGCCCAGTCACCGACAGGCTCGGGCAAGACACTGGCATATGTATTGCCGATCCTTGAGCGGGTCAATCCCGAAAAAGCCGCGATTCAGGCAATGATCATTACGCCGTCACAGGAATTATCCATGCAGATCGTCAATGTGCTGCGTGAATGGACTGAAGGCACGGACATTACCGTTACACAATTGATCGGCGGCGCCAATATGCAGCGCCAACTGGAAAAATTGAAAAAGAAACCGACGATTGTCGTCGGTACGCCAGGCCGATTGAATGAGCTTGTCAAAAACAAGAAGTTAAAAATGCACGAGATCCGTATTCTCGTCCTTGATGAAGGCGACCAGTTGATGGCGCGTGAACACCGCGAAGTCATGAAGTCCCTTGTAGAGAAGACGCAAAACGATCGCCAGCTTGTGCTGGTGTCCGCCACGATTACAGAGGAAGTTGAACTGGTTGCGGAGCGGCTCATGCAGCAACCGACGCGCATTCATGTGACGGCGGAAGAAATGCCGATGCAGGGGAAAGTGACGCATTCGTTCATCAAAGTGGATGAACGCGACAAGACAAATCTGCTGCGCAGCATTTCCTATATTGACGGAGTCAAAGCATTGGCGTTCGTCAATAATCTGGATCAGCTGTTAATGAAGGAAAATAAATTGAAGTTCCGTGATGCCAAAATCGTTACGCTTCATTCCGAGATGAAAAAAGATGAACGAAAGAACGCACTTGATGCATTCCGAAAAGGGGAAGTATCTGTATTGATCGCGACAGAAGTGGCTGCGCGGGGCCTCGACATCGACATGGTCACGCATGTTATTCATGTCGACGTACCGAGAACCATCGATCAGTATCTTCATCGTTCCGGACGGACCGGACGGGCGGGGGCTGACGGGGAAGTGCTGACGCTGCTTGCTTATCAGGATGAACGGCATTATAAAAAATTCACGAAAGATCTGCCGTCAAAACCGGTGCAGAAAATCATGCACGGCGGCAAATTGATTGAAGGTTCAAGTAAGACAGTAAACACAAAGGGGAATAAAAAATGAATTTTCAGGAGAAATTGGAACAATATGCGGAACTGACCGTTTATGTGGGCTTGAACGTCCAAAAAGATCAGCACATTCTCATCAATACCACAATCGACACAATCGAGTTTACCCGCCTCGTTGTGAAAAAAGCCTATGAAGCAGGAGCAAAAAATGTCCATGTGAATTATTCGGATCCCGTTCAGAGCCGTACGCATTATGAGCTGGCCCCGGACTCGGCATTTACTGAATATCCGGAGTGGTCGGTCGTGCAGCGCGATGAAATCATTGATAAGGGAGGTTCTTTCCTGTGGATTGATGCGGAAGATCCTGATTTGCTGACAGGCATCCCGGCTAAACGCCTGACCGACTCACAAAAGGCTGCCGGCAAAGCGCTGGTGCGATACCGCCAGGCTGTGGGCTCGGATAAAGTGGCGTGGTCGATTGTGGCAATGCCCTCACAAAAATGGGCCGCAAAAGTATTTCCTGAACTTGATCCTGAGCAGCAGATGGAAGCGCTTTGGGAGGCGATATTCAAAACTGTGCGCATCGGACGCGGCGATGCCGTTTCTTTGTGGAAAGAACATATTGAGTTTTTGGAAAGACGAGCCTCTCAGTTGAACGATTACCGCTTTGCGAAGCTGCATTATTCTGCTCCGGGCACTGATTTGACCATCGAATTGCCGGACAGGCATATCTGGATGTCAGGTGCTTCAAAAACACCGCAGGGCAATCCGTTCATCGCCAACATGCCGACTGAGGAAGTCTACACAGTTCCGTTGAAAACCGGCGTCAACGGTTTTGTCCGCAATACGAAGCCGTTGGTGTACCAGGGCAATATCATCGATGGATTCACGTTGACTTTCGAGGCTGGGAAAATCGTCAAAGCAGAGGCCGAGAAAGGCCAGGAGCTCTTGACTGAAATGATCACTTCCGACGAAGGCGCTGCCTACCTTGGAGAAGTTGCATTAGTGCCTCACCAGTCGCCGATTTCAGATTCCGGCCTATTGTTCTTCAATACCTTATTTGATGAAAATGCATCGAACCATCTGGCAATCGGTGATTCCTATCCGACTTGCTATGAAGGTGCACGCAACCTGGAGCGGGAACAACTGGGGGAAATCGGATTGAACACATCCATTGTCCATGAAGACTTTATGATCGGCAGTGCTGAAATGGATATTGACGGCATTACAGCAGACGGTTCGAAGATTCCGGTATTCCGTAACGGAAACTGGGCATTCTAAGAGGTGATGAAAATGAAAAAAACAGCAGCAGTCGTGCTGGTTCTATTGTTCGCTTTCAGCATGGTCACACCAGCGGCAGCAGAGGTGAAAATCCCTGCTGTCTATATAGCACTGGGTGATTCCCTGGCAGCAGGACAGACGCCGGCCAGTGAAATCGATGCCGGTTATGCTGATTTAATTGCACAGGAACTCAGCCGGAATCAGCCGGTCGCACTGTTTTCGAAAGATCTGGCATTCCCCGGATTCACGACCGCCGATGTGCTGGAGCGGATAAAGGAAGAGGAAGCACAGGAACTTCTGGCAGCAGCGAATATCATCACGTTATCGGCAGGAGCAAACGATCTGCTGCGGCTGGTACAGGCTAATCCGGCAGATGGTTCGATTCGTTTTGAGCGCATTCAGTCCGATTTTGCACTTAATAAAGCAAGGCAGAACATCGCAGCGATTCTGCAGGAGTTGTCGGATGCTGCTCCGAATGCCGACATTTATGTCATGGGCTATTATTTCGCTTATCCGCACGCCCGTGAATCCCAAAAAGCCGGCGTTGATGAGCAGCTGAATACCCTTAATGAAATTTTGAAAAATGAATCCCGGAAAGCCGGTGCGGATTTTGTGGCTGTCGACGAGGCATTCGGTCTGGACGCGGTTTCAAAGGTGCCGAATCCCGCGGATGTCCATCCCAATATCGAAGGATACCAGGCAATGGCCAACCAGTTTTTGACGCAGTACCGCAACGGCTGGGTAATAGAGGAGTGGGAACTTCCACAGCCGAATCCGATCTCATTTGAAGAAATACTGAAGGGCCAGCAGGATGAAAGCGCTCCGGCTGCCGGTGAAGAAACAGAAGCTGTTGAGACACCGGAAGAAGAAGCCGCTGATATTGATGATGGGTCATCAGCGAAGTTGCTGCCTGATCTCACATCCGGTTACCTGGCTCTGCGGACCCGCCTGCCAATCATTTAAAACAAAAAATCCCTCTCCTGAAAATACAGGAGAGGGATTTTTCGCTTATCTTTTATATTGATTTGTCTTTTCTGTTTTATACTGGCTTGTGTTCGTCTGGGCGTTCCCTTTGGCTTTCTTCTTATTCATGTATTTTCGGATAATCGGATAAGCTATTGGCCCGTATTTAATCGCCGTTCTCAATAATCTTCCCATTGCCATATTGATCGCTCCAATCGTTTAGTGGATAGTTATAAATGCCCTTTTTTCATCAGACTTAAACCTTGAGTTCAGTTCATTGCATGAGACAATAAAATATTCTTGTATTCGTGGACGCTTGAAATTTCCACATATTCTGCGTTGCCGTGCCAGTCATCGCCGGTCGGGCCGAATTCAATCGCACCTTCGCCGCCGGTTACGGCAGCGTAATAACGTGTGTCGGCAGCGCCATGCTGCCCAAACAGAATGGGTTCAGCCCCCGAATTGGTGCGTATGCTTTCCTGCAGCGTCTGGATGTATGGATTTTCTTCAGTGGTTGTCAGGGCGGGCGTGTTTGCGAAACTGGACTTATAATCAAAATCAATGCCGAGCGTCCCGCCGAGTTCCGCCATCTGGCGTGTGATTTCTTCCGGATCCTGGCCTGGCATGAAACGGATGTCATATGACATTTCGCAGATTTCCGGCACCATATTATAGCGTTCGCCCGCTTTGATGATGGCGAGGTTGACGGAAGGCTGCTCATAATATTGAGTCGACTCTTTGCGGAAAGGAAGTTCGCTCATCGCCATATGGTATTTCATGGCCTGCTCAATGGCGTTGATCCCTTCCCATGGCCTGCTGCCGTGCGCCGGTTTGCCTTTGAAAACCATATCCATATGCAAAATGCCCTTGGATTGAAGTCCGACTTTCAGCCCGGTCGGTTCGCCGCAGATGACGAAATTTCCGCTGTAGCCCTGTGCGACAAGCCATTTCGATGTATTGTGTCCACCCGTTTCTTCGTCAGTCACGATATGCAGCTGCACTTCACGCGTTAATTTCTCCGCATCCAATTCGATGAACGCCTGCATCATGGCTGCTACGCCAGCTTTCATATCCGCCGAACCGCGGCCATACAGACGGCCAAGTTCTTCGATGGGGGTAAATTGTTCCTCGTGGCCCGGCACCACATCCACATGGCCGTTCCAGATCAGCGTCTCCTCACCGTATCCTTTTTTGGCAGTGAGCATCAAATAGCCTTTATTGTCGTGGACTGTGACGGTTTCACCTTGTTGTTCGAGCCACTTCGCACAAAAAAGAAGCGCTTCGTTGGCTCCTTCTTTCGTAAAACTTTTTATCTTAATCAAGTCTTTCAGCAATTCGATCATAAATCTTCAGCAGCCTGGTTCGCTGCTTCCACCGCCTTTCAAAGTCATTTACATTTCTAATACCCTAATGGGTCCGGTTGAAACGGGCTTGCATCACACCTGCATCTCCTATACAATACAGGTGTAATACAAATAACTGTATACACCACAAGGGGAGCTTTTGCTGAGAGTGAACGAATCCGTTCTTACCCTTCGAACCTGTAGGTTAATGCCTGCGCAGGGATGTGGATAGAAACCTGCCCTTTTCGCGGCGCCAGGATCTGTCCTGGCGCCGCTTTTATATGGTTTTTATTGGCGGCCCTTCTGGTGATGTGCAAACACATGGGAGGAAGACATGAGAAATAAAAAATTATTGTTGATGCTCGAAATTGCCATTTTCGGTGCCCTTGGCTATGTATTGGACTTTATCGCGTTCAGTATGCCGCAGGGAGGTTCCGTCAGCCTGGCGATGATTCCGATCGTATTGATGGCTTTCCGCCGGGGATTCGGTGCCGGTTTGCTGACTGGACTGGTTGTCGGTTTGCTTCAGCTGGTGACAGGACGCGTTTATATCGTACCGTTGTCATTCGGTTTCGCATTCACTCAAGTGACCCTGGATTACCTGATCGCGTTTGCGAGCGTTGGCGTTGCTGGAATTATGCGATCCGCTTATTTGAAAAATCTGCGGAACGGCGTAAAAGGGAAAGCAGTATCGGCCATCGTCATTGGAGCTTTTATCGGCGCTTTACTGCGCTATCTCGTGCATGTTATTGTCGGCATCTGGTTTTTCAAGGAATTTGCGACCGGCAATGTTTACTTGTATTCGTTCGGCTATAATGCCACATATATGTTCCCGGCATTCCTGTTGACGGCTTTTGTCTGCTCGGTACTGTTTATCGCAGCACCGCGACTGGTCGATGTGAAAGAATAAATGAAGGAGGCTATCTTAGGATAGTCTCTTTTTTTGTCCAGACTCCAGCCGCCCAGCTTTTCGGTTCATAATTCAACCCGGCTGCGTGGCAAAAAGCGGCATTTCGCCGGGTCGCATAAACCCGTATTGCTCCTGCATCGCTGCGCTAGCTTCG
>NZ_JRGN01000322.1 GCF_000775575.1 Planococcus sp. CAU13
CTCTCCCGCCCACAACCCCACGCCCAACAAAAAAACCGGCCCAAGAGAACAATCTCCTGAACCAGTTGAATCATAAGTGAATTATACCGCCGCTTTATCAGCTTCACGCTTCTTCTTGATACTCACCAGCGCGCCGACTGCGACAATCGCAAGCAATATGCCCCAGAAGATGAGCTTCCATTCCGTGGAATGGGCAAAGTCGTAAGGCAGGATGCCGAGGTTTTTATGGCCGAGTGTCAGGACGGTCAATTTGACGCCTACCCAGCCGACGATGACGAACGCTGTCGTTTCAAGCTGCGAGTAATCGGTGAGCAGCTTGACGAATTTGTGGGCCGCGAATCGCATGATGACGATACCGACCAATCCACCGGCAAGCATGACGCCGAACTGGCCGCCGTTGATGCCGCCAACTTCCATCGTGCCAAGATGCGGCAATGTCATTGCGAGCGCTACAGCCGCAAGCATGGAATCGACCGCGAAGGCGATATCCGCCAATTCCACTTTCAATACAGTCATCCAGAAACCGGCGCCTTTTGTCGTTTCCGGCTCAATCGAATGTTCCTTGCCTTTTCGCTGATCGTAAATGTGTTTAAACGCGATGAACAGGAGATACGCTGCACCGAGCGCCTGAATCTGCCAGACGTCTACCAGTAACGTAATCATGAATAATGCGGCGAAGCGGAACACGAATGCTCCCAGCAATCCGTAGAATAACGCTTTTTTCTGCTGCTCTTTCGGCAGGTGCTTGACCATGACCGCCATAACCACCGCGTTGTCTGCAGCGAGTAACCCTTCAAGCGCCACCAGCACCAGCAGGACCCATACATACTCCAATAAAATTGCTTCCATCTTTCAAACCCCCAGTTAATTTTTGCAACAAAAAAGACCCATGCCCGATGAAGGCAAAGGTCTCGCTAAGCAAAATTAACTGCTATTACAGCCGGTGGCTTTTAACCACGCAATGACGACTGTAAAATAGGTTTCCCTAAAGCTACTCCCCTTTGACGAATGTCAAAAGTCTATTGAGTTGTTACCAACAATATAGCACGCTGCAGGCAAAATGCGCAAATGAAAATTCGTCTGAAATATGAAATTTTTATTCATAAATTCAAAAATAGTCTATCAAAACCGTAACGTTTCACTGTATGGTTAGACCAATTTTATGATAAGATATTCTTAATTTAAATTGGAGGTGTCTGCATTGGGAAGGGATTAATGAGAATCGGTGAAGTTGCAAAATTGAGTGGAGTGTCCGTCAGAACCATTGATTATTATACGAATGCGGGTTTATTGGCATTCGAACGCTCTGAAGCCAATTACCGGCTTTATCCCAATAATGTTCTGCAGACACTTGAACGGATTCAGGTATTGAAAAAACAGCGCATGTCGATCGTGGAGATCCAGGAAATCATTTGTGCAGGGGAAACTCCGGAAACGGAAGAGCTGATTGATGAAGTGATCAATGAGTTTGATCAGCTGCAGCAAAAGATTGTCCGGCTGGAAGAACAGCTGAAGGATGCACCGCATCATGCGAAGACGCAAACGGGCAAAGCACTGGAGAGAAAGATGGCTGCCATCACGGCTCTTTTGGCTTTGCTCCAATAAACCCGGAGGTGAATCCCTTTTACAGGGACATAAGTGGACATAATCACGATATTGAATTTAGTGTTATTGGTAGTATTGCTCGGCCTGACAGCCTTTTTCGTCGGATCAGAGTTTGCCGTCGTCAAAATCAGGATGTCGCGGCTGGATCAGTTGATCGCGGAAGGAAATAAAAAAGCGGTTACGGCGAAGAAAGTTGCGACCGACCTCGATTATTATCTGTCGGCCTGCCAACTCGGCATCACCGTTACAGCTCTCGGACTCGGTGCACTTGGTAAACCGACCGTCGAACGCCTGATGTACCCGGTTTTCGACTTTTTCCAGGTATCGGATGCGGCAGCAGCGACAGCGTCCTACGCCATCGCGTTCCTGCTTGTCACTTATCTTCACGTTGTAGTGGGTGAAATGGCGCCGAAAACACTGGCGATTGAATTCGCGGAGAAAATGTCATTGCTGCTTGCTCCGCCGCTGTACTGGTTCGGTAAAGTCATGAAGCCATTCATCTGGACCCTGAATGGTGCTGCACGCGTGTTATTGCGCACATTCGGCGTTCAGCAGGGCCACGAACAGGCTTACTCGGAAGACGAATTGAAAATTGTCATGGCCCAGAGTTTCGAAGGCGGTGCCATCAATGAAACCGAACTTTCCTATATGGAAAATGTTTTCACATTCGATGAACGCACAGCGAAAGAGATTATGGTGCCGCGTACAGAACTTGTAACACTCGATAAAGATATGCCCCTTGAAGAAATCGTTGAGATCCTTGATGAAAATAATTACACACGTTACCCGGTCACGGAAGATGGCGACAAAGACCGTATCATCGGCTATGTTAGCGCCAAGAAGATGCTGCCGCATATCGTTGCAGGACGTCCCTGGGAGCTGCAGAACTTTGTACGTGAATTGCCGACTGTTTTTGAAATGACCGGCCTGCAGGATGCCTTGCTGAAAATGCAGCAGTCGCGTGTCCATATCGCGCTGGTCGCCGATGAATACGGCGGTACTGCCGGAATGCTTACAATGGAAGATATACTGGAGGAAATCGTCGGGGAAATCCGCGATGAATTCGATGATGATGAAGTGCCGGACATCAGCCCTGTAAACGACACTGACTACCAGATCAACGGCCGTGTACTGCTGAGAGATTTGGAAGACCGCTTCGGCTTGACGTTTGAAGAAAGCGAAGATATCGATACGATCGGCGGCTGGGTTCATTTCAGGAGTGCCGGAGAAGTCCATACCGGCAGTACTGTCACGCAAGGTAAGACTTCATGGACGGTGACTGAAATGGATAACCAGCAGATCAAACAGGTCCTGTTCCATCAGGAAACACTGCAGGACTGACACAGATTAATCCAACTAAACTCGGAGGTGAATCCCTCTAAACGAGGGAACCATATTGGACGGACAAATAGCCATAAATTTACTGCTCGTCGCGCTGATGATCATCGCGACAGCATTCTTTGTCGGTGCGGAATTCGCCATTTTGAAAGTGCGTATGTCCCGGATCGATCAATTGATTTCAGAAGGCAATAAAAAAGCATTGCGCGCCAAAGAAGTTGCAAACAATCTTGATTACTACCTGTCAGCCTGCCAGCTCGGCATCACCATAACGGCCCTGATACTCGGAGCTTTGGGTGAACCGACTGTCGAACGGCTGCTGCGTCCCGCATTCGACTATTTCTCAGTACCGGATGTACTTGCAACAGCACTTTCCTATGCCATCGCACTCGGAATTGTAACATTCCTCCATGTGGTCATCGGTGAATTGGCACCGAAGACACTGGCAATCCAGTATGCAGAACGGATGACGCTGCTTCTTGCGCCGCCGCTTTATTGGTTCGGCAGAATGATGAATCCGTTCATCTATGTACTGAACGGCTCGGCCCGTCTGCTGTTGAAAATGTTCAAAGTTGAACCGGCCGGCCATGAAGACGCCCATTCCGAAGAGGAATTAAAGCTGATCATGGCAGAAAGCTACCAAAGCGGTGAAATCAACCAGACCGAATTGACGTACCTCAAAAACATTTTCGCGTTTGACGACCGCATCGTCAAAAACATCATGATTCCGAGAGAACAGATTGTGGCCGTCGACAGGGGCATTTCGCGCGATGACTTTTTCTCCATCATGGATGAAGTCCAGTTTACCCGTTATCCGGTAATGGAAAACGGAGACATCAACCGCCTTTACGGCTATATCAATACGAAGGAATTGCTGACGAGCATGGCAGCAGGACGCCGGCAAGAGCCGGAATCCTTCGTCCATGAGATGCCAAGCTTTCCGGAAACGACGCCTATCCAGAAAGTGCTGACGAAAATGCAGCAGAGCCGGACGCATATGGCGATCGTCACCGGAAAAGACGGCAAAACCACTGCCGGCCTTGTGACGATGGAAGATATTCTGGAAGAGATCGTCGGCGAAATCAGCGACGAATCGATTGATCCGGAGCCGATTTGAAAATTTTGATGCAGGTTAATGAAAAATAGAAAGTAAACTAAAGCAGAACGAACCAGGCGACTGGCCCGTTCTGCTTTTTGTTTAGTTTTTTCGTTTGTCGCCCAGCGAAAAACATGCGATTGGGGGTTGAAGTTTGGGTGAGGGTAAAAGCGGCTGAGGCAATCTAGGTTGAGTGATTTCTGATGGCGTATAAGTATTAAATTAGACGCAAGATTATTAAGTTGAGCACAACTTTTCTTCTCCCGCGCATAGAACCTGCTTTCCCGCGCACAAAGTTTCTTCTCCCGCGCACAACTTTCTCTGTCCAGCCCATAAGCTGGAGAAGAGGGTTTTTTCACTTATCTAACCGAATAATTCTTTAGGAAACTAACTCTCCTGCTGCCTTCCCTCTGCTATCCGCTTCAACTCCACAGCCCTCTCTGTAATAAACCGGGTCATGTACTTTTCAAGAAACAGCCAATCAGCTATTCTTCCAAGGATTCCCAAAGGTGAACGATAGATAAACCGATCCTTCATAATCGTGCCGCTCCCTTTTTCAATAAATTCATGGGTATGCACGAACGAGTGGAAAGCCCCTTTCAACATAACATCTGTAAATCTGTATGGCCTTTCCATTTCAGTAATTTGAGCCGTCAGTTTCTGCTTCACGCCGAGATGGACCGCTTCCCATGTGACCGAATCGCCTTTTTCCATCAACCCTGACGTAACGCCAGCGATGGCTCGCTCCTTTGTCCTGGCAGTAGTTTCCGTATGGATATCGACGTTTCGTGTAAGGTCGAAACAGACTTCAACTGGCGCTTCGACGTAAATTTCGTGGTTTATGGTTGGCATGGGGGTGGCTCCTTTCGATGTCAAATATGCTTCAGAAACTCCTGTATTTCCGCCACACCCAGGGCGTCTCCCGCTTCTTCAAAAGAAGAACGGGCTTGCTGGAAATAAACTTTCGCCTGGTCAATCCTGCGTTTCACCAGCTCAATCTCACCCAACCCTCTGTACGCACAGCCTTCTGCAACCGGATCATTAGCGGCTTTAGCATATTCCAGCGAAGTTTGAAGCAGTCTGGAAGCCTCTTCATGCTGCTTCTGCTTTAACGCGATGTATCCTCTTTCGTAACAGTTTGCCGAAAAACCGATGTGGAAATCAGGAAAATGCCGCTTCCAAATTTCCGCTTCCGCCGTGAAAAGGCGTAAAGCCTTCTCATATTCCCCGGCCATCCTCTCCACCATCCCCATCTGATGCAGCGCCATGGCTTCTTCTTTTTTATCCGCCTCTGCTGCCGCGATCTCCCGTACTTCATTGAAATACTGCTTTGCTTTCTCCATTTCTCCCTGATGACTTTTCACATACCCCAGCCCATACAGGATTGCCTTATATGCATCCGACGTTCCGTCTGCCAGATCTTCCAGGCAGGCCAAGTAGATGGCTTCGGCCTTTTCAAACTCCCCCTGTTCAAACAGGTCGAAAGCTTCGTTTATTTTCTTCATCTGCTCAGCCCCCCGGTTTAGTAGTTCGAACATTCTGACATTAATAAATTATAAAAGGAGAAGGCTTCCCTGGAGAGAAACCTTCAGATCACCAATCTGTCTTCGTTCATTTAATTGTAAAATCGTGCACGAATTACAGGAATCCACGTCTGTCCTCTTGTGCTAGAATAGCATAGAGGTGTTGAATTTGGAAAATGTTACTATACTGGTCGCTTTGGCCGGCGGATTCCTGGCTTTTATTTCTCCGTGCTGCCTGCCCTTATACCCATCATTCGTTTCGTACATAACCGGCGTTTCCGTCAATGAATTAAAGGAAAATAAAGAGGCTTCGTTCCGTAAAAAAGTGTTGATCCATTCGATATTCTTTTCTCTCGGATTTTCTGTCATCTATTACATCTTAGGTTTCTCATTGAGTGCCGTCAGCGGCCTGTTCATCAGGCATGAAACGCTTATCCAAATGCTCGGCGGGATTTTCCTCGTCTTTATGGGCTTGTTCCTGATGGGCGTGCTCAAACCTGAGTTCCTGTTCAAAGAAAAACGTCTGAACCATAAAAAAAGACCGTCCAGTTATTTGAATTCGTTCGTGGTCGGGTTTGTATTCTCGGCGGGCTGGACACCTTGCATCGGGCCGATTTTCGCCGCCATTATGGCTTACGGCAGCCTCGTCAATCCTGCGCAGACACTTGCGGTGGTTACGGCGTATTCGCTCGGCTTCTGTATCCCGTTCATCATCATGGCTTTCTTCATCGGCAAGACGCGTTTTATCCTGAAATATTCATCTGCCCTGATGAAATTCGGCGGCACAATCATCGTCGCGCTCGGTATCATGATCTATTTCGATCAAATGCATTATTTGAATATCTGGACGGCGGATCTGCAGTATTTCATCGAGTCGCTGCTGACGTGATGGTATGAAAAAATAAAACCCGGCGGGAACTATCGGTTCCCGCCGGGTTTTATGATTATTCAAGCATATGAATGCAAACCGGCTATGACCAGATTTACAAAGATTTGATTGAAGATAATGGTTCCGAAACCGATGATGGCGAGCCAGGCAGTTTTTTCGCCCGTCCATTCCTTGCCAATGCGCAGATGAAGAAACGCGGCATAGAACAGGAATGTGATGAGTGCCCATACTTCTTTGGGATCCCAGCCCCAGAAGCGGCTCCAGGCAATTTGCGCCCAGATCATTGCAAAGAACAAACCGCCGAGTGCGAATAACGGAAAGCCGATGACGACCGCACGGTAAGAAATTTCATCCATGAGGGTCAAATTGACTTTATTCGTGAACGGCTGCAGCAGTTCTGCGATTTTCTTCCGGGTAAGGAGACGAATCAGCACGTACAATACTGTACCTGCCAGGAAAGACCACAGCACAGAATTTAACTTTTGGGCTTCGATGCTGTTCGGAATTTCAAGCAGGCCTGCATAGTGGCTGGCCGGCTGATAAGCCCCCGAAATTTCCTCGACTGTTTCCGAACCGTTCGGCACGACGATTGCCGGCAGCGTATACTCGTAAACCTGGCTCTCGCCCTGCTGATTTTCAAATTGATAGCTTGCACTGTAATCGACCGTACGGAAAGCGGAAGTGATCAGGATAAATCCGACGACCACTACCAGGAAATACAGGATAAACTCCAAAAAGAAAGGACGCTTCCCTTTGTCGTTCATGTCCACGTTTTTCAATAAATAAATGAGGCCGGTCACAAACGAGACGGACAGTACCGCGCTCGCAGCGGCTACCGTAATCACATGAATCGTGAGCCAATGGCTTTGCAGCGCCGGAATCAGTGGTGATACATCATTGGCGAACATGCTGGCGTAGGCGATGATCAAACAGGACACCGGAAGAAGGAACAAGCCGACGACCGGTTGCCGGTAAAGATAATAGAAGACGAAGAAACTGCCCACCAGCATGATTCCGAAGAAAGTCAGGAATTCATTGAGGTTGCTGACCGGCGCATGGCCTGAAGCGATCCAGCGCAGGATAAAATAATTCAGCTGCGCTAAAAATCCGATGACTGTCAGAGTCATCGCAATCTTGACTGCAATCTGTTTACGGGATTTCACGGCGATGCCGAACGGCACGATCGCAATCAGGTAGACGATGAATGAGAAAAATAAAGACGAACTGCTTAACGTAATGAGGGTTTCTGTCGACATGTTAACACTCCTTATGGCACATGGATAGTTGATACGGACTATCCCCATAATACCATTTTCTTGAAGTGAAATTCCGGGTCGATTGTGTGTCTAAATTTCACTGACCTCCTGACCCACAGCCTGCTTTGTGATGCCGGAGCACCGATTGAAACGAAAAAATCTTTGCGGACGCAAAGATTTCCTTAAGGGATTGGAGTTTTTCGCGGCTGCGAAAAACATCCGCTGGACTACTATTTTGCCATGCACCTATTTTCATTTATCCAACTGAAAATACTCCGTCAGCGGCATCTTGCGGCCTTCTTCATGCCATTTGTGATATTCAGCGAAAACTGCCTGGATATCGTTTTCAAAACGTTTCTCGACCAGATATTTTACGGCAAGAAAGCTCCGCCAGTAATCGAACATTATGCTTGAGAGGCTGCCCACATAGGAGCCGCTGCCAAAGTCATCGATCGACCGGCTGCCGTATTGCTCGCTGAAAACCTCCACCAATTCCGTCTCCACCGCTGTGATGTCATCGAATTCTTTATTGCTCAGCAGCAGTTTCCTCGGCAGATATTCACACATGCCTTCTTCGAACCAGATGCTGTCGTCACGTTCATCGTCGAATTCATCCGGAAATAAATCCGAGTGATGAGTCAATTCATGCGCCAGAATCGTAAAAAGGTGATTCTCTGAATAATTCTCGTAAAACTTCCGGATACGCGGCAGGTCTTTACCATCCAGCTGGGTGAGGAATAATGTTCGCCAGGCTTCCAGATCCGGCGATATGTAGATAATGTCCCTATTCGTATAAGCAGGAATCGGAATTTCAGACAGCACCGAAGTGGCAAGTTCCGCCGAAGTCCAGACGACGCCTTTTGGTTTGTCGTTCAAAGCGTAATCTTTTTCCATCGTCTGTTCGAAAGCGGCGAGCCGCTCGCTGAAACGATCGATGATCGATTCGTATTTTTCATAGTCTTCGATATTTTCGAAAGCGTAGATGTGTTTCATTTAAGTCAATCCTTCCGTAAAACTCTCCCGTTACTTCATACTTTCCGCAACACTTGCCGGGTTCATGACGACTGCCGGGTTCAGATCCACCCCCGGAAATGACGGATCGATGCATTCTTTCCAGTAAGCCATATGTTTCTCGTCAATCCAATGCGTTGAAGTTTCGACATCCTGGCCGCCCTCTCCCTGAATTGAATACCAATACAGATATTCGCTGCCATCGAGCACTTCGCGGAAAATCGTCTCCACATACATCCTCTCGCCTTCCAATGTCACCAATACGTCTTTCATATTGTCGTTTAAAAATACCAGCCATTCATCGACGACAGCCGTCTGTCCTTCTTTCACACGAAATCTTGTCAGTTCTACATTCATCTTATTCTTCTCCATTCTTCATTTAAATACAGCATCGATTTTTTCCCTGTCGTAATCGAGGATCCAATCGTTGTACCGCTCATATAAAAAGCGGATGTCCTCTTTGTCTGCGGCGATGATATCACAGCCCCGGTCATCATACAGGTGATAAATGAGTTTTTTCGACAGGTTAATGAAATAAATATCGGAGCCGCTTTGCTGATTTTTCAGGATTCTCGAAGGATGCTCGAAATCCTCATAACAGATGGCCTGCAATAATTTTGGGAAGCGAATGTCCCCTTTGCGGCAGGTGTAGCTGAAGCGGTAAGTCGTGATGTCACCTTCGTCGAATTCCGGCAGCTGCATATTTTTAAGGTGCAAGTTATGCAGTGCCTGTGATTGTTTAATGTATTTCCTATAGACATTCAAAGGCTTTTTATGAAGGAACAGGTTATCTCGAGGCACGTTAACATCTGTCACAAAAAGAATGTCATCTTCCTCATCAAAAACCGCATCGAATAAAGCAGTGGACCGCTTAAAAGCCCGGTCCAGGTGCCCGGGCTCATTATAAGACTGATGCGGATCTGAAATTTCGAAGCGGATGCCCGGTTCCCAGGCATAAAATAGGGCTGGTTCCAATTCGATGCCGTTAAATGTTCGGGTTAAAAATGTCTGCACTTCGTCAGTTTTTCGGTTCAATCTACTTCCTCCACATTCTCAAAACTATAAATTCTCCACTTCTCTCTACTATACAAATGATGGAAAAAGAAAACCAGCTGCTTTTGGAAATCTCTTCTTTATTCCATCACCTTTCTTCAAACAAAAAAGAAGAAACCGGACCTCCAGTTTCTTCTCAACTAATAGTCTGCTCAGCCCGAAATCCCCTGACTCAACGACGTCTTCGCAAAACGATAAGTTTGGAAAGCAATCCTATAAATTACCGCCCCTATGACCGCTCCCAGGGTGTTTAGAATAATATCATCCACATCGAAGCGCCCGACCCGAAGGAAGAATTGAGTGATTTCGATGGAAACCGTCAGCACAAAAGCGGCCATGGCGACTTTGCCGATCGTGTTAAAGCGCCTGAACAGCAGCATGAGAAAAATGCCTAAAGGAATAAAAATCAATATATTCCCCAGCGTGTTATCAATGACGATATTCAAATTGAAATTTTGAGCTCCTGTTATATACGTATAAATGCTGTGGAATGGCACAATGTTCGTGTTCCATTCCCAGGCTTTCAAATTGAAAAATCCGCTTGTCCCCTGGGGGATGGAAAAGTACCTATTATATGGATCATTGCTAAAAATAAGGTACATCAACCGGAATACGATCAGCTGTCCAAGAACTGCAGCAGCATAAATCCCAAACAACACCATTCCGATTTTATGTATTACTTTTTTCTCCGGTGCAACAGAATGCTCGAGGCCTTCTTTGATGATTTCCGGATCCCCGAATTCTTTGATCGCCAGGGCACTCGCTTTTTCCTTGTCGAATCCTTTGTTTTCATATTCTTCAACGAGCATATCCAAATGGCCCGTCAACTCCTCTGCCAGATCCCGCTTCTCTTTCAGGCTGCAGTCCAAGTCGCTTACGATTCGTTCAATATAGGTTTCGATGGATCGTTCCACATTTTCCCCTCCGTACACGAGTTGATTAATTGGCTCACTTTTTGCCACTCGTTCAATTTTCTGCCCAGCTCTTTTTTCCCGTCTTTGGTGATCCGGTAATACTTTCTTCTGGCGCCCGTATCCGATTCTTCCCAATAAGACTCCAGAAACAGCTTCGCTTCCAGTCTTTTCAAAGCCGGATACAGCGTCCCTTCACTCATGCTGTAGAGTTCATCGCTGTTTTCCTTCAATTCCTTCACCATTTCATAGCCGTACATATCCCGTTTGTTCATCAGCGACAGCAGCAGAATGTCGATGCTGCCTTTCATAATTTCCTTATCCATTTCTTCACCTCTTCGTTTTACGTTAACTACATCGTATAACAATGTACATCGTAATACAACGGTATTTTAAAATATTTCATTTATTCTGATGAGTCCAGTCAATAAAAGAAACTAATTCAGATTGCTAGGGTCATATTACTGTAGATATTCGTTGAAAGGGGTGAGAAGTTTGTATTTTGCATCGATCCTGTTTTCATTCATCCTGTCGATGGCGGCAGCGGTGTTCGTTTATAGAAAGAAGAAGACGAAAGGGATCAGCATCCTTTCAGCTCTTTTGATAAATGTACTGGTTTTAGGTACGGCGTTCACTGTTTCTTACCGGATAAATCTGGACAGCTGGAATTTCGGCACGGGCGATTGGGAAATTGCATATTTAATCATTGCCATCCCGCTCCTCACCTGGCTGAATGCTTTTTTGCTGCAGTTTGTGAAAATGGAAGAGTTGGTGAGATGACTTCCCGATTTTATTTGCGGTAAACGGTGGTTTGTTTGCGTTATAA
>NZ_JRGN01000029.1 GCF_000775575.1 Planococcus sp. CAU13
AAAGATATGCAGCGAAATGATTGAAGAAGATTATGTTTCTCAAAAGCTTGAAAAATCCGTGCAGCTGCACGGATTTTCTTATAGAATCAGGCTGTAAACCAGCACGGATATTGCGATTCCCGTCAATGCACCCATAAAGACTTCACTTGGCTTGTGGCCAAGAAGAGTTTTCAATTCCTCGATTTTTTCTTCTTCTTTCTTATTCGGCCAGTCTCTCGTCTCATCCATGAACAGCTGCAGATCCGTCCGCAATTTATTGATTGTCAAAGCCTGCTGTCCTGCCTGGAATCTTACACCTGTAGCGTCATACATCGTTATAACAGCGAACATGGTGGATACAGCGAAAATCGTTGAATCGACGCCATGCTCATATGCTACGGCAGTTGTCAGTGACGTAACAGCTGCAGAGTGGGAGCTGGGCATACCGCCGGTTGAAGTAAAAAGACCCCAATTCAGTTCTTTGGTTACGGCATATTGAATGGGTATTTTAATAAACTGGGCAAAGATGATTGCAAACAGGGCGATCATTAACGGCGCATTCGTGAAAAATTCCATCCAGGTACCAACCTCTCACAAGAAATTTCTTTTTTCATTATAGCATAGCAGAAAATAGGGGAAAGCAGAAAACAATTTCGCCTGTCGAACTACTATGTGTCTGAATTACATGCTAAACTAAAAATGAACCTATTTTAAGGAGGAAACTTATGAATATTTCAATACAAAGTAATGCAGAGTCGAGCAATGCAGAAATTTTAATCGTCGGCCTGACACGCCACCCTGAAAATACGAAAGGATGGGAAGAATTCTCTCAGCGTTTTGATGGAAAACTGCAGGACTGGACAAAAAATGATCTGTCGTTTGATAAAAAAACCATTATTACATACCCGAGCATGACAGGCAATATTCCACGCGTCATGTTCATCGGCATGGACGACCGGAAGAAAATGAAAGAGGAAGATGTGCGGGATGCTTTTGGCCTGGCCGGTAAGGAACTGGCTAAGAAAAAGATTAAACACGCAGCTATTTATCTTGATTCATTCCAAAATGAAGAAATCAGCGGGGAAGATGCGGCTTATCTGGCTGCTGAAGGAATCGGCATGGGCCTCTACAGCTTTGCCGATTATAAAACATCTTCAAACGAAACAGAAATCAGTCTTGAGAACCTGGAATTCCTGAGCGAAGACGAGGGAGAGGACATCGAAGCGGCGGCTAAAATCGGCGGCATTTTCGCTGATGCAGTAAACGAAGCCCGCACATTGGTCAATATGCCCGGCAATATCCTGACTGCGACAGCACTTGCTGAATACGCGGAAGAGCTGGGGCAGCAATACGGCTTTGAAATGGATATTCTGGACAAGGCACAGATGGAAGAGCTCGGCATGGGTGCCATTCTTGCCGTCAATCAGGGGTCGATTGAAGAACCGCGTCTCATCGTCATGAAATACAAAGCGACGGAAGGATTTGAAGATCCGCTTGCACTGGTCGGCAAAGGAATTACTTTCGACACCGGCGGCTATTCATTGAAGCCGAAAGACGGCATCGTCGGGATGAAAGGCGATATGGGCGGAGCTGCGGCAGTGCTTGGAGCCATGAAAATCATCGGCGAATTAAAACCGGCGAAAAACGTCATCGCTGTGATTGCTTCCACAGACAATATGGTGTCGGGCAACGCATTCAAACCGGATGACGTCATTACATCACTCAGCGGCAAAACAATTGAAATCCTCAACACGGACGCTGAAGGGCGCCTTGTCCTTGCGGATTCAGTGACTTATGCAAAGCAGCTTGGCGCAACACACATCATCGACGTCGCAACACTGACAGGCGGAGTCATCGTGGCTCTCGGCATGGACAAAACAGGTGCGCTGACAAACGATGAAGCGTTTTTCGAGGAATTCCTGGAAGCATCCGTTGAGACGGGAGAATTCGTCTGGCGTCTGCCGCTGACGGAGAACGACAAAAAACGTCTCCGCAAAAGTGACGTCGCTGACCTCAATAACTCGCCGGGCCGGGACGGCCATATGATTTTCGGCGGCGGATTCGTTGGCGAATTCGTGGAAGATACACCCTGGATCCACCTGGACATTGCGGGAACGTCGTTTACATCTTCTGCGCATGACCTGGGGCCAAAAGGCGGTACAGGCGCGATGGTCAGAACCCTGGCGATGATGGTGGAAAATTTGTCTGAAGAAAAATAAACCATAGAAAAACCTGCAGACTCAATCGTCTGCAGGTTTTTTGGATGAAAATCTCTTTTTCTTCTTTTTGAGCGCTGGTTCCATATCATCCCGTACGGTTTCGTCTGCGACTTTAATGCCATAAACGTAAGCTGCACGGCCAATCAAGTGGCCGCCAACGGGCGCTGTTATAAACAGGAAAGCAATTGCAATAATCATTTGCGTATTAAAACTGCCTTCAATAAGCCAGAAATGAAGAAAGGTTCCGGATAATATCGCCAAGACGCCCAATGTGGAACTCTTGGAAGCGGCATGGGTCCGCGTATAGACATCCGGCAGCCTGATAAGCCCGAGAGCTGTGACAACGCTGAAAAGGACACCTGTGCTGATTAAAATGATGATGAGGATGTTAACGATTGTCGTCACGATCGAAAATCTCTCCTCTCTCGATGAATTTAGCAAATGCAGCTGTGCCGATAAAGGACAGGATACTCAGCAGCAGGATGATTTCCAGGAAAAACTCCGTTTCAGTGATCAGCGAAAGAAGAGCGACTATCGACACAAGACTGATGCCGAGTGCGTCCAAAGCAACCACCCGGTCAGCTACTGTCGGCCCTTTAACCAGGCGGTAAAGCAATCCTGCAAATGCTGTACTTACAATGGCCAGCGCAATCCAATAAAACATCATCATGGCCGGCTCACCTCCAGTATGGCACGTTCAAAAGTGTTTTTGATGGAAGATACAGCTTCATCGATATCCTTGAAATCCAGAGCATGGATATAGAGCCGTTTTTGGTCATCGGAAATTCCAATCACCAGAGTGCCGGGGGTCAAAGTGATCAATGCTGAAAGCAATGTCACTTCCCAGTCACGTTTTAATTCCGTTTCCATTTCAAATATTGCCGGTTTGATATTCATATTCGGACGCAGTACGATTCTCAAAACCTGAATACTCGATAATGTCAGTTCCTTCAGGAACAGAACCGTCAATGAAAGGACTGCCCAGACACGGGTAAGATATAATCTTCCGGTGAAAAACCGGCGCATGAGGATGATGACTGCCAGGCCGACCAAAAAGCCGATGGCGAATCCCGAAGGAGTAAAGGAAACGGTCATGAACATCCAGATGAAAGCCAGAAAGAAATTCAATAGGATCTGTGAAGACATAGTCATCTACTCCTTAAATACCGCTTCAATATAAAGCGATGGATTCAGCATCACTTCAGCCGCATCAGAAACGAATGGCATGAAGAGTTCCGCACCGACTCCGAAGAATACTGTTATGGCAACCAGTATGATCGAAGGAATCAGCATAGCCCTGTATGCCGATTTTTTCAGAGGTCTTGTTTCAACAGGTTCGCCCCAGAAAGCATAAATGAATATGCGGACTGCGCTCAGGAGCACGATGAGGCTTGTGGCGAGTATGACGATGCTCCCCCAGAAATGGGGGCCTTCGAATCCACCCTGGACAACAAGCAGTTTTCCGGGAAATCCGCTGAGCGGCGGTATGCCCGCCAGGCCGAATGCTGCAACCAGGTACGTCCACCCAAGCAGGGGATACGTTTTGATCAGTCCACCCATTTGGCGGAGATTCGATGTTCCAAAGATAACGGCTACAATTCCCACAAGGAAAAATAATGCCGCTTTGATCATCATGTCATGGATCAGGTACAGAATCGAACCTGTGATGCCGGCTTCGTTCATTTGTGATACACCGAACAGAATGACGCCGACAGCAATTATGATATTGTAGATGATGATTTTTTTGACATCAAAGTAAGCAAGCGCACCCACACAGCCGGCCAATATTGTCAGGATTGCGATTATTGCCAATAATTCATGGGTGAAACCGATGTTCATTGTAAAGAACAGGGTGTATGTACGCATGATGGCATAGACTCCGACCTTCGTGAGCAAAGCTCCGAATAAGGCCAGTATAGGCATCGGAGGCGCATGGTAGGAACCTGGCAGCCAGAAGTAAAGCGGAAAAATAGCTGCTTTAAAGCCGAAGACAACAAGAAACAGTACTGCAATGACGGTCAAAATTGCTGTGTTTTCAATTTGTGGGATTTTGACGGCCAGATCGGCCATATTCAATGTTCCCGTGACCGAATAAAGAAGGGCGACAGCTGCCACAAACAATGCGGATGAAATAATATTTACCAGCAGATACTTGATGGATTCCCGGAGCTGGGATCGCTCACCGCCGTGGGAGATGAGCATATAGGATGCCATCAGCAGGACTTCAACGAAAACGAACAAGTTGAAAATATCGCCGGTTGTGAACGCACCGTTGACGCCGGCCATAAGGAACAGCACTGCCGGGTAATAATAGGATTGTTCCCTCTTTATGCCGATGGTGGGAAAGCTGTACAGTACGACGAAAAGAACGATCAGAGATGCAGTGGCAACAAGCAGGCCAGAAAGCAGATCAGACACCATCGAGATGCCGAACGGCGCCGGCCAGCTGCCGAGAGTAACCACCTGTATGCCATCATTGAACACTTTGTATATCAGGAAAAACGATGCCGCCAGTGTGGCAATCGTTCCAAGCAGCGCAATCAGGCGCTGCATTTTTATCTTATTCGGAAACAGCATCAGGATCGTTGCGACTATCAGGGGAATTAAGATAGGAAACAATAGTAAATTACTCATGGTCTTCAGTTCCTTTCATTAATTCCATATTGTCTGTGCCGAGTTCCTGATAAGCCCGGTAAGCGACAACGAGAAAAAAAGATGTGACAGCGAATGAAATGACGATAGCTGTTAAGATCAAGGCCTGAGGCAGCGGATCTGCGTAATCGGATACAGCCACGCCATCCGCGACCACAGGCGGCGCATTTCCACCCAGGCCACCCATCGTCAACAGCAGCAGATGGGCGCCGTGGCTGAGAAGGCCGGTACCAATGATGATCCGGATCAGACTTTTTGAAAGCATAAGATATACAGCTGCCATAAACAGAAGGCCGATGACAACCGACATAATAATTTCCATTATTCATCCTCTCCAATCGTTTGAATAATGGTCATCGTAACTCCAACAACAACCAAATAGACTCCTATATCAAAAAGCAAAGCAGAATGCAGGGAAGTTTCGCCAAACAGCGGCAAATCGAAATAATCATATGCATGTGTAAAGAATGGAACGTCAAATACTATGGACGCTGCAGCTGTGGCAATCGCCACCAGCAGGCCGACAGAAGTCATGACGACATAATTGATCGGCAGAATCTTTTTCACTGTTCTGATTCCGAAGGCAAGCATCAAAAGCACAATGGCACTGGTTGTCAGCAATCCGCCGACAAAACCGCCGCCTGGTGTGTAATGTCCGGCGAAAAAAATGTGGACAGCAAACAGCAGAATGATAAATGTAACAACTTTTGTCGCAGTTTGAAGCATAACATCATTTGTTTTCATGCTGTCCCTCCTTTTTCGAAAGCCGCAGCTTAATCAAAGTAATGATGCCGATGCCGGCGATTCCGAGAACAGCGATTTCAAACAGCGTATCAAAGCCGCGGTAATCGACCAGGATGACGTTGACGATATTTCCGCCGCCCGCTTCTGTATAGACCGTTTCCTTATAGAATTCAGAAATGGAAGGCAGGGCTTTTCCGGAATGGGCCGCAAGCGCTACAAGCGTCATCGTAACACCGACGCCAAGCGCGATTACAGCATTTCCGAGACGGAAGCGCATGCGTTCTTCTTTCCGGCTGATCTGCGGCAAATGATAGAATGCCAGCAGGAACAATGCCACTGATATCGTTTCGATGACCAATTGCGTCAGTGCCAAATCAGGAGCACGGAAAATGACGAAGAACAATGCGACTGTATAGCCCACCGCACCGAGCGCGATAATGGCGGTAAGGCGTGATTTTGAAAAAAGGATTGTCAGTATTGATCCGAACATAGCGAGCATTATGACGATTTCATATAAGCCGACAGGTGCCAGATTATTCATATCAACCGCAAATGCTTCATTTAAAACAAATGTGCCCAAAACGATGATGATGACGAAGCTGAACATATAGACCAGATAAGAGCGCATGAATCCGGTCATATAAAGTCTGGAAAAGCGGTTGGCTCCCGTATCGCTCAAAATCATCATGTTATCGTACAGACGATTCAGCGTAAGGCTCTCCGGGTACAGATCGTAGCTCTTCTGCCATTTGCGCAGTGTCCAGAACATCAGGAATCCGACTGCGAAAATGCCAAGCGTCATAAAGAATTCAGTATTAGGTCCGTGCCAATAAGCCACATCCACAGGAACTTCCTGCGGTGAACTGTAGAGGAACGGCTGGATGGCTGCTACAGCAGGCTTCACGAGCCAGTCACCCACGACATTAGGAATGATGAAAATGACGATCACCAGAATTGCCAGGAAAGCAGGGGACAAGAGCATGCCGATCGGCGCTTCGTGCGCTTTTTTCGGCAACAGCTCCGGCTTGTGCTTGCCGGCAAATGTATGAAACACGAAATAGAAACTGTAGATGAACGTAAAGACCGAACCGATGCAGGCGATTACAGGGAACAGGATGCCCCACGTATCAAACTGGAACAGATTGAATTCTGTCAGCGTCAACATTCCCGTCAGGAACATCTCTTTACTGAGGAATCCACCAAAAGGCGGCAGTCCGGCCATTGAAAAAGAACCGATCATGGCAATTGTGAAACTGATCGGCATCAGGCTCATAAGGCCGCCGAGTTTGCGGATGTCACGTGTACCGGTTTCGTGGTCGACGATACCGGCGATCATGAACAAACTGCCTTTGAAGACAGCATGGTTGATCAGGTGGAAGACAGCGGCAAAACCGGCATAGACAAAATAGGTTCCGACTGCATCTTCCACATGGAACGCTACTGCTGATGCACCGAGCAGGGACATGATCAGGCCGAGCTGGGATACCGTTGAAAACGCCAGGATGCCTTTCAGGTCTCTTTGCTTCAATGCCCAGAACGATGCCCAAAACATCGTAAACAGTCCTATTCCCGTAACAAGCCATACCCAAGTGCTGGATACGGCGAAAATCGGCGTAAACCGGGCAACCAGGTAAAGCCCCGCTTTAACCATCGTCGCCGAGTGCAGGTAAGCAGAGACTGGAGTTGGAGCTTCCATGGCATCCGGTAACCAGATGTAGAACGGGAACTGCGCCGATTTAGTGAAAGCACCCAGAAGAATCAGCACAAGCGCCCAGATAAAGAAATCATGGTTTGAAATTTCCGGAACCTGCCCAATCAGTTCACGGATTGAATACGTGCCGCCCATGATTGCAAGCAGCACAAAGCCACCAAGCATCATCAATCCGCCGAATACAGTGATCATCATCGATTTCAGCGCGCCAAATCTTGAGCGGTCGCGTGTATACCAATAACCGATCAGCAGGAAGGATGAAATGGAGGTCAACTCCCAGAAAAGGTAGAGGGAGATCAGATGATCTGATTGCACAACCCCGAGCATTGCTGTCATAAACATCAACAGGTAAACGTAGAAATTATGTAATTGTTCGCGGTGTTTATCCAGATAAAATATGGAATAAAGCACAACTAAAGATCCGATGCCCGTTATAAGCAGGGAGAATAACAGACTCAATCCGTCGATATACGCGATAAATGCAATATCAAGTGAAGGAATCCATTGCAGTTCGGATACCCGGCTGCCTCCTTCTGCAATTGAGGGTAGCAATGTGGAGTAATAGATGAATAGAGCTGCGGGCACCGGCAGGACAAACCAGCCCGTATGGATCTGTCCGATTTTCTTGTAAAGCAGCGGAATGAACAGGGCTGCAATTAAGGGCAGAAAAATTAACATTACGAGTAACAAAAGAATCCTCCTTTCGAACATGAACATGATGAGTTGCTAGAAAAATTATAACGTAATCTCCGGGACTTTGCATTGTTCTGATTTTATTGAAAATGAAATGAACATATTTTCACCAGTTTATAAAGATAGGAAGAAACCCGCCTAAAAAAGAGAATTTGTATTTTTTGTGAAATCCGCTTTTGTCCAATCAAAAAGACGGATCCCTGAATGGAATCCGTCTTTTAATATTCGGTTCATCAAGCCGGAGGCAGTGGATGTTTACATCGATTTCATTTCCTGTTCGAGAAGCACATCTTCGAAATCCTGTTCGGGTTTCTTCAGGGTATATCTTAAAAAGACATACGCTGCGACAAATAACAGACCTGTGACAATGAAAACGGAAGAAATTCCAATAAAGCCGCTGACGATACCGCCGAATACCGGTCCCACAATATTGCCGAGAAAACGGAAACTCGTATTATAGCCCATGATTTCCCCCTGAATTTCTATCGGAGCTTCCCGGCGCATCAATGCCGTAGTCGTCGGAATCATTCCGCCTACCGCGATCCCGAACAGCAGACGCAGCACCATCAATTGCCACAGGTCAGTGACAAAAGCCTGCGGCACGACGAACAGGAACGACAGCAGCAAAAGGAATCCCAAAACTTTTTCATAGCCGATGGAATCCCCGAGACGTCCCCACCGGCGGGCAAACAGCAGGTTGCCGACTCCGGCTGCGCTGAACGTCACCCCTGCAAGAAATGCGACCTGTGAACTGTCGGGCACCAGTTCCTCCACATACAGCGACAATAAAGGCTGGATACTGAAGTTGCCGATCTGGATCAGTGAAGTGATGATCATGACGTTGATCAGCAGGCGGTGATGAAGAATTCCCTGGATGATCGTTTTTCGTGCATAGACGTGCGCATCTTTATTGGAAACCTTTTTCATCTCCTTGATGCCGAATGCAACGAGTGAAGCGGCGATTCCGATGACGACAGCCGTAATGAGGAACGTGTAGTCAAAGCCGAATGAGTCGGCCATCAGTCCGCCGATTACCGGCCCAAACAAAGTTCCGGATACGCTGCCCATCTGCAGGGTGCCAAGTGTTTTACCGGCCGTTTCTTTCGGCGTCTGTGAACTTACGAAAGCAAGCGAAGTCGGGATGAATCCCGTGACGACTCCCATGAACAGGCGGATTATGAAGAGCTCATGAACGGAACCCGCAGTTCCCATCAAATAGATGCTGATTGCGATGCCGAACCCGTTGATGATCAAAATCGGCTTGTAGCCGAAACGGTCTGCTATCCGTCCCCAAACAGGAGACATAAATAAGGCGGCGACAAATGTGACTCCAAAAACCAGTCCTGCCCAGCGCTGGACGTATTCATCGGTATAATTGCCGAGTGAATCGATATAAAGGGATAAAAAGGGCATGATCATTGTGGTGCTTCCTGCTACCAGGAAGTTCGTGGCCATGATGATGATAAAATTTCTCTTTTGCACATCCATAACCAACACCTTCTTTCTGGAACGTGCATCTGCCTCTATTATATAATATTTCGATACACGAAGAAAGAAAGATATATTACCAATGAATTCCGAATATTAATATGCTAGAATAAAGCGGGGTGAATGCAAAATGAAAAAAATATGGATGCCGATTTTATTGGCGACAGCCTTACTGGCTGCATGCGGAACACAGGAAACAGCAGAAGAATCAGTTGAACCACAAGAACAGGAATCGGCCGGCACTGCCGAGACGGGGGAACCTGCAGATTTCCCGCAGCTCACCACAGAAGTGGCAGAAAATGAAGCGCTGGTGGATATGAACACATCAATGGGAACCATCAAAATAAAACTTTTCCCGGAGCTTGCACCGAAAACAGTGGAAAATTTTATGACCCATGCGAAAGACGGCTATTACGACGGGGTGATCTTTCATCGGGTCATCAGAGATTTTATGATCCAGGGCGGCGATCCTGAAGGAACCGGCCGCGGAGGCGAAAGCATTTACGGCGGCGGTTTTGAAGACGAAATTTCTGATCGGCTTTATAATTTCCGGGGCGCCCTGTCGATGGCGAATGCGGGACCTGGCACAAACGGCAGCCAATTCTTCATCGTCCAGCTGCCTGAACTTCCGGAAGAAGGATTGCCGGCGGCTGACGTACCTGAACAGGTGCGGGAAGAATACGCCAAAAACGGCGGAACGCCTTGGCTTGACGGCAAGCATACCGTTTTCGGGCATGTGGTCGAAGGGATGGACATTGTCGATGCCATCGCCCAAGTTGAAGTAGGGCAGGGCGACCGACCAGTTGAAGACATCATCATTGAATCGATCGAGATTATTCAGGAATAAAAAAGAAGATCCGCAATGGATCTTCTTTTTCTTTCTATATAAACTGGATTAACCAAGTGCCTTGATGATCCGCTCCACTCCGTCTTCCAGCATAGGCCGCGGGCAAGCCACATTCAGGCGCAGGAAGCCTCTGCCGGATTCGCCGTATTTCGAGCCGGGTTCAAGCGCCACTTTTCCGTCCTGCAGAAGCTTATCCATAATTTCCGCTTCTTCAATTCCCAGGCCGCGGCAATCAAGCCACATCAAATAAGTGGCTTCCGGCTTGTGGATTTTGATTGCCGGGAGGGCTTTCGCCAATTTTTCGGTTACATAGTCCATATTGGCAGACAGAACTTCCAAAAGTTCATCGAGCCAGGCATCTCCTTCTTCGTATACCGCTTTCAAAGCGACAGGCGCAAATGCGTTCATCATGCCGGTGCCATGGGCAGCAGCGTGGTTTTCAAGACGCAGCCGCTTCTTTGGATCGGTGACGACGAGCATGGATGCTTGAATACCTGCCAGGTTGAACGTTTTCGTCGGCGCGATGCAGGTGAAGATGCGATGGGTCTGCCTGCCCGCCAATTTGGCCAAAGGAACATGTTTATGCGGCTTTAACACCAGATCAGAATGGATTTCATCGGAAATGATCAGGATATCGTGTTTTTCAGCCAGCCGCAGAATTTCCTTCATTTCTTCTTCTTTCCAGACTTTGCCGCCCGGATTGTGCGGGTGGCAGAAAATGAAGATGGAAGCTTTTGAGAATTTATCTTCCAGGTCGGAAAAGTCGATTGTGTATTCACCAGCGTTCTCGATCAGCTCGCTGTACAGGACTTTTCTGCCCTGATTTTGCGGAATGGAAAAGAACGGCGGGTAAACAGGCGTAGTTACCACAACTGAATCACCCGGATTTGTAAAAATCTGCAGGATTGCCGCGATCGCCGGTATGACCCCGGATTGGAATATGATCTCCTGTTCGTCAATGGTCCAGTCATTGCGTCTCTGCTGCCAGCCGGCAATCGCCTTTTTACAGTCTTCATCTACATAAGTATAACCGAGTATCGGGTGCTCGAGCCGCTGTTTCAGAGCTTCCGTAACCGGAGGGGGGGCCGGGAAATCCATATCTGCGACCCAGAGCGGCAATATGTCTGACGCATCTTCCACTTCATAGATCATTTCCATCAGATCCCATTTGACTGAGCGGGTTTTTCTTCGTTCGTGGACTTCATCGAATAAACTCAACACAATCTCCCCTTTTCTTTTTTGGTTTCTATGATATTATAGCCTTTAGCACAAGAGAATGTTAGGTGAAGAACTTATGGAAACCGATGAAATGAATCGGCAGGCAATAATTATATTGGAGCAATGGGACCCTTTCTCCATTGGGGGGGACAAATATAAACTTGAAACTAGGGGTGTTGTGGCTGAGTTGCAGGAACTCGACGATCCCAGCAGCCTGGCAAAACAAATCCAGAGAATTTATGAATCATTCCATGCACAATGGATTCCCCTGGAGAAGTGTGTGGAAGTTTCCTATAAATTGCTGGCTTTGAAATTCGAAGCAAAATCAATCATTTAATAATGAAAAAAGAGTTCCCGATTTTTCACCGGAAACTCTTTTTTTATTGTCCTATAGCTTCCATTCCGTCAAGCAGATTGGAAGCGGGGACTTCAAGTGCGTTTGAAAGCTTCAAGATCGTCTGTACAGAAGGGATTTCTTCGCCTGTTTCGTATGCCTGAAGGCGCGCTGCTCCGACTCTCGCTTTCAAGGCAAGGTCGTCCAGGGACAGATTTCGTTCTTCTCGCAGAAACTTCAGTTGGGCGTGTAAATCTTTCCGCATCTCCAACACTCCTTTAATATATGGTAGTTTCTTGTAAATCAACCATAACATAAAAATTAATGTTTCGCTTCGCGAAATTATGACGGTTTTTGAACAATTTTCAGAATACCTCAATGATTCCCTGGATGAATACGATGATAATGGCTGCCGGAGCCACATAACGCAACAGCACGCGCCATACATCGACCAGCAATTTCTGCTCGGACATTTCCGCATGCGCGTCTTCTTTAGTCAGCACATAGCCGGCGAATAAGGAAATGAACAAGGCACCCATCGGCAACCCGATTCTGCTGGTCAAAATGTCGACAAAATCGAAAAAAGTATAGCCGAAGAAAATGGCATCTGAAAAGACGCCGTAAGACAGGGCACTTGGAATTCCGACAATGAAAATCGCCAGGCCGAGCAGCCATGAAAGTCTGCCTCGCCGATTATATTTATCTTTCACTGCAATCGAAACCGTTATTTCCAGCATGGAAATGGAAGAAGTGAGAGTGGCAAAAAGCAATAGGATGAAAAACAGGATGATCAGGAATTGCCCCATAAACATCTCATTGAAAATGGCCGGCAGTATGATGAATACCAGGCCAGGGCCTTCATTCGGTAAATAATCCAGTGCGAAAACCGCCGGGAAGATGATTAGGCCCGCCATGATGGAAATGACGATATTCAGCGAGACAACACTGACGGCCGAGCGCCCCAGATTTTCAGTTTTCGGCAAGTAGGAAGCGTAAGTGATCATTCCCGCCACACCGACGCTGAGAGAAAAGAACGCCTGGCCGAGCGCGGTAAGCGCAGTTTCATAAGTGAAAAAACTCCAGTCAGGTACGAACATGAAACGCACGCCTTCCATGGCGCCGTCAAGCGTCAGTGAACGAACCATCAGGATGACGAAGAAAATCAGCAAAGCCGGCATCATGATTTTGCTGGCACGTTCAATCCCCGACTTGATGCCGCCGTGGACGATCCAGACTGTCAGCAGCATAAATGCGGCCTGCGCAATCAGTACTTCGATCGGGTTTGCGATGATGTCTGTAAACAGATTATTGAATCCGGTGTCGCTGTATCCCGAAAGCTGGAAAAAGATTGCACGAACGAGATACGACAAAATCCATCCGCCGACAACGCTGTAGAAAGAAAGGATCAGGAAAGAGAAGATAAAGCCCGACCAGCCAATCAGAAACCACGGTTTTCCTGGTGCCTGTTTCTTAAGGCCTGTCACGGCGTCAGCTTGGCCGCGCCTTCCGATAACAAATTCCGCAAGCAGGATAGGCAAGCCAATACATACTGTGCTGATGATAAATAAAAGGATAAAAACACTGCCGCCGTTAGCACCTGTTTCATAAGGGAATTTCCAGATCGCACCCAGTCCGATAGCGCTGCCTGCCGCCGCCAGGATGAATCCGAGTTTCGAAGCCCATTGCTCACGTTTCTCCATTAAACTCACTCCTATTTCAAGTAGATTTTTTCATTCTACACGAGCAACTTATAAAAAAATAGATAAAGTTGAAACTTCACTGATTTGGTAGCGTATAATAAACATATAAAGGAAGAGATTGAATATTTCAATTTTAAAGGGGCCGCTGAGATGACAAATGAGGATTTATTGAATGGAGCGAAGTCCGGAAACAGGGAGGCGTTGATTGCCTGGAGCCGGGTGCATATACCGATGATTTTCCGGCTTGCCTATCAAGCCGGCTTGCCTAAAGAAAAGTTCGGCAGGTTTCACCTTGAAATCCTGCAGCAGATCAGCAATAGCCTGGAGACATTGGATGATGGCAACGCAGAAAGCAGATTGATGGAAGCCGCTGTCGACATTCTGAAAACAGGCTCACTGGAGCTTGCTTTCAATGCGGATGACGGGAGCATTAAGTTCGAAGAAGATTTTCAGGCCCATCAGGCGCTGCAGAAATTAACCATACGAAAAAAACTTGCAGTCATTTTAATCCGGTTCCACGGCAAAAGTATAAAAGAAACCGCTGCTCTCTTGAATGAATCTGAGGAACTGGCAGAAACCGCTGTTGCAGATGCGATGGACGTTATCGGAAGGGAACTGGCTCTGGTATCCCCGGAAGATGTGCAGAAGCGGATGGATTTGTTGAATAAATCATATAACCGTATTGCACTCCCTGAAGAAGATAATTTATTAATAGAAGAAATTCAAACGACTGATCCAGTCCCGGCAGCAATAAAACAGAAAGAAAAGCCGCCAGTGAACCGACGTACGATTGCTGTCCTTGCAGGTGCCAGCCTGTTTCTTGCAGCTGTCATCGGCACATCTTTCGTGTTCAATGAGCAGCCGTCAGTTACAGAGCAGACGGCCGCGGAAGAAGAGAACCCGACAACTGTATCCAGACAGATGATCAAGGATTGGGAAGCACAATATGAGGAAATCCGCAATTCAGCCCCGGAAAGGCTCGGCATCTCACCCGACAGATTCGAGCAGCTGGAATACGTCCAAAAAGCTGACGCACTGATGGAGCGCACATTCAGCCGCCAGAACGTCAAGCTGTTGCGGGACGATCCGGAGCGCATGCAAAAGCAGGTGGATATTCTGATGTGGAGTATTGAGACACCGAAAGGCATGATGGACTCGGTTAAAGATTACAGGTTGATGGCCGCGGAAGTTGGAAAATTTCTGGGGATCTATACAGAAAAGACCGATCAATTGATGACGATTGCCGACGCACTGCTTGAGCAGTATAAAGATGAATTGTCAAAGGCTGAAATGAGCGGCGAATTATCCGCTGTAAAATTGTTGCACAGCAAGGGAGAGTTTCCGGATGAAATTGAAAATCTGACTTCTTCGCTGCGGGAAAATACGCTTCAATACATGGTGCATCCAAACGAAGACCGTTTCCGGACCATGCGGGACATCAGCACATTCTATCAGATCCACCCTTTTAATACGGACTGGCAGTCCCAGTTTTATCTGGAAATCATAGGGGCTGCTCCTTATTATGACGAGACGGGACTGCTGTGGCCGCTGGAACAAGTGCCTTATTTAATTATGACGATGTCCCAGTTCCTCACTGAACCTACTTCAGACCCGGGATTGAAGGGAACTGTGGAAACCATGCTGACCAATACTTTCTATTCGATGGTAAAAGGCGACTATGAAACAGAAGTGTTTGAAGAAGATGGCGTTGTAAAAGATGAATTCCGCATGGCCTGGGAAAATTCACTGCAGGTAGGCAGCAACCCGATGACTTTTTTGATGCTGCCAATAATTGAGGAGTTCGAAGAGAGCGGCTGGAAGAAATCTGCCCATTTTGATCAATTGGCACTTCCTGATATCCTTTATGCCATAAACTTGGAACGGATGGGCGAACTGGCGGAAAAGCTTCCGAATGGCGATTTGAAAATCGAGTCTGTAACGCTTGACCTTGAAGGATATGATTACAGCGACATTATGCCGCTTTATGAAAAATTTGAAGCCACACATGACGTTGATTCATTGTCCGGTGTTGCACCGATGGATATCATCAAACTTTATCATTACGCAAACCAGATGGAAGACAGTGAAACGATGTGGCATCTGACAGTTGATGATGTACTGAAACCATCACTTGAAGAATACATGGAAAACTGGAAAAAGCGGCCGGAGATCACAGAAACTTTAGAGTCGATCGAAATCTACGGTGAAAATATCCATCGCGAGGGAAGAAAAGTACTCTTGATGGCGATGGGCATGCAAAAGTCAGCTGATTTCCAGTACCATCAAATGCAGAATTTCACCCTGTATACCGAACGGGATCAGATTTGGCTGATGCAGCATCAAATGGATGAGTTCTATGTAAGAGATGAAAACTTTGATGAGTTTGATGCAAATGTGCATAAGCATTATGAAAATCTGCTCCAGAACGAAAATCTGGCAGAAGTGAATGATGCCACTCCTGCTGAAATCGCTGGTGCTTTCCTGCTGGCGATGGAAAAAGAAGATGTTAAAACCATGCGATTGCTTATTAATCAAAATAATCAATCGATGGAAGATGAAGAGTTTAAGAGGCTTTGGATCACAAACAGCCACTTGCCTGCATATTCAAAAGTAGGCCGCCTGAACTTCAGAGTGGATTCGCACAACTTGAATGCACATCTGATTATGGGCGGCATTGAAGTTTCCGATGCAGACTCTGCAATGGAAAATAATTATTACTTTTCAATGGAAAAAGCGGATGGATTCTGGATGGTCAGTGATATGCACAGCTATTGATTTTACTAAGCCCCCCAGTCTGTGCTATAATATACAGATGCCAATAGGTGTATAGGATAATTCAGATAAGACTAGGAGCGGGTAGAACATGACAAAGACATATCAAACAGGCGACACAGTATCAGGTAAAGTAACAGGAATTCAGCCATACGGAGCTTTCGTTGCACTTGACGAGCAGACTCAGGGTCTGGTCCATATCTCAGAAATCACTCATGGTTACGTTAAAGAAGTAAGTGAGTATTTGGCGGTAGGGCAGGAAGTTGACGTTAAAGTTTTGGAAGTTGATGAAAAAACGAAAAAAATCAGCCTTTCAATCCGTGCGTTGCAGGAGCAGCCACCAGCAGCTCAGCGCACTGAAAAACCAAAGCAGTCTCTTCAGTCGCATGTGAACGAAAATGATTCTGAAGGCTTCAACTCGCTGAAAGACAAAATGCAAGAGTGGATCAAGCGTTCTGGACAGTAAGCAAGAAAAGCGACGGCGCCCGTTAAGCTCTGACAGGCATAAGAC
>NZ_JRGN01000076.1 GCF_000775575.1 Planococcus sp. CAU13
GAGAGAACATACATCCTGTTCTCTCCTTTCTGCTCGTTTATTCTATTAGACACGCGTGGTTTCCCTGATGATTTCAATCAGCAGCTCCGCAAGCTTTTCGAGCTCTTCGATCGGCATGCGCTCATTTTTCGTATGGATTTCTTCGTAGCCGACACACAGATTGACCGTCGGAATTCCGAAGCCGTTGAAAATATTGGCGTCACTGCCGCCACCGCTCGTCAGTACAGGAGATGGCCGTCCAATTTTTGCAGCAGCACGCTGAGCGATTTCAACCACCGGCTCATTTTCATCAAAATGGAAACCAGGATACATCAGCTTTACTTCCGTTTTTGCCCTGCAGCCAAAACTTGCCGCCGTATCTTCAAAAACGCTCTCCATATGAGCGGTCTGTGCAGCCAGTTTATCTTCACGGATTGAACGGGCTTCAGACAGGATATTGACTTCTTCACACACGATGTTTGTCGCCTGCCCACCTTCGAATCGGCCGATATTGGCTGTCGTTTCTTCATCAATGCGTCCGAGCTTCATTGATGAAATGGCTTTGGCTGCAATGTTGATGGCAGAAACGCCTTTTTCTGGTGCAACTCCGGCATGCGCTGTTTTGCCGTAGATGGTGGTCCACAGCTTCGCCTGGTTTGGAGCGGAAGTTACGATGCCCCCCACTTTGCCGTCGCTGTCGACTGCATAGCCGAATTTCGCGAACAACAGAGAAGAATCGAATTCCTTCGCTCCTGCCAAACCGCTTTCTTCGCCTGCGGTGATGACCAATTGGATATCACCGTGCTCGATTTGCTGTTCCTGGATCGAACGAATCATTTCGAATAAAGCAGCAATCCCGGCTTTGTCATCAGCACCCAGAATCGTTGTGCCGTCTGAATACACATATCCGTCGCGGATTTGAGGTTTTATTCCATTGCCCGGTACGACTGTATCCATGTGAGCGGTGAAATAGATCGGCGGAACGTTTGGCGCTGCTCCGCGCAGTGTCGCGACAAGATTATTGGCCCCGTGTCCATTGCGGTCGGATGAATCATCTTCCGCAACATGGAATCCCATGTCTTCAAGCTTCGCTTTCAATACTTCAGCAATATGGCCTTCATTTTTAGTTTCAGAATCGATTTGAACCAATTCCAGAAATTCGTTTAATAAGCGCTCGTTGTTCATTCGGCAGTACCTCTTTTCTTTAAAATATAAAAATTAAAATTAGCTTATAGTAAAAGTACTCAGAATGAGGTAAACCCGTGTCCAGACTCCAGTTGCCCAGCTCTTCGGGTCATAAGCCAGCTCAG
>NZ_JRGN01000284.1 GCF_000775575.1 Planococcus sp. CAU13
CTGGGAGTCTCGCTGTTTTGCTCCATATCTAAGCTATATAAAAATATATATTTCTAATTTGAATAGACATTTTATTATTGATTGTAGTGGAAGGCGGCGCCTCCTAAGGGAGCAGTGACGGAGCTTGCGACGGAGCGAAGTGAGTCCTGAGACCCCGGAGGGAGCGAAAGCGACTGAGGAGGCTCAGGCCACTCCCGCGGAAAGC
>NZ_JRGN01000326.1 GCF_000775575.1 Planococcus sp. CAU13
GTAACACGGGTTCGAATCCCGTAGGGGTCATACAAAAATTGTCATGCATTAATTTGCATGGCATTTTTTTATTGGCCAAAAATAATATTGAAAGGTATTGAACTGCTTCATTAATGCAGCTGCATACTTTCCATACATAATCATTTCAGCTTTTTTTATTGAATAATACGAAAAGAAAAAGCATCTCATTCAAGAGATGCTTTCGTAGTTTTTAGAAAATATGACCGATCAGTAAACCAATTGCTAACAATAAAGCAAAGAGGGTATTAGTAATACCGGTATCTTTCATAGCTGGCATAACTTTTAATGGTTCTGTATGGCGCTTGAAGATATTGATAATTTTAACCGGCTTTTTAATACTCAGGAAAACCAGCAATGCCCAGGGAGTTATTATTCCAAAGACAACAAGAATAACAATCCATACATATGATAGTACAAAGAAACTTAACAGGATGTTAACCGCAGCTGATCTGCCAGCAAGAATTGCCAGAGTTTTCCTGCCGCTTGCGGCATCTCCGACAATGTCTCTGATATTATTGGCCATCATGATCGCAGCCACCAGGAGCGTACTTGGCACGGATAATAAAATCGAATCTGCCGTAATGGTGCCGGTTTGAATATAGAAGGCGATCAAAACAATAAGGAATCCCATAAACAGTCCGGAAAATAATTCACCAAATGGCGTATAGGCAATTGGATAGGGTCCGCCTGTATACAGGTAACCTATTATCATTGCTATTCCGCCTACAACCAGCAGCCACCAGCTTGTCTGGTAACAGATATAAATTCCGATGACTCCGGCTATCGCATAAAGCAAAAAAGCTAGTCTCAGGACAGTTTGGGGCTTTACACCATTGCGCACTATTGCTCCGCCGATGCCTACTGAGTTTTCGTTATCCAGCCCTCGTGCAAAATCGTAATATTCATTGAACATATTGGTAGCTGCCTGGATCAGTAAACTGGCCACCAGCATGGCAGTAAATAACAGCCAGTCAATATGTGTGTCTCTTATTGCAATCATTGTGCCCAGAAAAACTGGAGCGAAAGCGGCGGTCAAAGTATGAGGTCGGGTGAGCTGCCACCAGACGCGCCATCCGTTGTCCGCTTGAATCGTTTGTGTCATTCTATACCTCTCCTTTAATTCTTTCCTATTATATTGTACTGCAAATACAGCTATATGGCAGCAAATGTTGTGCCGAATTTAGCAGAAAAGAGTATGATAGAGGGTAGAGATTAAAAAGAGTAAAGCTTCTCCTGATTTTATGGAAGTTATTAAATAAACGGAGGTAATTTGATGAATCGACAACAGTATTCATCTGCCGAAAAACATGATAATTCACGTTATATTGCATACCATTTCTACACAGAAACAATTGAAGTGGCAAGAATATCTGCCCTGGCGTTTTTCGAGGCAGGCGAAAAAAGATTTAAAGGGGAACGCTTTTTCTGGCAAAATCCCGAGAAAACACATACCATCGTCGGTCTTGGCCACGCGCATGTATTGGCAGCTGAAAATCACCAGTCACGGTTTGAAGACATTAAGAGTAATTGGCAGAGCTTATGCAAACAAATCGTCAATGAAGAATCTTTTGTCGAACCGGTGCTGTTCGGCGGATTTTCCTTTGATCCTTTAAACAAAACTAAAAGTGTTTGGCACCATTTTCCGGAAGCCTATTTTACAGTGCCTACATTTCAGCTGGTTCTAAAAAATGAACGCGCATATATAAGTATTCATCTTATAACAAAAAGAGAAGACACTTTCAGGGAATTTGATTCTTTGAGAAACGAGCGTGACAAGCTGATTCACGCTGCGCAGGTTTCTGAACCGGTCACTTATAGAAAACCCATAGTTACCGGGAGAGAAGAACTGAAAAAGGAATCGTATCTTTCTTCTATTGAAAAAGTGACAAATGTGATTAAAGCGAAACAGGCGGAAAAAGTGGTTATCGCCCGCGTATTACGACTTGATTTCTCAAAAAATCTTTTGGCTTCATCTGCACTGTATCAAGTATCAAAAGAGCAGCCAGAAAGTTATTTGTTCGGTCTGGAAGCAAAAGATCAATTCTTTTTTGGTGCAACTCCTGAGCGGCTTGTAAAAGTTGAAGACCGTTCGGCTCTTTCTGCAGGACTGGCAGGTTCCACGCCGCGAGGCAAAACGATGGAAAGAGATCTGGAACTTGGCAATGAACTGCTGAATGACAGAAAAAACCGCTCTGAACATCAATATGTCGTTGATATGATCAGTAAAGTTTTCACAGCGCATTGCAGTGAAAAGACAGTCCCGAAAAAGCCGAAACTTATGAAAATAAGAGATATTCAACATTTATACACGCCAGTTGAAGGGAAATTAAAAGAAGGATCAAGTCTCATTGATCTTGTTCGCGATCTTCATCCGACACCGGCGCTTGGAGGAGAACCGAAACAATCAGCTATGAGTCTGATCAGGCAATATGAGACCATGAACAGGGGCTTTTACGCTGCCCCAATCGGCTGGATTGATGCGAAAGGGAACGGAGAATTTGCTGTCGCCATCCGTTCGGCATTGCTGGATAAAAAAGAAGCTTATTTATATGCGGGAGGCGGAATAGTAGAAGATTCCACTCCAGAGTCAGAGTATGCTGAGACATGGGTGAAGTTCCGTCCGATGCTTCGTGCTTTGGGAGGTCAATTAAGTGACGAATCGTAAATATTTAACTGAATACGTATCTGCGTTCACACACAGTCTCGTGAACCAGGGCGTCAGAAATGTGGTGATAAGTCCTGGGTCAAGGTCGACACCACTGGCTTATGCATGTATGAAAGAAGAAAAACTTACGGTCTACCGCCAGATTGATGAACGATCGGCGGCTTATTTCGCGCTGGGCATGGCGAAAGCTTCGGGAGAACCTGTGATGCTTCTCTGCACATCGGGAACAGCTGCAGCGAATTTTTTCCCTGCCATTGTGGAAGCTTTCTATGCAAGAATTCCATTAATCGTCGTAACGGCGGATCGGCCGCATGAGCTTCGCGAAGTCGGGGCGCCGCAAGCGATTAATCAGATCAACCTGTTTGGTTCACATGTAAAATGGTCAGTTGATTTGCCGATGCCGGAAGAGGAAAACCGTTTGGACTTTCTTGTCCGACATCTTCATCGTTCAGTCAAAAGCGCTGTGTCAGAGCCGAGAGGTCCTGTCCATCTGAATGTGCCATTTCGTGAACCTTTAGTATTGGATTTCGAGCAGCAGAATGACAGTCCAGGCGAAATAACGCATCTGAAAAATGAATCTCTCTTGTCCCCATCCATTCAAAATTTTATAGAGGGTGCTGTCCAGACTGAAAAAGGGCTGCTGGTGATAGGAGAAATGACAGAAATATTGCCACCGGAATTTTGGGCTTTTATAAGAAAGCTGAATTGGCCGGTACTTGCTGATCCGTTGTCGAATGTTCGGGGAAATATCGATGAAAGCTGCAGGGATCTTATTATTGACAGTTACGATGCGATATTGAAGAGTGAAGCTTTTAAAGAGAAAATGGTGCCTGAAGCTGTAATCCGCATTGGGCCACAGCCGGTTTCAAAACCTTTGACTCTTTATCTCGCCGCTGTAAAACCTGAAATTTACGCTGTTTTTGATGAATCGCCGATGATGCGTGATGCACAGTCTGTTGTAACCCATCATATTCAGGCTTCAGCATCCGGGCTGTGGCTTATGGAGATGTCGCCAAAACCGGCTAATCCCTACACCGAAAAGTGGACATCCGCATCACAGTTGTTCTGGGAACTGGCAGAACTTCATTGCAATGAAAAATTGGATGAAGGGGTGCTGGCGAAGGTTCTTTTTGATGAACTGGACGGGTGCGATTTGATCGTCAGCAGCAGTATGCCGATCCGGGACACGGATACGTATTTTAAAACGACGGCACGTGATGTGATGATTTATGGTAATCGGGGTGCGAACGGTATTGACGGGGTCGTATCTACGGCGATGGGTGTTCAGGCTGCGAAACAGCGTCCGGCGTTTTTGTTCATCGGGGATTTGTCCTTTTTGCATGATATGAACGGTTTAATCGCTTCGAAAATGCAGGAGACGAATTTGACTGTCGTAGTGATGAATAACGATGGGGGCGGAATTTTCTCTTACTTGCCTCAATCACAGGAAGAACGTTATTTTGAAGAGCTGTTCGGGACACCGACAGGATTGAAGTTTGAGGATGCTGCACGGATGTACGATGCAGAGTATGCAGCGGTTGAAACAAAAGAGCAATTGCGTTCGGCATTGCGCACGCCAAAAGAAAAGGCAGTTAAAATTATTGAGGTGTTTACGGACCGCGAAACAAATGTGCGGGTGCACCGGGAATTGTGGAATCTCCTTACTGAGGAGCTGGATGGCCAATGAAACTGGAGATTGAAGGCGTCAATTATCACATTGAGATTTTAAATGAAGATAAAGATCAGGCGCTGGTTTTTCTCCATGGTTTCACCGGCAGCTCAAATACGTGGCGAAATATGCAAGCGTATTTTACAGATTATAAACTGGTGCTGATTGATCTGATTGGCCACGGGAAAACTGACAGTACGGCGGATCCGGAACGTTTTTCGATGGAGCTGCAGCTTCGGGATTTGAAACTCTTATTTGAGCGGCTGGATCTTCAGGATTTTGCGCTGGCCGGTTACTCGATGGGGGGCCGTGTTGCGTTGGCCTATGCGTGCACGTATCCTGAACTGCTGAGTGCTTTGATACTCGAAAGTGCATCGCCCGGTTTAAAAGAGGAGCAGCAGCGGGCCGACAGAAGAAAAAGCGACAGGCTTCTTGCCGAACGGATCCTGTCCGGCGGAATTGATTCATTTGTCGACAGCTGGGAGAAGATTCCTCTATTTAAGACGCAGAAGACATTGCCGGAAGCTGTGAAAGCGGCTGTCAGAGCAGAGCGGCTGGCGCAGAATCCTACTGGTCTGGCAAACAGTTTGCTCGGTATGGGGACGGGCTCACAGGATTCGTATTGGGAAGCAATCAGCCAGCTGGAACTTCCGATTTTATTGGTGACAGGGGAATTGGATACAAAGTTTACGGCGATTGCTGAAGAGATGGTGCTGCTGATGCCGCAGGCTGTGCACAGGGAGATTGTGGCGGGGCATGCGTTACATGTGGAAAAACCGGATGAATTTGCTACAATAGTAAGGGAGTATTTAAATAAGAATTTTTAGGAGGAAAATCATGACACGTGCATGGGTAACTGAACGTACATATGAAGATATTAAATACGAAATTTATAACGGAATCGCGAAGATTACGATCAACCGTCCGGAGGTCCGCAATGCATTCCGTCCGAAAACGGTGCATGAATTGATCGATGCGTTTTCACGCGCACGCGATAATTCAGAAGTTGGCGTTATTGTTTTGACAGGGGAAGGCGAGAAAGCTTTCTGTTCAGGCGGAGACCAATCCGTTCGCGGTCACGGCGGCTATGTTGGAGAAGATGAGATTCCACGTTTGAACGTGCTTGACCTTCAGCGTCTGATCCGTGTTATTCCGAAACCGGTTGTTGCGATGGTTGCAGGATATGCAATTGGCGGAGGACATGTACTGCATGTTGTTTGTGATTTGACGATTGCTGCTGACAACGCACGTTTCGGCCAGACAGGACCGCGCGTTGGTTCTTTTGACGCTGGTTACGGTTCAGGTTACCTGGCGCGCATCATCGGCCACAAGAAAGCTCGTGAAATCTGGTACCTGTGCCGTCAGTACGACGCTCAGGAAGCGCTTGATATGGGACTTGTGAATACAGTGGTGCCTTACGAGCAGCTTGAAGATGAAACGGTGAAATGGTGCGAAGAGATGCTTGAAATGAGCCCGACTGCACTTCGTTTCGTAAAAGCAGCGATGAATGCAGATACGGACGGCCTTGCTGGACTTCAGCAAATGGCTGGTGACGCAACACTTCTATACTATACAACAGACGAAGCGAAAGAAGGACGCGATGCGTTCAAAGAGAAGCGCAAACCTGACTTCGGCCAATTCCCGCGTTTCCCTTGATCATCAATAATTGAAAGCTGTCCTTCCGGGGGCAGCTTTTTTTAGTAATGAATGGAGAGTGGCAGTGATGTCGATTCACTACAAGAGCTTTACGGAAATGATGGCAGGAGATTTAATGGATCAAGTGGTTTCATTGCACATAAGAATCTTTGGCAGTTCGGATGATTTAGCTGGAAGAATGGCGGAAAAGCCGAAGTTGCGTATTGATCTGGCGATGGATGCTGAAAAGCTGGTGGGGTATAAAATCGGTTATGCTTTGAATCGTGAGCAATTCTACAGCTGGCTGGGTGGTGTCGATGAAAGTCATCGACATCAGGGGATAGCGCGTGATTTGATGGAGCGGCAGCACGATTACGCCCGGAAAGAGGGCTATGCCTCTGTCCAGACCCATACCAAGAATAAATGGCGCAATATGCTGCTTCTCAATATCCGTGAGGGATTCGATGTTATCGGAACTTATACGGACAAAACAGGGGAACCAAAAATCATTTTAGAAAAGAAGCTGTAATTGTAAAGACGGCTTTAAGGAAAGGGATTTTGAAAATGAGCTATCCGAATTGGCTGAGCCAGCGGGCACATCTCAGCGGCAGCCGAATAGCGCTATCATATGGCGAGGAGCAGTGGACTTTCTCGGAAATCAACGGCATCTCCCTCGATTACGCAGGACGATTGTCTTTGCTCGGCATCGCAGCTGAATCAAGAGTTGCCATTCTCGCCAAATCACATCCGGAATCGGTTTTCGTCATGTATGCCTGCCTGCATATCGGCTGTGAAATGGTCATGCTGAATGAGCGGCTTTCAGCAGCGGAACTTGACTATCAATTGGAAGATTCAGCTGCATCCTATCTGCTGGTGGATGAAGAATTGCAGGAGAAAATCAGCTTCGGCAATAAAATCCTTTTTAGTGAAATAAAAAAAGCAGAGTCTGCTGAATTTATTTCCGTTCCGGAATGGCAGGAGAGCCGGACGATTTCGATTATGTACACGTCCGGCACAACTGGATATCCAAAAGGTGTGCGGCAGACGGTACAGAACCATTTCTCAAGTGCTGTTTCGTCAGCGTTGAATATCGGCATCTCTCCTGAAGATGTTTGGCTTTGCGTCATGCCCCTATTCCACATCAGCGGTTTTTCGATTTTGATGCGGTCGCTGATTTATGGAATGGGCGTACGGCTCTATCCTAAATTTGATGCAGAACTGTGTGCGGAGGAATTAAGTGAGGGAACAGTTACCCACATGTCAGTTGTTGGAGTGACTTTGGAGCGGATCTTAAATGAGCTCGAAACGAAAGGTCTGGAGGTTTCGCCAAAATTCAAAGTGATGCTGGCAGGTGGGGGGCCGGTTCCAGTGTCCTATATTGAACGGGCAGAGAATTTCGGGATCTCGATGCTGCAGACATATGGCATGACAGAAACATCTTCACAGACGACGACGCTGCAGCCCGCTGATGCGAAACGGAAAATCGGATCATCCGGCAAGCCTTTATTTTTATACCAGATCCAAATCGGGGAAAATGAAGCGCCCGGTGATAAAGGCGAGATTCAGATTCGAGGGCCGCAGGTGACACCGGGTTATATCGGCAAATATGCGGACCGTGAAGTGGAGCAGGACGGCTGGTTCCATACCGGTGATATCGGTTATGTGGACGAAGAAGGCTTCCTGTTTGTGGTTGACCGGCGTTCGGATCTGATCGTATCCGGAGGCGAAAATATTTATCCGGCGGAAATCGAGAAAGTGCTGCTTGGACATCCGGCTGTTCGTGAAGCAGGAGTCTGCGGCATGTCGGATGAACAATGGGGAGAAGTGCCTGCAGCTTTTATTGTATTGAATGAAGAGATTTCAATGGACAGTTTGAGAGAATACCTGAGGCTGCAGATTGCGGGTTATAAGATTCCGAAACTGATCCGCGCAGTCCAAGCACTGCCGCGCAATGCTTCCAATAAAGTGCTGAGAAGAGAGCTGAAATCATGGGTTTGACCATACAGGACATCCGGTTTGAGCGAATTAAAAAAGAACTGAAGAAACCTTTTGTCACGTCGCTGCAGACGGTTACTGAGCGGGAATCCATTATCGTGACTGTCGAATCTGACAGAGGCATAAAAGCTTACGGGGAATGTGTGGCTTTTTCGACGCCCTGGTATACGGAGGAAACGGTTGAGGGCTGCGCCTTCGTTATGGCGCGCGTGCTGAAGCCATTATTGCTGGGAAAAGAATTATCTGGTCCAGCGGAAGTGCAGGCGATTTTCGCGGTCGTTAAAGGGAATAGCATGGCCAAAGCAGCGATTGAAATGGCTGTGTGGGATCTTTTTGCGAAACACGATGGGCTCCCATTATGGCAGTATATCGGCGGCACGCAGCAGGAAATCCGAGCAGGTATCGTGGTGGCGGCAAAACCTGAAGAGCTGCTGCATGAAATAGAAGCTGCAGCTGCCAAAGGATACAGCCGAGTCAAAATTAAGATATCTCCGGCTTTGGATGTGGACATTCTTAAAGAGGCGGTTGGGCGCTATCCGGATATTCTGTTTTTTGCGGATGCCAACGGCGGGTTTTCTGAACAGACTATGAATCGGCTGAAGGATTTTGATGATATTGGCTTCACTTTGATTGAACAGCCTTTTGCTGAACACGAATGGGAGCTTCATGCAAAAGCAAAGCGAATGATGAAAACCCCAATTTGCCTGGATGAAAGCATTAAAAGCCTGCACGATGTGGAGCGGATGATCGAGATGCAGGCGGGAGATATCATCGCATTGAAGATGGGCCGACTGGGGGGG
>NZ_JRGN01000126.1 GCF_000775575.1 Planococcus sp. CAU13
AGACCGAAGCGATCAATGGGGAAGTGGGCCAATCCATCGAAAGGCTGTCTGAGGACCAGATGGACGGCCTTTTGGATGACGCCGGTTTAGCGCAATTGGGCGTGCTGAAAGAGATGAGGAGCGCCCTTTATCCATGGCGGGATGCGATTTACCAGGCGAAATGGGAAGAAGTGCCGCTTTATGAAGGGGAATTTTTGGCCCTTCTCCAGCTTTACAATGAAAGCGGGGGCGAACTGTCAGCGTTAACGGGCATGGACAGTGGAATCGCCATTGAAAAAAACGAGTGGCTCCTGGAACACGGAT
>NZ_JRGN01000342.1 GCF_000775575.1 Planococcus sp. CAU13
TATGACCCGAAGAGCTGGGCCGTTGGAGTCCAGACAGAGAAAAGTGCAAAAAGCAAACAGAAAAAGGCAGCCGCGGCCGCCTTTTTCTTTTGTTTCTATTTATTTTCCATTAAACGGGTCGTCCATATTACGGTTGCGCCCGTTCCAATTATCGTGTGCATCCTTATTGAAATTCTTCGGTAAATCAGTTGATGTTTTTGGTGTTGAGGTGTTTGACGGACCTTCAAACGGATGCCTTTCATCAGGTGAAGTTTTTTCCACAATCGGATCGACGGCCGCTTTCGCTTCTTTTTCAAGCCCGACTTTCTTTGCTTCCGTCTCTCTCTTCTTCTCTTCCCATTGTTCTTTATCCACTTCAGTATCTTTCAAACTATTTTCCATACGATCCATATAACGCGCGGCATGTTCTCTGCCGCCAAGTCCGAATGCAAGGCCAAACGCCAGCGCGGCTCCTCCCAGAATCAGGATAAAGGCTGAATTGATGATGGATGCCGCAATGCCAAGCTGATCCAGCGCCATAAAGAAAGCGAATGCCAGAATAGCGTATTTCGCTACATAACGAAGGACATGTGGCCCGCCGGAAGATTTTTTGAAGACACTGCCGATAAAATCTTCAGCCAGATTTGCAAGCCAGAAGCCGACAGCGAGAATGACCAATGCCGCAATGACAGCCGGAATATAAGCAAAGATGCCGGTTGCCAGCGATACCATAAATTCAAGGTTCAGTAATTGCAGCGCTTCAACTGTGAATAACAGGATGATGAATACCTGTGCCGCAATCCCGATGATATTAGCAATTGAATAAGCAGATGGATCTGTAGCCGGATCCGCTGTTTTATTCATTCCCATCTTTTCAGTCAAAGAGTCGGCTCCAAGATTTCTCATCAACCGGACAACGAAATCTTTGACCCAGCGCCCGATGATAATCCCTGCAAGAATCAGCAGTATCGCCACAATAATATTCGGGATCATACCGAGGATGTCATTCAGCATGGCAATTGCCGGTTCAGAAATTCCGCGAAGGGCAAGCACTTCAAGCGCCGCAATTGCCACAGGCAGCATAATCAGAACGAACGCAATGAGGCCGATGACATTGGAAACACTGGTCCCGTTGAAGAATTGGGAAATTTTGAGTTTGGCTGCCAGCCGGTCTGTGCCGATCGACTCCAGGAATTTGGAAAGAATTTTCCGGACGATTGTCGCTGCAATCCATCCGATTGCAAAGATGACCGCTGCACCGACCAATTTCGGTATGAAGTTCAGCACACTTGCCAGCATATTCGCGAACGGTTCACTCAGCCCCTGAATATTCAAAGCACTGAGTACCGCCGGCAGGAATAACAGCAAGATCAGATAGAATGCAATGTTCGCTGCGGCTTCCGTCCATTTCACCGTGTCATTTTTTGAGGCTCCGGTCTTTTTCGACACTTTGCCGAAATCGAATTTCCGGCCTGCGGTTAAGATCAGCCGTTTTACGACTGTGGCCAGAACCCATGCCAATAACAGGATCAAACCGGCTTTAAGAATGCCAAGGAACGCACCTGAGAGGTTATCGAAGATTCCCATAAATGGTGCTCCGACCGCTCCAAGGTTCAGGATGTTAAAGAATATTGCCAGTGTGAACAGCAGAATGAGCACAAAGACGATTTTGCTGATGATTTTCGACAGGCTGTATTTCTGCTGGTTCATCCCTGCCTTTTCGTCCAGTTTCGATTGGTCCAATAATCTGTAAACCGCTTTCTCTACCATTTTGGCTGCAATATAACCGATAATAAGAACAAGAATCGCCAAAAGGATTTCAGGAAGCGCGTTCATGAAATTATTGAAATAACCCCTTGTATCCATACTTTTGCCTCCATTCAAATTTTATGTGTCCTTCTTCCTATCCCCTTGTGCTTGTTTTTCAAAACCTAAAAAGAAAAGCGACAGTGAGAGATTGGTTCAAAGAGATTTGGACCAATCTCTTGCGACAAAACAGCGAAGCGATGCAACGCCCTTTCATGTCTCGAAG
>NZ_JRGN01000343.1 GCF_000775575.1 Planococcus sp. CAU13
CGAAGCTGTTTTGCGCAATATCGATTACTTACCATTTTTACTTTCAGCATTTTAGTTTACATAACATAATTATAAGTATAAATCAACGAAATAAAAAAGCACTCACATGAGTGCCTTTTATTTTTTTACCGCTTTTTCTTTTTTCTCAGGCTTAGTAGCCGCTTTATTCATTTGAGCCATCATTTGATTGATTTTCTTTTGAGATGGTTTTTGTCCCATCTGCATCATCATGATGCGGAGCATTTCTTCATTAATCGGTGGATTGTCCTGCAGATACTTCATCATATAACGTCGTGCAATGAAGAATCCAAGAGCAACACCTGCGAGTAAAGCGAAAATCACGATTACGATCCAGATCCATGTATCCAACAAATATATTACCTCCCTCGTGTTGCGTAAATAAAATAGTGCACCCAAAAAATTATACTATAAAAGAAGCTCACTGACCATAACCTTGCCAAAAGAAAAAAGACACAGCCTGCATATAAAAACGGGAGCAAATTTGCTCCCGCCCAGAAATTATTCGTTGATCAGATTTTTAACTCTTGCCACTACGTTTTCAGGAGTAAATCCGAATTCCTGCATAATGCGTTCGCCTGGTGCACTTGCTCCGAAGCGGTCGATTGCAAGGATATCCCCTTCATCGCCTGTGTAGCGGTCCCATCCAAATGATGCACCCATTTCAATTGCAAGGCGTTTTTTCACAGTTGGCGGAATTACAGACTGCTTGTATGCTTTGTCCTGTTTCTCAAAGCGGTCCCATGATGGCATGGAAACAACCGATACAGCAATGCCTTCTTCTGCCAATTGTTTTTGTGCCGCAACTGCCAGACTCACTTCAGAACCGGTCGCAAGCAATACTGCCTGCGGATTTTCAGTGCCGGAAATTACATAAGCACCTTTTTCAACGCCTTCAGCTGCAAGTTCGCCTGTGCCTTCAAGAACCGGCAGATCCTGGCGTGACAATACAAGCAGAGTTGGCTGGGATTTAGCTGTAAGCGCCAATTTCCAGGCCTGCTTCGTCTCATTGGCATCTGCGGGACGGATCACGTTCAGGTTTGGCATTGCACGAAGTGAAGCCAAATGCTCGACCGGCTCGTGGGTTGGTCCATCTTCGCCGACAGCCACACTGTCATGCGTGAAGACGTAAGTGACAGGCAAGCCCATCAATGCGGACAAACGGATTGCCGGACGTACATAGTCGCTGAATACGAAGAATGTGCCGCCGAAAACATGAAGGCCGCCGTGCAGCGCCATACCGTTCAAAGCCGTGCCCATCGCGAATTCACGGACACCGAACCAGATATTGCGGCCGGCCGGATTTTCTGCATCGAAATCTCCGCCGCCTTTGATATTCGTTTTGTTCGATCCCGCCAAATCAGCGCTTCCTCCGAAGAATGAAGGAACAGTTTTGGCAATTGCGTTGACCATATCGCCTGAAGAAGAACGTGTTGCCTGTTTTTTGCCCACTTCATATTCAGGGAATTCCGATTCGAAGTTTTCAGGAAGATCGCCGCGGATGGCCGCTTTCAGCTGCTCTGCGAGTTTCGGATGCTCTGTTTCATATTGTTCGAACAGTTTATTCCATTCAGCTTCAGCTTTGCCGCCAAGTTCGTCGGTAGCTTTCCTGAATGTTTCATAGACCTCATCAGGTACGTGGAAATCCTGATCAAAAGTCCATTTATAATATTCTTTTACCAATTTCATCTCATCTTCGCCAAGTGGTGCACCGTGCGCATCCGCTTTACCGGATTTGTTCGGAGCTCCGTAGCCGATGACTGTTTTCACTTCAATCAAAGTCGGTTTGTCGGATGATTGTTTCGCTTCTGCGATTTTTGCCGAAAGATCATCCAGTTCGTTGCCGTCTTCGACGCGCAGATAGTTCCACCCGTAAGACTCGAAGCGTTTACGGATGTCTTCGGAAAAACTCATGCTGAGTTCACCGTCAAGTGAAATATCATTGCTGTCATAAAGAACAACCAGTTTGTTCAGTTTGAGGTGACCCGCAAGTGAAATCGCTTCACCAGCCACACCTTCCATCAAGTCACCATCTCCGCATAACGCAAAAGTATGGTGATCGACGATATTCAGGTTTTCTTTATTGTATATTGCAGCAAGGTGCTTTTCAGCCATCGCCATGCCGACTGCCATTCCGATGCCTTGTCCAAGCGGTCCCGTCGTCGCTTCCACTCCAACAGTATGGTGATATTCCGGATGCCCGGGTGTTTTGGAATCCCATTGGCGGAAATTCTTGATTTCATCCATTTCCAGTCCATAACCGCTTAAATGAAGCAAACTGTACAGCAGCATGGAGCCATGCCCTGCTGATAAAACAAAACGGTCACGGTTAAACCATTCCGGATTTTTCGGATTGTGGTTCATGTGTTTGGTCCATAATGTATATGCCATTGGAGCTGCTCCCATCGGCAAGCCGGGATGTCCGGAATTCGCTCTTTCAATCGCATCTATGGATAATGTGCGGATTGTGGTTACTGCCAGTTGGTCTGTATGATTAGACATGGTAACACCCTTTCTGATACAAAATTCATTCCTTATCTAGTTTAGTAAACTCCGGAAAAGAATACAACGAAAAAGAGAATAAGTATTAATTCAAATACTTATTCTCCCGGCTATTTTTGACCTTTTCAGGGGTCACATCGTCTCCATTCGGATCGATGATCGTTACATTTTCAATTGTGCCGCGCATCGTCTTGCGGAAAGTGGTCAGGTATTCCTGTCTCAAGGCGCTTTGCTCTTTCGCTTCTTCAATCGATAAACCGTCGGTTTTGGACTTTTTCGCAAGTTCATTAATACGTTTCATTTTGTCTGGTACTAACATCATACATCCACCCTTCCCTCTTCATATGGTATAAAAATAGAAAGGCAGTTGCAAGAAATTAGTTTTGGGACATTTGCTGAAACTCTCTGTAGCGCCTGTGGACTGTGGCTTTGCTCGCTTTATAGCCGAAGCCTTCAAGTGTTACCGCAATCTCATGGAAAGTCAATCCATTGTTTTTCAGGCTGACGATCTGGTCAAGCGGCAATTCAAGCCTTTCCCTTCCCTGAGGATTGCCTTTTCCTTTCAGGTTTTTTTCGGGTTTATAGCCATTTTCAACCGCCCGCCTCATACCGCGCTTGATTTTGGCATTATGTATTTTGCGCTGATATTCTTCGACGATGGCAAGAATTTCAAGCACCATATCATCCATATCGTTCAGCGCGATCTGTCCCTGGTCAGATAATGTATAGACATCCACGCCGTATTTCTTCATTACATGCAATAATGCGATTCTCGCATGGCCTCTGCCGAGACGTGTCTCGTCCTGCACAAATACAGCATCCAACTTTTCAGTTTTGATGCTGTTGAGCATTTCCAATAACCCGTCCCTGTCCATTTCATAACCGCTGTACTGATCACGGAAAACCTGTTCAACCAGATAGCCCTGCTCAAAAGCGAACTTCATCAATTCTTCTTCCTGCCGTTCAAGGGAAGTTTCCTGAGTTTCTTTATCAGTGCTTACCCGGCAATAAATATAGGCTTTTTTCTTCATTCTGAATCACTCGCCAGTTTGAGATTTTGGTCCGGAGCAAATTTAAGATGCTTTTCTGGAATCGCCAGCGTTTGACCGGCAGTAATCACAGGAGCATCCAATTGGTTCTCCTTCATAATTTCATCAATCCATTCATGATGGGGAGTATTGCCGCTGAATTCGTCAGCCAATGTCCACAGGGTGTCACCCTGTTCGATTTTGAGCTGCACCATCCGGGCCTGATCATTATTATGGGAGAACACGGAATAAAATGAAAGCAAAAGAATTAAAGCGAAAAATAGGATTACAAAAGAGTTTTTTTGCAGTGTTGCCATAAATATCGCCTCCAGGAATGTATGTTCGGAATATATGTTCTTATATTAATGCGAACAGGTGTTTTTGTCAAGGTAAAATTCGAACCTATGTTTGCATTTCAATGACCAAGTTGCTATAATAAAACTAGAAAACAAGGAATTCCAATAAAAGAGGTGAAACTGTTGAAGAAAGTATCGAAGCGCCAGGAAGATATTTTGACTTTCATTAAAGATGAAGTACAAAAAAAGGGATATCCACCATCCGTCCGTGAAATTGGGGAAGCAGTTGGTCTGGCATCCAGTTCCACTGTCCACGGCCATTTGGCCAGACTTGAAAGCAAGGGCCTCATACGCCGTGACCCCACTAAACCAAGAGCGATTGAAGTCATTTCCACGGATGAAGCCCTGATAGACAAAAGCCCTGTTCTGCATGTGCCGCTCATCGGTAAAGTTACAGCCGGGCAACCGATTACAGCAATCGAAAACGTAGAGGAATATTTCCCGCTTCCACAGTCCTACGGTACAGAAGACGATCACATCTTCATGCTTGAAATCATGGGTGAAAGTATGATCGAAGCCGGTATACTGAATGGCGATTATGTTATCGTCAAGCAGCAGCAAACGGCAAATAATGGCGACATCGTGGTGGCGATGACCGAAGAAGATGAAGCAACAGTCAAACGCTTCTTCCGTGAAGACAATTATTTCCGTCTTCAGCCGGAAAATTCTTCAATGGATCCCATTATCGTCGAAACAGTATCCATACTCGGAAAAGTTGTCGGCGTATACCGCCAGATTCATTAAGAGCAAAAAAAGAGCCGCAGGGGAACGCCCCTGCGGCTCTTATTTTTATTCTGATATTCATTATAACTCTGATACTATAATATATTTTACTAAATTGATGGTAATGCGGTAAGCCTTATTATCTGATGCACCCTGGAATTCATATGTGCCATTTGTGGGTATGCCGCTTAACGCAGACTCTTTGCTTGTTGCTTTAACTTGGTGGATCAAAGTGTTTCCTTGATCAAAAAAGAATTCAAGCTGGAAGTTTTTCATCGTATTGCCTCCTGTCTACAGTATCCATCTCTCTCCATTAGTTTAGCATACATGGATAAAGAACTGGAAATCAGGTGGAATATTCCTGCTTCAGACAAAAACTCTTTTGCTGCCCTAAGTTTCAGGCGACAAAAGAGATTTTGCATTTAATGCGTCAAGATTTACTTTCTTTATTTCGCTGCAGATCTACCCACCATTCAATATGGGAGCATTCAAAAACGATAAGATCGCCATAAGGTCTGCTGTGCGGGATTGTCTTTGCCTCTAAAAATCCATTGATTTCCTGTTCAGACAGCGGATAATCCACTGACTTTAAGTAAGTGATCAGATTTTTAATCCCATGGATTCTCCCCATTTAATCACCTCCAACAAAATTTTCTTTGCGTACAAAGAAAATTCAGTACGAGTTATTAAACCGGGTGGCATAAGATATTATACCCGCTCTCATTCAGTATTAATCTTAATTGCAGGCTCTTCAATTTCACTGTAGGCAATTCTTTTCTGCTGCCCGCAATTCTTGCAGATGAAAATTGCGGCCTTGGATTGCCCATCGTCCTCTTTTTCCTTGCACAATAAATCAAAGTCTTCGGTGCCGCAACCGTCACACGAATTATCATCACGGTCGTTTCTCCCAAAAATTCCCTTAAAGTCTAACCACGTTTCAAACACGTACCTCTCCCCTTTAGCTCAATCTCCTGGAGTATGAGCACCGGTCTTTCAAATAGAATAAACTTGATATCCCGGTTCTTCCTCTAATATCCAGATTACAATAAAAAATTCCTTATTGCACCAATTTATAAAGAAAAAAACCACAGAAGCTGGTAAGCTTCTGCGGCCGGTCCCATTAATACATCTTCAAGTACTGTTCACGTTCCCATGGGTGCACGGTTGTTCTGAACATATCCCATTCGATTTCCTTCGCTTCCACAAAGTTGTTCAGTATATGGCTTCCCAGTGATTTCACCATAACATCATCAGCCTGCAGTTCCTGCAGCGCTGCATATAATGTACTCGGCAGGTCTTCGATTCCGACTGCCTGGCGTTCTTTTTTGTTCATTGCATAAATATTGCGGTCAACAGGTTTTGGCGGAGTCAATTTGCGTTTGATCCCGTCAAGTCCCGCTCCCAGGAGAACGGCCATGGCCAGGTAAGGGTTTGCTGCCGGATCGACCGATCTTACTTCTATGCGCGTCGACAAGCCGCGTGAAGCTGGAATACGGATCAGCGGACTGCGGTTCTGGCCGGACCATGCTATGTAGCAAGGTGCTTCGAAACCAGGCACAAGGCGTTTATACGAGTTGACTGTCGGGTTCGTAACAGCTGTAAAGCCTTGCGCATGTTCGAGAATCCCTGCCATGAACTGGAATGCGGTTTCACTCAGTTGCATGTCTCCATTTTCATCCAGGAAAGCATTCTCATTGCCTTTGAACAATGATACGTTCATGTGCATGCCTGATCCACTGACACCGAACAACGGCTTCGGCATGAAAGTTGCATGGAGTCCGTGTTTTCTGGCAATTGTTTTAACCACCAGCTTGAAAGTCTGGATATCATCGCAGGCTTTCAGGGCATCGGCGTATTTAAAGTCGATTTCGTGCTGGCCCGGAGCCACTTCGTGATGGGACGCTTCAATCTCAAAGCCCATTTCCTCAAGTTCCAGAACGATATCCCGACGGCAGTTTTCGCCAAGATCCATAGGTGCCAGGTCAAAATAGCCGCCGTGGTCGTTCAATTCCAGAGAAGGTTCTCCTCTTTCATCGAGTTTGAACAGGAAAAATTCCGGTTCAGGACCCAGGTTGAAATGAGTGAATCCAAGTTCTTCCATCTCTTTCAGGACACGCTTCAGGTTATTGCGGGGATCTCCGGCGAATGGCGTGCCGTCAGAATTATATATATCACAGATAAGACGGGCAACCTTCCCTTTGCCAGTGATCCACGGGAATACGACCCACGTATCAAGATCCGGGAACAAATACATATCGGATTCTTCGATACGGACAAAGCCGTCAATCGACGAACCGTCGAACATCATTTTATTGTCCAGCGCTTTTTCAAGTTGCGATGTCGGAATTTCAACGTTTTTGATGATACCCAGGATATCTGTGAATTGCAGTCGGATAAAGTTAACATCTTCTTCCTTAACTAATCTTTGAATATCTTCCTTGGAATACTTGCCCATGCTTTTTCCACTCTCCTATTAGTTTTATGTAGCCCGGCATTATTGATAGAACCGGGATAGATCCCCTTGTCTGAAGCCGTTTCGGTTAAAACTGTTGCCTGGCATCATTTCTTCCCGGAAAATTCTCCGCACATCTTCATCACTGAGATTTTTCGGTTCAGCCAGAACATTTTGAGGCTGGTTTTTCATCTCGAACATTTTCCTGATGCCGGCAATATTAAGGCCCTGGTCGAGGAAATCCTTAATTTCAAACAGCACATCCACATCATTTAATGAAAACATGCGTTTATTGCCGTCTGTCCTGGCAGGGCTGATTAATCCGTGTTCTTCATAATAACGGATTTGACGCGCGGTCAGATCTGTAAGCTGCATCACAATGCTGATCGGCAAAATTGGCATTGACCGGCGGACACGATTCGTCATATTGCTCACCCTTTATTTTTTACTTACAATAAAAGAATATCATGTGTCAGTTTTCCTGTCAAACCTATGTTACATTACCTGACATATATTTTATTTCAGCAGTTCCTTTGATTTCAAATACTGTACGGAGTTCAGAACTGCTATTTTCACATGTTCATACGTCAAACCGCCTTGAACAAAAGCAGTGTAAGGCGGACGGATTGGTCCATCGGCTGTAAGTTCAATGCTTGAACCCTGAACGAAGGTGCCTGCTGCCATGATGACATCATCTTCATAGCCGGGCATATAGGCTGCTTCCGGCAGAAATTGGGCATTCACTGGCGAATTGGCCTGAATGGTGCGGCAGAATGCCACCATCTGTTCAGCATTGGCAAAAGAAACTGATTGGATCAAGTCTGTGCGCTCATCTGACCAATGCGGTGTAGTTGCCATTCCGGCATCTTCGAGCAATGCAGCAGTGAAAATGGCTCCTTTCAAGGCCTGGGAAACAATATGCGGAGCCATGAAAAAGCCCTGATACATATCCGGCAATGTATTCAGAGACGCTCCTGCCTCTCCTCCTATACCCGGAGAAGTCATGCGGTATGCGCATTTTTCCACTAAATCCTTTTTACCCGCAATGTAGCCGCCGATTTTCGCCAGGCCGCCTCCCGGATTTTTAATGAGGGAACCGGCAATCAGATCCGCTCCCGCTTCTACAGGTTCACGTTCTTCCACAAACTCACCGTAGCAATTATCGACAAAAATGATGGCTTCCTGTTTCAGCTTCCGGAGTTCTGCCACCATTTCTTCGATTTCATCTATTGTAAAAGAAGGACGGGTATCGTATCCCCTTGACCGCTGGATGGCGATAACTTTTGTATTTCGGCTTATCGCTTTTTCGATTTCTCCCCAATCGGGTTTATTGTCTTCCGTCAAGTCAATATGACGGTAGCTGATGCCGAAATCACGCAGCGAACCGGTGTCCTTTTCTCCTCCCGAGACAATGGATTCCAGTGTATCGTAAGGTTTTCCCGTTATATAAAGAAGTTCATCGCCGGGGCGTAAAATACCGAATAACGAAATTGTAATGGCATGGGTGCCGGAAATAATCTGTGGGCGGACAAGCGCCGATTCCGCCCTGAATACCTCCGCATATACTTTCTCCAGTGTATCTCTGCCTTCGTCATCATAGCCGTAGCCGGTTGAGGGATTGAAATGGTGGTCACTCACTTTATGGCTGTGAAATGCGGTCAGCACTTTTTGCTGATTGATCATGGCGATTTCGTCCGCCTGCCTTAGTTGATGATGAATTTTTTCTTCTATATATCTCATAGTAGTTAACATAACTTTCTCCGTTCTTCGTTTATTTCTTCTATTCTGGTCCTTACTTGAAATTGAGCTCTTTTCTGCTACAATTCATAGAGGTTATTAATCCAGGAGGGAACAGAATGGCATGGGAAGTTTTAAGTGCGATTGGCACCATCGCTTTTGCGGTATCCGGCGCAATTATTGCGATGGAAGAAGAATATGATGTTTTCGGCATTTATCTCCTTGGCTTTGTAACTGCTTTTGGAGGCGGTGCAGTCCGTAATTTGCTGATCGGCGTTCCGGTATCTGCTTTATGGGAACAGGAAATGATGTTCCAGCTCGCACTCGCTGCCATCACGCTGGTTTTCCTGTTTCCCAATCGCCTGCTTGGCCAGTGGAATCGCTGGGGCCACTTTTTTGATGCAATCGGGTTATCGGCTTTTGCCGTGCAGGGTGCGCTTTATGCTGTCGAACTGGAACTTCCCGTCTATGCAGTGATCGTAGCTGCTGTCCTGACAGGATCAGGCGGGGGCATCATCCGCGATTTGCTGGCAGGCAGAAAGCCCCTTGTACTGAAAGCGGAAATCTACGCTGTATGGGCCGCAATTGCCGGCTTGCTGATCGGTGTCGATTTGATCAGCAATGATTTCACCCTTTATATTCTCTTCGCCGCCATCCTGGTAATGCGGGTTTTATCCTATACGTATAAGTGGCGGTTGCCTTCAAGAAAAATTACTGTATGATAAAAAAACTGCCGCCCGGCTAATTATACGGGCGGCAGTTTTAAATTGACATGAATTTTTCAGGCGATTGTTTCACCTTTCCAGGCCAGCATGCCACCTTCAACGTTAATGGCGTCTATCCCCTGTTCAGTCAGGAAATCGCTGGCCCGTCCGCTGCGCGCTCCGGAACGGCATACAATATAGTACGGCTCACCGGAACCGAGCTCATCGGCACGGATGTCGATTTCCCCCAACGGTATATGCTTTGCCCCAGGTATCATTCCCGCAGCCACTTCTTCCGTTTCACGCACATCGATGATGTTCAGTTGCTCACCGGATTCAATGCGTTCCTGCAATTCATCAGTTGTGATCGTTTTCATATTTTCCACCCCCGAACGAGTTGACTCTTATAAAATCCTAGCGGGTAAATTTGCCGCTGTCAATTGAAAAACCGGCCACTTGTGCGGCCGGTTTTTCTTTTTACTCCTGATGTTCGATGGAAACCGCTTTTGCGGGTGAAAATGTGGAGATTGCATGTTTGTAGATCAGCTGTTGCTTGCCGTCCGTTTCGACCAGCACTGTAAAATTATCATAGGATTTAATGGTTCCTTTCAATTGGAAGCCATTGAGTAAAAAAACTGTAACAAAAATATTATTTTTACGCAGCTGATTCAAATAAACGTCCTGGATATTTACTGGTTTCATGAAAATCCCCCTATTTCACCTGATCTTGTTTTTGCTCACCAATTATTTCAATTCGACGCTCACGTTTGTTTTCCTGCATGATTTGCTGAATTAATTTAATATTTTCCTCCATCGGTTTTCGGCCGTCAATCCAATAGACCGGCAATTTGTTGCGAAAATAGGTCAATTGCCGTTTTGCGTAATTCCTTGAATTCTTTTTCAGCAGTATAAGGGCCTGTCCTAGATCCATTTTCCCGTCGAGACAGGCATAAATTTCCTTGTAGCCAATGGCCTGGATGGACTGCACATCTCTTATCCCTTTTTGATGGAGAGCAGCAACTTCCTCCATCAGCCCTTCTTCCATCATCCCATCGACTCTCCGGTCAATTCGCTCATACAACTCTTCTCTCGGCATATCAATGCCGACAACCAACTCATTATATATTGGTTGCAGCGCCCGGCTCCGGTCGACTTTCTCTTCGCTTCCAATTAAAATCTCAAGTGCCCGGATCACTCTTCTTGTGTTATTCGGATGGATATCGGCATCCGGATCCAGAGCGATTAATTTTCGGTGCATATGGTCCGGTCCAAATTGTTCCAGTTCCTGATATAACTCAGCGCGCAATTCTTCATCAACCTGCGACTCGGAGAAACGGTAGTCGAACAGTACTGCCTGCACATACAGCCCCGTGCCACCCACAATGATCGGCAATTTTCCGGCCACTGCAATTTCGTCGATTTTATTCCTTACCAGCTGCTGGTATTCCGCCACTGAAAATGGCTCTTCCGGGTCTTTGATATCCAGCAGGTGATGTTTCACGCCGCCCATTTCCTCGGCTTTCACTTTTGCGGTGCCGATCGACATGCCACGATATACCTGCATGGAATCCCCATTGATGATTTCTCCGTCAAATGCCTTTGCCAATTCGATGCTCAGCGCCGTTTTTCCGGAAGCAGTCGGCCCGACAACGGCCAGCACATCAATCATAAGCAGCCATCCAATCCGCCATCACCCGGAAAAAGCGTTCTTTTTCCACTTCATGGAGAAGTTCGTGCCGCGCTTCTTCCCCTAAAAACACTTTGATTTCCTGAATTCCCGCTTTTTTGTAATCGGCAGCGGCTGCAAACAGATCTTTTCCGTTTTGCCCCACCGGATCCTTTGATCCCCCGATCAGCAGAATGGGCAAATCTTTCCGGATTTTAGCGATTTCCTCTTTTTTATTGATCAGCAGCATGCCTCCGATCAGATCGGCAAAAAACTGATTGGTCGACACAAAGCCGCTCATCGGATCCGCTTCGTATTTCGCAACTTCACTGGCATCACTTGAAAGCCAGGCAAAAACGGAGTCCTCTTCTTTGAACGCCTTTATGAATGGACCGAAAACGAGTGAACCAAGCATTTTACTTTTCTCGTCTTTGCCATTCAGTGTCCCCTTCGCCTTAGCAAGCAAAATGCCGAGCTGCCCTGCAATGCCCGGGTTCCCGCCTGTGCCGGAAAAAACAGCGCGGGAAACAGTGCCGCTGTGCAGCTGGATGAACCGTCGTGCAACGAACGAACCCATACTGTGGCCGAACAGCACAAGCGGCATCTCCCCGATCTGCTGCCGGACGGCGAAAAGGACATCACTGACGTCTTCCACCACGCGGTCAAATCCATTTTTTTCTGAAAAATAACCTTCCACGCCATTTCGTTCGGCGGTGCGCCCATGCCCCCGCTGGTCGTGCCCGGAAACTGCGAAACCGCGGTCCGTGAGGTACTGGATGAATTCCTCATAGCGGCCAATGTGCTCGGCCATGCCATGGATGATATGGATGTGGGCTTTCGGATTTTCAGGTTCATAGACTTCATAAAAAACTTCATGGCCATCAGAGGCCGTCATAAAACTTTTTGTGATCTTCACTGGAGCACCCCCCTGCCGAACCGGGTGGCTTTATCAATTTCATCCAGTAAATCCTGCCGGAACCGTTCTTTTTGTTCCGCACTGTAATTTAAGTGTTTGGCCATATAATCCAGCACCTGCTCTTTATAGCGGATGACATCGGCTATATGGAAATAGAGGTCGCCTGTCCGCCTGATGAAGAAATCACTGGGTGTCATGGCCATTTCATCTTCGATGGCATAGGCCACAACAGCTGCCAGCACATCAGGCAGTCCGTCACTGTGCGGTTCAGCAGAACGGATCCAGTATTGCTCAAAAACTTTTCCGGCATTGGTGCCATAAAATTGTGCAAACATCCGCCCTTCTTCCGGGCTGAGTCCGAATTGCTCAGATTGCAGCGCCATGGAATGGACAAAGCGCGGGAATTTTTGTGAACCTCCGAAGTCTCCGCCGGATAATGGCAGTTTACGGGTGACCGACCTGCCATATTTTTTGCTGCCGTTTTTCTCCAAAGATTTTGTAACGCGGTCGACGATGGCTTCGGCCATTTTCCGGTAACCGGTCAGCTTTCCTCCGGCTATGGAAATCAGCCCGTTTTCGGATTCCCAGACTTCATCTTTTCGAGAAATCTCAGATGGATTTTTCCCTTCTTCATACACCAGCGGACGTACACCTGCCCAAGTGGATTCCACATCCGAATAGCCCAGTTTTATCGTCGGAAACATATGGGTGACCGCTTTCAGCAGATAGGTGACGTCTTCTTCAGCCGCCGCCGCATCTGCAGGATCTCCGTCATAAAAAGTATCAGTCGTGCCGATATAGGCTTTATCGTCCCGCGGGATGGCAAAAATCATCCGGCCGTCCGGTGCATCAAAATACACCGGCTGCCGAAGCGGAAAAATTTTGCGCTCGACCACAATATGCACCCCTTTTGTCAGGCGGATCTGTTTGTCGGCAGCTGCAGAATCGATGTCGCGGAGTTCATCCACCCACGGTCCTGCCGCATTTACCACTTTTTTTGCGGAAATCGCTATTTTTTTCCCGGTGACCGAACACACTGCTTCCACACCGGAAACTTTTCCATTATCATACAGGAAATCCACCGCTCTGACGTAATTGAGGCAAAGTGCTCCCATTTCTGCCGCTTTCTTCAGAATCTCCAGCGTCAGCCGGGCGTCGTCCGTCCGGTATTCCACGTAGTAGCCGCCGCCCTGCAATCCTTCATTTTTCAATAAAGGCTCTTTAGCCAGCGCTTCTGCAGCAGACAGCATTTTGCGCCGTTCCCCTTTTTTGACGCCTGCCAGATAATCATAGGCCCGCAGGCCAATGGAAGTTGTGAAAGGCCCAAATGTGCCCCCTTTATGGAATGGCAGAAGCATCCACTGCGGTTCAGTTACATGCACCGCGTTTTCGTAGACGACTTCCCGTTCACGGCCGACATCGCGCACCATCTTCACTTCAAATTGCTTGAGGTAACGAAGACCGCCGTGAATCAGTTTCGTCGACCGGCTGGAGGTTCCGGATGCAAAATCCTCCTTGTCAATCAGCACAACCGACAAGCCCCTGGAAATAGCATCCAGCGCAATCCCCGCTCCTGTAATGCCGCCGCCGATGACCGCGAGATCAAATTGGTAAAGATCCAGTTCATCAATTCTTTGCTGCCGAAGTTTGGCTGAAAACATAGTCATCCCCCTCTATTTGCTGAAATGGCGGGTGGCATCAACCGCTTTTTTCCACCCTTTATAAAGTTCCTCCATGTAAGCTTTTTCCATATCCGGTTTATACACCTTCTGAGTGGAACTCAATTCCCCTATTTCCTCAAGGCCGCTCCAGAAACCTGTGGCAAGGCCCGCCAGATAAGCGGCGCCGAGAGCCGTCGTTTCATTGAGCCTCGCCAGTTCCACGTCTTTTTGCAGGATATCGCTTTGGAATTGCATCAGAAACGCATTGCCGACGGCGCCGCCGTCCGCCCGGAGAAGCTGGATTTCAGTGCCCGAATCCTGCTCCATGCAGTCAAGCACGTCTTTCGTCTGATACGCCAGTGACTCCAGTGTCGCGCGGATAAAATGCTCTTTTTCGGTGCCTCTCGTCAAACCGAATACGGCGCCGCGTGCTTCAGAATCCCAGTACGGCGTTCCCATGCCGACAAATGCAGGCACCACATAAACGCCTCCGGTAGAAGGCACCCGCTTCGCATAATCTTCCGAATCCGCAGCGTTTTTCAGCATGCGCATGCCATCCCTCAGCCATTGGATGGCGGAACCGGCCACAAATACGCTTCCTTCAAGTGCATAAACCACTTTGCCGTCAAGGCCCCACGCAATCGTCGTCAATAGACCATTGTCTGATTTCACCGGTTCTTCGCCCGTGTTCATCAGCATAAAGCAGCCTGTGCCGTATGTATTTTTGGCCATGCCTTTTTCAACGCAGTGCTGGCCGAACAGCGCGGCCTGCTGATCGCCCGCTATGCCGGCAATCGGCACTTTTTGTCCGAAGAAAATACTTGGATCCGTTTCACCGTATATTTCTGATGAGGATTTGACTTCCGGCAGCATCTGCATCGGAATTCCGAGTTTCTCACATATTTCGGCATCCCATTCTAAGTTATAGATATTATAGAGCAAAGTCCGCGAAGCATTGGAATAATCAGTGATATGCACTTTGCCATCCGTCATTTTCCAGATCAGCCAGGAATCAATGGTGCCAAACAGCAAATCGCCTTGTTCCGCCGCCTCTCTCGCCCCATCCACCTGATCAAGAATCCATTTGACTTTAGTTCCGGAAAAATACGGATCCAGCAGCAGCCCCGTCTTTTCCCGGAACCATTGTTCTTCGCCTGATTTTTTCAGTTCACCGATGATCGGCTGCGTCTGGCGCGACTGCCAGACAATCGCGGGATAAATCGGCTGCCCGGTGTTTTTATTCCAGACAACTGTAGTTTCACGCTGGTTCGTGATGCCGATGCCGGCAATCTGCGTCTGCTGGATCCCGCTTTCCGTCAATACCTGTGCAAGAACGGAAAGCACGGTCCCCCATATTTCGCTGGCGTTGTGCTCGACCCAGCCAGGATTCGGATAATATTGCTTGAATTCTTTCTGGGAGCTGTGGACCAGTTCCCCTTTTTTATTGAATAAAATTGCACGGGAACTGGTTGTTCCCTGATCAATCGACAGGATATAGCTTTCCAACTGATCCAGCCTCCTCTAATTCATAACTCTCTTGAACATCTTTTCGACATCATACGTCCTGAAATGGATGATCACTGGACGGCCATGAGGACATGTGAAAGGCTGTTCCGCATCCTTCAGATCCCGCAGCAGCTGCTCCATATCGTGCTTCTGAAGATAATGGTTCGCTTTGATCGAACGTTTGCAGCTCATCATGATCGCCGCTTCTTCCCGCAGTTTTTTGATATCTGCCCGGTTGCCGTTCAGGACCTGCTCAATCAGTTCTTCGATGACTTCCTGCTCAAATCCTTGCGGAAACCAGGTCGGATGTTCACGGACGATGAAAGATGAATCGCCGAACAGTTCCAGAAACACACCCGTTTCTGCCAGGCTGTCGAGATTCTCCTGCAGGCGAAGTGCTTCGTCCCTGCTGTAATGGAAGGTCAAAGGCAACAGCAGCGACTGCCGCTCCATGGGATCCGCCTGCCCCACTTTTTCCCGGAAAAATTCGTATTTGATGCGCTCCTGGGCGGCATGCTGATCAATCAGATAAAAGCCATCCGAACTTTGCGCAACGATATATGTGCCGTGGATCTGGCCGACAACTTCCAATTCCGGAAACTGCGGACTTTCCTCTATTCCCTGAACGTCTCCAAAATATTCCTCCGGCGCTGAATCCGGTTGGGCCTGCAGCGCTTGTGCCGCAGGTTCGGCCGGCGGTTCGTGCGCCTGATCCCGCTCCTCCAACTCTGCAGGAGGAAAATGAAATTCTTTCCGTTCGGCCGTCTGCTGTTCGTTCACCATTGCAAAGTTCTTCCAGAGATCCAATTGCTTGGACGGGGCATATGCCTGTTTTTTCGGCTTGGGCTCTTCGATGACCGGTGCCCTGACCTCCAGACTGACGGCCTGACGAATGGTCTGGTGAATCAGATCCATCAGCTCTTTTTCCTTGCTGAGGCGAATCTGCTGTTTGGATGGATGAACATTGACATCCGTAAGATAGGGATCGCCTTCAATATTCAGCACAGTGATCGGCTGCCGCTCCAAAGGCAGGAACGTGTGATAAGCCTTATGGACGGTCGTCGCGATGGCGTAATGCTTTACCCACCTTCCATTAACGAAAAGGGAAATGTAGTTTTTATTGGCGCGTGTAATTTCAGGCAGAGACGTATAGCCGGATATTTTATAATCCTGCGATTCTCCTTCAAAGGAAATCATTTTCTTTGCGATGGCCACGCCGTAAATATCTGCCAGCACCCGGCGGATTTCTCCGCTGCCGGCTGTCTGCAGGATCGTCCTGCCGTCATGGACGAGTTTAAAGGCGACCGCCGGATAGCTGAGCGCAAAACGGTTCATCAGATCGATCGTGTGGCCGAGTTCCGTCTGCAGCGTCTTCATGTATTTGAGGCGTGCCGGAGTATTGAAAAACAATTGATCGATTTTGATATCGGTTCCCTGCCGGAGTGCATGCGGCCGGCTTTCGATGAGACGCCCGCCTTCCAGCTGCACAAATGTTCCGCTCGTGCCGTCGGAAGTCTGCAGTGTCACTTTCGATACCGAGGCAATACTTGCCAGCGCCTCTCCCCGGAAGCCGAGCGTCCGGATCCGGAACAGATCGTGTTCATTGGCAATTTTGCTTGTCGCGTGACGGGAAAAAGACAGCAAAGCATCTTCACTGTCCATGCCCGCTCCGTCATCAATAATTTGAATCGATGTCAGCCCTGCCTCTTCAAGCAGGACCTCGACCGTCCGGCTGCCGGCATCAATGGCGTTTTCCACGAGTTCCTTGACGACAGATGTCGGCCGTTCCACGACTTCACCCGCCGCAATCTTATTCGATAAAGGTTCATCCATCAAATGGATTTTGCCCATAGAATCACTCCTTCCGGTTAAGCTTCAATTGCAGATCATTCAGCATCTGCAATGCTTCAAGCGGTGTCATCGATGATATTCTCGCATCCAGAATCGACTGCACCGCTTCTTCCCTGTCGGTATCGCGGTCATCGAAAAAGGATAATTGTTCGATATGCTGTGTATGCTGTTTCTTTTCCTGTTCAAATGCGGCAAGCAGTTCACGCGCACGGGCAAGGATCGTTTGCGGAAGATTGGCAAGCTCTGCGACATGGATGCCGTAGCTCTTGTCCGCCGGCCCATGCTTCACTTTATGGAGAAAAACCACTTTCCCCGATTGCTCCATCGCTGCCACATGGACATTGCTCAATCGCTCCAGTGACCCTTCGAGTGAGGTGAGTTCATGGTAATGCGTCGAAAACAGCGTATTGGCACCGATTTTCTCGTGGATGTATTCAATCATCGACTGGGCCAGCGCCATGCCGTCGTATGTGGATGTGCCGCGGCCGATTTCATCGAACAGGAGCAGGCTCCGCTCGGTGGCATGGGTGATGGCATACTGGGATTCCAGCATTTCAACCATGAATGTACTCTGTCCGGAAACAAGATCATCCGCCGCTCCTATGCGGGTGAAAATTTGATCCACGACAGGCAGCTTCGCCGATTCTGCAGGCACATAACTGCCGATCTGTGCAAGGACGACAGTCAATGCCACCTGACGCATATATGTACTTTTACCGGACATATTGGGCCCTGTAATCAGCAGCATATTGCTGTCTTCCGTCAGGACACAGTCATTCGGCACATAATGCTGTTTGTTGAGCATCTTTTCAACAACCGGATGACGTCCGCCGATAATGGAAATTTCACGGCCGTCTGTGAAAGCAGGTTTAGTGAAACGGTATTTTTCCGCAATATTCGCGAAACTGATGAAGACGTCCAGCGTGCTCAGCGTGGAAGCAAGCTGCTGAATGCGGGAAATGTATTGTTTGACTTCATCCCGGATGACGGTGAACAGCCTGTACTCCAGTTCCAGGCTTTCTTCTTCAGCTGTCAGAATCAGCGTTTCCTTTTCCTTCAGTTCAGGGGTGATATAGCGTTCCGCATTCGCCAGTGTCTGTTTGCGTTCATAGCGCCCGAGGTCGGCGAGGTGCATATTGGCTTTTGAAATTTCGATATAATAGCCAAAAATTCGGTTATAGCCGATCTTCAGCGACTTGATGCCTGTTTTTTGCCGCTCTTCCTGTTCAAGCTGCGCAATCCAGTCTTTGCCGTTGCGGGAAGCATCCCGGTATTTATCCAATTGTTCGTTGAAACCTTCGCGGATGACGCCGCCTTCTTTAGCCGACAGCGGCGGGTTCTCGCTGATGGCGCCGAGCAGCTCACACACTTCGCCGCAGCGGTCGAGTGTCCCGGCGAAATCAGCCAGAGAAGCATTGCCCGCTTCAGCAAGCTGTTCGATGATCGCCGGCACTTTTTCAAGCGAGCTTCTCAGCTGCGCCAGATCGCGTCCGCTTGCGCTGCCAAAAGCGATGCGTCCGCTGAGGCGCTCAAGGTCATAGACTTCCTTTAAAGCATTCTGCAATTCAACTCTTGTGAAATAATGCTCGATCAGGGACTCGACCATCTGCTGGCGAAGTTCGATGCGGCTCCGGTTGGCTAGAGGCTGATGCAGCCATTGCTTCAGCTTGCGGCTGCCCATCGCCGTGACCGTTTCATCAAGCAGCCAGAGCAGCGTCCCTTTCGTCTCTCCGCCGCGTATGGACTGCAGCAGTTCCAGATTGCGCTTGGAATGGAAATCGATGCTGAGCAATTGCCCTTCTTCGCTGTAGACGAACGGCTGGATGTGTTCGAGCGACTGTTTCTGCGTACGGGCGATGTACGTCAGGAGCCGGTGGCTTGAACCAGTCAGATCCGCCGGACAGTCTTTTACCAGTGACCCATCCAGTTCATAGACAAACTCCATCGGCTCAATCGACAGCAGCAGGTCCTGAGCATCTTCATTCAGCATTAAAAACAGGGAATCGGAAACGACCAGCTCGCGTATGCCGAGTGACTGCAATTCCTGCAACAGCGCTTTGCCCTGTCCCATTATGTAAGTGGCGGTGGACTCCCCTGTGGAAATATCGATATAGGACAATGAAAAACCGCCCGGCAGTTCTTCAGCCGCCGCTATAAAATGATTCGATTTGGAATCCACGCTCTTGCCTTCTGTATGTGTGCCCGGTGTAATGAGCCGCACCACTTCACGTTTGACGACGCCTTTCGTCAATTTTGGATCTTCCACCTGTTCGCAGATGGCCACTTTATGGCCTTTGGCAACCAGCTGGTCTATGTAATTTTTTGCGGCATGGTGCGGCACGCCGCACATCGGTATCCGGTCGTCTCCATTGCCGCCTCTGCTCGTCAGTGTGATTTCAAGCAATTGGGAAGCCTGCACGGCATCGTCATAAAACATTTCATAAAAATCGCCAAGACGGAAAAAAAGGAACGCATCCTGATAATCCGCCTTTACCTGGAAATATTGTTGCATCATCGGTGTAATTGCCATTTTAAAACCTCTCTCACAATCGATTCTTCGTGTTTTCATTATAGCAAAAATACAGGGATAAAAGAAAAACCGAAAGAGTGTCGGCTCTTTCGGCTTTTCCTGTTTGATTTTATTGGGCTGCGGATCTGATTAACGGTTGCCCGGTGTCGTGCTTTTCACTTTCGAACCGGTTTCACCGCGCAGCAGGTCGCCGCCCGTCTCAGTGATAATGTTGTTCGTCACCTGGTTGGCGATGGCCGTCGATACCATCTGAAGCAGTGAATTGACGTCGCTCTGGGATTGCTTGAATTCCTGGACAATCGGCACAGCGTCAATTTCTTCTTCAATTTTCTTGATTTTGCCTTCGATCAGTTCAAGAGCGCGTTCCTTGCCGTAATGCTGGAAATTTACCGCTTGTTTCTGAAGGCTTTTCAGGCTGGCGATTTTCTCGCGGATTTGCTGGTTCTCGTTGATCTGTGCTTCCGCACGTTTAAAGAAATCCACTTCTTCTGTCGCAGAGATCATGTCTGCCACTTCGCGGGCTTTTGCTACGATTTCATCTTTTGAATACGTCATCTATTGGACACCCATTTCCTGGCCACCGGCAATATTTGTAAAATACACCGTTCAGCGGCCATGTTTTAGTTTTAATTTTTCCGCTTTGACACTTGGCTGACCATCGTTATCAGACCACTACCGCTATTATACTGAACACACAGGGCGTCCTACAAGCGAACGGCTTCAATTGTCGGAGAATCGTCACCAACTGCGGATTTATCCGCGGAAAGGATAATCATCATTGATATAAATGCGCTCGCACGACACGGCTTTGCCTGTCTCATCGTCGAGTTCCGCGAAAAATCCGCTGACGACGGAACGCCCTCGTTTCGGAACTTCAAAGCGCGTCGGCATATTGGTTTTGAACCGGTACAGCACCGACTCCTTGCTCATGCCGAGAACTTCATCATAAGGGCCCGTCATGCCGACATCCGTGATATACGCGGTGCCGCCAGGCAGAACGCGTGAATCCGCTGTCTGAACGTGGGTGTGGGTTCCGACCACCACAGACGCACGGCCATCCAGATGCCAGCCCATCGCAATCTTTTCGCTGGTCGCTTCTGCATGGAAATCCACAAACACCAACGGCGAAATGGCTTTTGCCTCTGCCAGCAGCTCGTCAGCTTTTTGGAACGGGTCATCATGCGGCGGCAGGAACACACGGCCGTGCAGGTTGATCACCGACAGTGTTTTGCCGTTTTTCGTCAGCGTCGCCATGCCTCGTCCCGGTGCTTCCGGTGAAAAGTTTGCCGGGCGGATCAAATAATCCACTTCGTCAATAAAATCGAAAATCTCTTTCTGGTCCCATGTATGGTTGCCCATCGTCACCATGTCGACGCCCATGAACAACAGGTCCTGATAAATCGCTTTGGTGATGCCTCTGCCGGCAGCAGCGTTTTCGCCATTGGCGATGACCGCGTCCGGCTGATATTTCCTCTTCAGGCGCGGCAGATACGATTCCAGTGCATCCCGTCCGATCGACCCCACAATATCCCCTATAAATAAAACTTTCATACAATCACCTTTTTCCATAAGAAAAAGGCTTCTTTGAATAGACATTCATCGAAGCCTTTATCCTATTATTTTGCATATTCAACTACTCTTGTTTCCCTGATTACGGTCACTTTGATATGTCCCGGGTAATCCAGCTCTTCTTCAATCCGCTTCCGGATATCGCGGGCCAGACGGTGTGCAGTCATATCATCGATCTGTTCCGGTCTGACCATGATTCGAATTTCGCGTCCTGCCTGGATGGCGAATGATTTCTCAACGCCTTCATAGGATTCCGAAATCTCTTCAAGTTTTTCCAGACGGCGGATATAGTTTTCCAGTGTCTCACTTCTTGCTCCCGGACGTGCCGCTGAGAGGGCATCCGCTGCAGCAACAATCACCGAAATGATCGAAGTCGCTTCGGTGTCGCCGTGGTGGGAAGCAATGCTGTTGATGACGACTGGATGTTCTTTGTATTTGGTTCCGAGCTCAACCCCGATTTCCACATGGCTGCCTTCCACTTCATGGTCAATCGCTTTACCGATATCATGAAGCAATCCTGCGCGCCTTGCCAGGGTGACGTCTTCGCCAAGTTCCGCTGCCATCAAGCCGGACAGGAATGCGACTTCCACCGAATGCTTGAGGACATTTTGCCCGTAACTTGTGCGGTAACGCAGACGGCCAAGAATTTTGATCAAATCGGGATGCAGGTTATGTACCCCAACGTCAAATGTGGTCTGTTCACCAATTTCACGGATTTGTTCATCAACTTCGCGTCTGGACTTTTCAACCATTTCCTCGATCCGCGCCGGATGGATACGGCCGTCGGATACAAGTTTTTCAAGTGCCAGTCTGGCAGTTTCACGTCTGATCGGGTCGAAACCTGACAGAATGACTGCCTCCGGTGTATCATCGATTATCAAATCGATACCCGTCAATGTTTCAAGCGTCCGGATATTGCGGCCTTCACGGCCAATGATCCGGCCTTTCATCTCGTCATTCGGCAGGTTGACAACCGATACGGTCGTCTCTGCCACATGGTCTGCTGCAAAACGCTGCATCGCCAAGGACAAAATGTTTTTCGCCTTTTTATCGGATTCCTCTTTGGCACGGATTTCACTTTCTTTAACCATCGCAGCAATATCCGTTGAAAGTTCATTTTCAACCTGCTCGAGGATAATCGATTTCGCTTCTTCGCGCGTCAAAGACGAAATCCGCTCCATTTCGGATTGCTGCTGTCGAACCATTTCTTCAGCTTTGCGTTCCATCTGTTCAATATGCTGTTGTTTTTCGGCGAGAGCTTCGTCTTTCCGTTCAAGCCCTGCCTCTCTTTTGTTTAATGCATCATCCTTGCGATCCAAATTTTCTTCTCTCTGCAACAACCGATTCTCTTGTTTTTGAAGTTCTGATCGGCGTTCCCGAATTTCAGATTCTGTTTCAGTACGCAATTTATGATTTTCGTCTTTTGCTTCCAAAAGGGCTTCTTTTTTCAGCGCTTCCGCTTCTCTCTTCGCATCTTCAATAATCTGCTCTGCAGAGTTTCTCGCACCTGCCATTTTGGATTCATTTGATTTTTTCATTACAAAATAACCAACAAACACACCGACGAGTAGACCAAGCAAAGCGAAGATGATCACGTTATCCATTCGGACACCTCCTCTTGCTATTCGTTTTTACGTTTCACAATAATTATGAATTTTTTTGTTGCTTAAAACAATGGAAAATTAGTAAATTATACATTTTTAATTGTATAGATGGACCTTTAAAGTGTCAACCCGGTGAGAGTGACTGTGTCTCAGCATCCAGCCGTCCCTGAGTAATGGCAAAAATCAAAAAGCTGCCGGCCACAAAGCATCGCTTTGCATCCGGCAGCTTACTATTCAGACTTATTCGTCGTCCTCGTCAATCAGCAGATTAAACTCTTCCGGTTCTTCCTTTGCAGCGGCAATAGTGTAGGACGCAGCTGCCATCCCGTATTGTTCACGGATTTTCCCTGCAATCTCATTGCTGATGTCGCTGTGGTCGCGCAGGTACTGCTTCGCATTTTCGCGGCCTTGCCCGATGCGGTCTTCTTTGTATGAATACCATGAACCGCTCTTCTGGATGATTTCCAGTTCTGCTCCGATATCCACGATTTCACCTTCACGGGAAATCCCTTTTCCGTACATGATGTCAACTTCCGCAGTTCTGAACGGCGGCGCAACTTTGTTTTTGACAATTTTGATCTTCGTGCGGTTACCGATAATGTCGTTGCCGGATTTCAATGCTTCAGCACGGCGCACTTCCATACGGATGGAAGAATAGAATTTCAACGCGCGTCCGCCAGTTGTCGTTTCCGGGTTACCGAACATGACACCGATTTTTTCACGGACCTGGTTGATAAAGATGACAATTGAATTCGATTTGTTGATGATACCGGATAATTTACGGAGAGCCTGAGACATCAGACGGGCTTGCAGACCCATATGCGAGTCGCCCATTTCCCCTTCAATTTCCGCTTTTGGAACAAGTGCAGCAACCGAGTCGATAACAACGATGTCAACCGCTCCGCTTCGGACCAATGCTTCACAGATTTCCAGAGCCTGCTCGCCTGTATCCGGCTGAGACAGCAATAATTCATCAATGTTGACGCCCAGACTCTGTGCATAGACAGGATCCAGAGCATGCTCAGCATCGATAAATGCTGCCGTTCCGCCTGACGCCTGAACTTCCGCAATAGCGTGAAGCGAGACAGTCGTTTTACCTGAACTCTCAGGACCATAGATTTCAATAACACGGCCACGCGGGTATCCGCCTATGCCAAGTGCAGAGTCTATAGCCAATGAACCACTGGAAACCGATGAAATATTCCGGTCGCTTTTTTCCCCTAATTTCATAACCGAACCTTTACCAAATTGTTTTTCAATTTGTTTTAACGCTACATCCAACGCTGCTTTGCGATCGCTCAAAAGAAATCCTCCTCTTAGTTAAAACCAATTTTCTACCTGTTTCTAGTATACTAGGTTATTGAGAAATACACAAGAAAAAAGCGAACGTTTATTCGTGTTCGTATTTTAAATTTATCATTTAAAACACGTATAATGACCATAACCGCTTTTTGAACAGGAAAAACGCGCAAAAATAATTTTTGCGCGTTTTTTTAACGGGAAAGTGTTCGTATTAAATAATGCAAGGCCAGTTTAACCGTACGGATCCGGTTGGTGTTGCGCATGCCTGACAGTTGCAGGCGGTATGCTTCGCTTCCCGCTTCAGAGGAAATTGCGATCCAGACGGTTCCTGCAGGCTGGCCGCCGTGTGCGTCCGGTCCGGCAACCCCTGTCAGTCCGATGCCGTAATCCGTACCGAATTTATGCCGGACATTGTCCGCCATGGCAAGTGCCGTCTCTTCACTGACGACACCATGCGTTTTCAGAAGTTCAGCGTCAATCGCAAGCTGGCTGATTTTAATTGCTTCATTATAAGCGATAACTCCACCGGCAAGAACAGAACTTGCTCCCGCAACAGAAGCAAGTTCCGACTGGAAAAGCCCCGCCGTCAGGCTTTCTGCCGCTGATATCGTCTTATTCTGCTCTTTCAGCAGATCCACAGCGCGTGATGTCAGTGAGTCATCATCATAACCGTAAAGATATTCACCGACTACAGCCAGAATCTCTTCTTTTGCACTGTTGATGAGTTTCCACGCCTCATCAGCGGTATCCGTCTTCGCCGTAATGCGCAGCGTTACTTCACTGGCTGATGCCAGCGGGGCAATCGTTGGATTCGTCTGTTTTTCAAGGATATGATCAAGGCGGTCTTCAAGTTCCGCTTCACCGATCCCGTAAAAACGGAGAACATGTGAGATGATGACATTTTCTTTATTCAGCAGGCGGATCAGTTTCGGTTTTGCCTCGAACTGGAACATCGGCTCGATTTCATGAGGCGGCCCCGGCAGCAGGATGTAGATCCGGCCGTTGTGCTTATAGAACATGCCCGGAGCCATGCCATTGTGATTGACGAGCACTTCGCTGTCTTTCAGGATCAGCGCCTGCTTTTTATTGTTTTCGGTCATTGGCCGCTTCGCGCGTTCGAAAAATTCGCTGATCGAATCCATCGCTTCTTCGTCCATCTGGAGGGTCGTACCGAGATGTCTCGCGATCGTTTCTTTCGTCAGGTCATCTTTGGTCGGTCCGAGTCCTCCGGAGAAAATAATAAGATCAGCGCGGCTTTCCGCAATTTTAATGGCCTGTTCAAGGCGCTCCGGATTGTCGCCGACCACTGTATGATAATAAACATTGATGCCGATTTCGGCCAGATGCCCGGAAACAAAACGGGCATTCGTATTCGTTATCTGTCCAAGCAGCAATTCAGACCCCACTGCAATAATTTCAGCATTCATTCGGGCAACCCCTTTGTATTTAATAATATATAAAATCTCAGTAGCCGATATTACGCAAAACAGCTGCGCTTGCCTGGAGGCTCGCGCTGAGCTAACTCGTGCTCGTTG
>NZ_JRGN01000084.1 GCF_000775575.1 Planococcus sp. CAU13
GCACCCGCTGCATTCCTTTCGATAATTTCACTTTTCAAGACTTTAAATTCTATATTTTCTGCAGGAAAAGGCATTTTTTTAGCTTGAAGCTCCGTTAAAGAAACGGCTTTTGCACGGATTTTTTCAATGTATTCTTTTTTCATCGCATTATCTATCTGTTTTTCAAGTACTGTGAGTTTTTCCTGAGTATCACAAGTCGCACTGCCGGAGTCGAAGCAGGCAACCAGCGTTTTTATCTCATCCTGTGTCTTTTCGATAATTTCAGCCTTGATGATCCCAA
>NZ_JRGN01000069.1 GCF_000775575.1 Planococcus sp. CAU13
CAGCTGGTTTGACTTATATCCCGAAGAGCTGGGCCTCTGGATTCTGGAAACAAGAAAAGCCCGGAAAACCGGACCGGTATTTTATTAAATGAAATTAGGGAAGCCTTGAATTCTGCTCATGGTAATGGCTGAGAGAAAGCAGATGGGCCTGCTTCACTTTGCGCAGTCCGAACCACCATAAAAACAGCATGAAAGGAACGGCGCCAAGCAGCAGATTGTCATTGTAGCGGACGATGGAATTATAAATAAGGTGGAGCATAAATGGGATGATCAGAGCCAGGAAAAGCCATCTGTGCTCAACCCCTCCATCAGACGAAAATTTGGCTTTGCCAAAATAATAGCCCATGACCACTCCGAACAGGGCATGGCTTGAAACCGGCAGCAATGCTCTTATAAAAGCGATATCCGTTCCAAATTCAAGGAGGTAAAGGATGTTTTCGACAGTGGCAAATCCGAGGGAAATGCTGGCGCCATAAAGAATTCCGTCATAGGGATCTTCGAAATCGACGTGCCTGAAAATGGCGATCAGCACAACCAGCCATTTAAAAAATTCTTCTATTATACTGGGGAACAGAATGGCCGATGTGAAAACCGTATTAAAGACTCCTTCTTCATCGAAAACATATTGTGTAAACAGGATTGGAAATGTCAGCACAGCCCCGTACATAAAACTGTTGAATAATAATCTCGACGGCTCCTGCGCAAACTGGTCCCGCAAGTAGAAATAACTGAATAATGCAAGGCTAGGAGCTATCGCTGCAGTCAATAATATAATCATAGTGATGCTCCTTTGCTCATAGTACTTTCAGTATATCACGATATATTGCGAATTTTTAGCCGTTAATCCAAATTGCTTCCTGTTAAATGGAAAATGTCCGTTTGTCGACAGGTTCTGTGGAAGCGAGCACGACCGCCAGTTTTATACGCGCTTTCTTGCTGTCGTAATCCCTTCCCAATAAGACGCCTTTTGACAAAAGATCATGTGCGCTTCCCGGATATCCATAGGACGGATATACATTGCCTTCTTCGGCACTCGTCGTAAGAATGACAAAAACACCGCCTTCTACGGCGTTGCTGATGGATTCGACCATGTGAGGAGACACCTGCCCCCGCCCGGCAGCTTCAAGGACAATCCCTTTCGAACCGCCTTTGGCGAGCATATCGATAATATAGCCATCCTGGCCGGAATGGCATTTTACGATATCCACTCTCGGCAGGCTGTCTACCACTTTATGTATTTCCCGCGATATGGGCTTCTGATAAACACGCACCTTGTCATTGTCGATGATGCCCAGATACCCGTGGCCAAAACTGTCGAATCCCTGAAGATTGCTCGAATGCACTTTTTTAACGTATTTTGCCGAATAAATTCTTTCGTTGAATACGACGACGGTCCCTACATCGTGCAGCATCGTGTCTACGGCCGCATTGATGGAATTGCGCAGGTTCGAATAAACATCGGTGCCCACTTCCTCCGGCGCACGCTGAGAACCGGTCACTACAACCGGACGACTGTCATTGACCGTCAAGTCAAGGAAAAAAGCCGTTTCCTCCAATGTGTCAGTGCCATGCGTCACCACCACCCCGCTCACCGATTCGTCCAAAAATTCCATTTCGACAGCCTGCTGAATTTCAAACATCTGTTCAAAACCGATATGCATGCTCGGCAATTGGAAAAGATCGATTACCTTTACTTCAATATCGACTGGGAGCTGGCATAATTCCGCCAGTTCCTGCCCTGAGATGGCCCCTGATTTCAGCAGGCCCTTTGAAATTTCACGGGAAGCGATGGTCCCGCCTGTCGTAATCAGCGATACTTTTTTCTTCATAAGAACTGAGCTCCTTTCGACATTGCTGCTGTTTTCTTTAAAACGGCTCCAAAAATCACCCCGAAAATTCTTTTGAACGAATCGCAGCGGCAATCTGCTCCCCGTGGAAGCGGCCGTTTTCGATGAATATTTCATTGGCGTTATTGCCTGCTGCTATGACACCCGCCACAAACAGGCCGTCCACTCCGGTTTCCATGGTATTCTCGTCGTATTCAGGGCGTCCGGTTTCCGGGTCCACCACAATTCCCATGCTCTGCAAAAAGGCATGGTTCGGATGATAGCCGATCATGGCAAAAACAAAATCATTTTTTATGAATTCTTTCCGGTCATCCACCGTCAGTTCCACTTCATGTTCTAAAATCCGGTCCACTATGGAGTCAAACAGCATCCGGATTTCGCCTTTTCGCACGAGGCCATCGAATTCCGGAAGAATCCATGGTTTGATGCTTTTCGAGTAACTCGTACCGTGGTAGGAAACGGTCACCCGGCTGCCGGCTTTATGCAGCTCGAGAGCAGCGTCCACCGCGGAATTCTTCCCGCCGATGACGAGTACGTCCTGATTGAAATAAGGGTGGCCTTCCTTGAAATAATGCATCACTTTCGGAAGTTCCGCTCCTTCGACATCCAGCACATTCGGCTGGTCGTAATAGCCTGTCGCTGCCACCAGGTATTTGGAACGGTACATGTTCTTAGTGGTCCGGACAATAAAATCATTTTCTTTTTCTACCGAAATGGCGGTTTCATAAGGCCTGACATCGATCCCTGTCATGGATACCACATTGCGGTAATAGACCAGCGCCTGATTACGTTTCGGCTTTCTTTCTTCCGTTATGAACGGAATGCCGCCGATCGACAAACGCTCGCTGGTGCTGAAGAAAGTCTGATGGGTCGGATATTGATAAATGGCATTGACCACATTTCCTTTTTCAATGACAACTGCGCGCAGTCCAGCTTTCTGTATTTCAATGGCGGCAGATAAACCGCAGGGGCCACCGCCGATGATAACGACATCTGTTGTTTCCATACCACCCAACTCCTGCCTATTGTAATTTTTCATTCGGATATACATCAATCACATGATACTCTGCTTCAGCACCCAGCCGCAGCGGCAAGGAAGTTGTGCCGTAGCCGTTGGTCACCAGTTCATAGCCGGCATCCGTCCTTTTCATTGAACCTTTATCATAAAGCCCGAATCTGCCCAGTCTGATCTGCCCGCCGTGCGTATGTCCGGCCATCATAAAATCAGCCTTTCCGTCTTTTCGCAAGTATTTGAAGATCGCCGGTGTATGCGATGCAAAGAGGACGGTATCATCTTCGCCGACTGTGGAAAAAGCTTTTTCAATTTTAGCTTCCCCTCTGCTGAAGTAATCAATTCCAACGACCTTCAGATTCGGCTGACCCAATAATTCCATCGCCTGATTGTCCAGTACATGGACGCCGAAATGCTTCATCAGCTTACGCAGGTTGCGTTCGCCCACTTCCCTGTCATTATTGCCCCAGATATAATAAACGGGAGCAGCCGAAGTCAAAATCCTTAAATTATCGGCGGTTCTCCGAAGCGGAACGCCTCTTTCGGTCAGATCACCACCGATAATGACCGCATCAACCGGCCGCGAAACAAGAGCTTCCGGGAGTTTCTTTCTGTGGATATCGGCAATAAAGAGGATTCGGAACGGTTTAAACCCGGTTGCTGTATCCAAACGGATGACATGGTTTTTTTCTTTGATATTGCCCGCATTCCTGTACATAAAAAGAAGCAGCGCCGCAGTTGCTGCAAATCCTGTACCGAAAAAGTATTTCATATGCACCACTTCTCCAATCAATAAAGAGGCATAAGCAAATTATGCTCATGCCTCTTTATTTTCCTATTAATCTTCTGAAATATCCAGTACGCGGAATCCGGATCTTTCAAGTTCTTTGACAAATTTATCGATATTGTCTTTTTTATGGATTTTCAAAACGATCCTTCGTACCACTTTGTCAGTTTCATCAAACGTCACGAGTGAGATGACCGATTCTTTGTATTTCTCAATCAGTTCACCCAGACGGCCAATCCGTCCTTCTGATTCAACGGATGTGAACGTGATCCGGTAACCGGCTTCTTTCATTCCGAAAGCACTTTGAAGCTGATTGACAAGATCGAAGCGGGTCACGATACCAAGGAATTCTCCTTCTTCCACAACGGCGATGATAGGGAAATTATTCAACTCCACCATTGCTTTTTCATAAACATCATTGACGCTGAGGAAGACATCTTCATTGACCAGTATGTCTTTGATTTGCGTTGATTTTATGTAGTCTTCCTTGCTTTTTCCGGAATTGAAAAAAGCTTTATAGGCATGGTACCAGGTGAAAATACCTTTGAATGCTGTGCCTTCTACGACCGGTAATGCATCAACTTCATATTTTTCCAATAAATCCAGCCCAATTTGAACAGAATCCTCCGGTTTTACGGTAAAGCATTTTTCTTTTCTGATCATCGCACTTTTTACGAACATTCTCTCACTCCTGTCTTTTGCTTCAATTGGAAAATCGCTTGCTAGTTAATGAGTACCCTCATTCAGGGCAAAATTAACGTTTGACCGACATAAATGTCATTGGAACTTAAACCGTTTGCCTGTTTGATCTTCTCCACAGCTGCCCCTGCGCCTGATGCGCCGTAATTATTGACGGCTATCCTGTATAAAGTTTCGTTTTCCTGTACAACAACCGTCTTGGCACTTCCGCTGTCATTGCCGGCTGGCGTTTCCGGTGCTGCGGCTGGTGTTTCCGGCGTGGCCGGTGTTTCCTGAGGTGCAGGCGTTGCACTCTCTGCAGGCTCTTCCGGCGCTGCATCTTCAACCTCTACTTCAGGCTGTTCTGCATTGCTTCCAGATTCTTCCGGCTGGGAATCATCCCCCTGTCCTGTTTCGTCAGACACGTCTTCTTCTGTTTCTTCAGGAACGATCACTGTATTTTCTTCAGGCGGTGAAATGTTTTCAACGCTCACTTCATTGTCATTTTTCATGCCGATTTCGGTATCGTCCGGCTCATATATGAACGCGACAAAAATCAGGATGGCGACAGGTATGAGAATGAAAATAAAGAACAGCACAGGCAATAAAAGATTTCTGCGCTTTTCCGGAGGCTGATTTCCTGATTGCCGCTGCGCTCTGCGGGACAGGTTCGTACCGTTATCCGCTCTGATTTCCTGGCGGTCTTTTTCCAGGGATTCCCGATAATTTTTTTTATCCATCTACTGATTACCCCATTCTTGTCTGATAACTTCATTATGACGAAAAAAGACCCATTTGTAAATGCCATAATAATACATTATTAACAGTATTATTAACAAGGAAGAATGGCATCCAGGCGGTTTTGCCAGGTCACAGTTTTTGTTGCAGCAGCTATGGTTTTGCGCCCGCTGAGAAACTTGCTGTAATCCAATCCATCGTTAATGCAGCAATCGGCAGGTTTACTGTCCAGCTGCTCGTCAAAGCAGTCCAGCAGATATTCCCTGAAGCAGCTGTCAATTGTTATCAATTTTTTGATTTTTGCAGATTGTTTTATCTTTTCAACTTTCTGCTGTTCAATCTGTCTGATGGTCTGCTGCTCAGTCAGCCGGGTTTTCCAATATGAGACGATCCTGAATGACGTTTGCCTGACGATTCCCTGCGACACCAATTGGCCTCCGCCATCTTCACTCCTGAATATTTCACTGATTTCGTTTCGGGTAGGAAGGTCGTCCAGCACAAGGCTCTCAAGCATTTCTTCGTCGCCTGCCGAATACAGCAATGTGGCGAGTGCCGGGCTTCCATCCCTTCCGGCTCTGCCCACTTCCTGTACATAGCCTTCAATCGAAGTCGGAATCTGAAAATGGATGACGTGCCTGATATCCGGGATATGGACGCCCATTCCAAACGCATTTGTTGAGCATACCCATTCAAGCTCTCCGTTTTGAAATTGCTGCTGCACAAAAATACGGTCCTGGTGTTCCATGCCGCCATGGTAATACGCAGCCCTTATACCCGCCTGATTCAATAATTCCGATATTTGCTGAGATTTATTGCGGGTTCCGGCGTAAATGATTCCCGGTCCACTGTTCGTTTTGACAAATTGCCTCAGCCATTCCAATTTTTCATGGCCGTTTGAAAATTTCTTACAGTCGTAGGCAATGTTTTTCCGGTCCATCGGATGGCTGTAGATAAAAGGTTCCGAAATCTTTAAATACCGTTTGATTTCTTCCGTCACTTTTGCGGTGGCCGTTGCAGTAAGCGCCAGCACGCGGGGGTGGCCGAGAACAGGCAGGATTTCCGAAATGCGGAGGTAATCCGGCCGGAAATCGAAGCCCCATTGAGAAATGCAATGCGCTTCATCGGCCACCAGCAGCGAAATCCGGATGTCCCTTAGCTTCGACTTAATATAAGGCTGCACCAGCATTTCAGGGGAAATGAAAATGAAACGATAGCTGCCCAGATTATTCAACACTGCAGAACGTTCCTGCGCATCCAAAAATGAGTTGATTGCCGTTACAGATTTCTCACCCATTTTCTTCAATTGCGCCACCTGATCCTGCATCAGGGACAGTAAAGGTGAAACGATCAGCACGCTTCCTTCCAGCAGCTGAGCCGGCAGCTGATAGCACATCGATTTGCCCATTCCTGTCGGCAGAAGAGCGATTACGTCTTCACCTGAAAGAATCTTTTCAATCACTTCTTTTTGGCCGGGCCGAAATGATGTGAAACCGTATGCATCATACAGCGTTTTCTCCAGGTTCATTGGATTTCCCCCTTTGTCGCCAGAGCCAGCCGGATTTGAAAATAACTTGCTTCAGGCACGTTTTCTTTTATATCCCGCAGCCTCTTTGTATTTTGTGTACGGCTGACGGCAATAATTTTGGCATATAATGAAGCTTCCATAAAACCCAAAATATCGAATCCCGGGTCATTCATTGCCAGCTCAACAAAATGGTCTTCAATTGTGCTGGTCTTCAGGCCCCGGAGTGCCGCTATCTCCTCCAGCGTGCGTCCATTTTTGAAATAGCCTTCCGTGCGCCTGGCTGTTTCTGTCAGTGCCGAATGCTGGATGACACCATCAAGGAGGCTGCGGAGCAATGGGAAGTCCCCCTTTTCGATCACTTCCATCCAGCCGTGCAGCGTTTCAACCGCCTGCACCTGGATATCAATGATTGACCGGCTTTCTTCGCGGGCAATCTGTTCCCAGGTCAGTCCGCCGATTTTCAGGCCGGACAGCCGCTGCAGCACAATCATCTTGTTGCTTTCATCAACTTCCACAGCATTCAGGCTCTGAACGATTCCCTCTTTGATGTTTTTGCAGCTGGCAGAATCTCTGTAATTTATTTTCTTCAAATAGTTTTTGACCCATTGCTGTGTATCTTCTGCGATGACCACAGGATCAAAAACCCGGCTATTCTGGTGGATATGCGAAAGTGTCTGGACTAAAAGCGACAGCCTCGCCATAAACAATTGTTCATTGCCGCGGAATTTCCAGCCGTTCAGTAATGTCGGAGCCAGTTTTACGGCCGAAGCTTTCTCGGTCATCCGTACAACTTCGCCGTCCGTTACAATCAGCCCTTTTTTGAACAGTCCCTGCACCGCTCTGTCATAAACGTCTTTTTCGAGCTTTGGCAGGATGCCGAAATAAGGATGAAGCTTATAATAGCCGATATCCTGCAGCGTCTGGCCGGACTTTTTGCCCTTCAATAAGTGATAGGGAGAAGAAATCGTCCGCTCGCCGTCCACTGCCTTTAAAAGTGTGATAAGAATATCTTCAAATAACAAGACTGCGCCCCCTAGCGGTTTATTGTTGAAAAACTGAACAAACACCTTTAGAATGAATTACGATAGTATAACTGAACTTGTTCGGAGATAAAGGAGAGGAATTAGATTATGGCTAAGTATACCATTGTCGATAAAGACACTTGTATCGCCTGTGGCGCCTGCGGAGCTGCGGCACCGGATATTTATGATTACGACGATGAAGGAATTGCGTTTGTTATTCTTGATGATAACATGGGGAACACTCAAGTTCCAGATGAGCTGGAAGAAGACATGGAAGATGCATTTGAAGGCTGTCCGACGGACTCCATCAAAGTTGCAGATGCCCCTTTTGAAGGCGACCCTTTAAAATATGAAGACTGATATATGAAAAATGATCCGAACAAACACCCGGAAGTTCTTTCTTCCGGGTATTTTTTTGCGCAAAAAAGCCGACGGAAGAAAAGCAGCTGCTTTTTTTCCGTCGGCTTATTGTTTTTACGCCCATAACCGGGCATTGGAGTTATTTTTAATTGGACTGATAAAACAGCCGCTGCTTTTCGATCCAGCGATGCATACTGCTGAACAGCAGAAGAACCACTGCAGTCAATAGGATGCCTTTAATCAAATTGAATGGCAGGATGCCGAGTACAATTGTGCCGAACAGTGCTTCGCCGGTTTCAGCGGGCATGTTCAGGAAGTAAGTGTACATTGGCAGAAATACCAGGTAGTTCAGGACGCTCATTCCGATTGCCATCGACAGAGTGCCTGCCGCCAAACCGAAAATCATCCCTTTTTTCGTCGAAATTTTACGGTAGATCATGTAGACCGGCATGAAAAATAAAATGCTGGTTACAAAGTTCGCCATATGTCCCACCGGTACGCCTGTCGGGCTTCCCTGGAACAGCCAGTCGAGCACATTCTTGAAGAATGCGATCAGGATACCGGCAACCGGCCCCATCGTGATTGCGCCGATCAAAGCAGGCACATCACTGAAATCAACTTTTAAAAATGCCGGCAATGCTGGCAGCGGGAAGTTAAGAAGCATCAGTATAAATGAAATACTGCTCAGCATCCCTATTACAATCATCGACTGTAACTTTTTGTTCTTCATATTCCTCTCTCCTTGTCGTGATTCACCAGAAGAAAGGCTTGGATCATGCGGTTACATAATAAATCCCTTAAGCGAATATCACTTAAGGGAGAAAAGGCACACTTAAAAACAGCGTTCCGTTTAATGTAAACGACACACGTCCGCACCTTCACCTTCTCCCATCCAGACTATACTGTCGGCTTTGGAATTTCACCAAATCCTGCGTTTTACGGCTCGCGGGCTTATGAACAAATGTTCAATTACCGCCGGTAGGGAATTGCACCCTGCCCCGAAGATGAATCGATATATTATTGTTATTACAGAATAATCATAATCGAAAAAAGGTGCATTGTAAACATCTTTGCTTACAATGCACCCCGGCTCCAGTTATTCATAAATCTTTGTATTGATTCCTGCAGGCACCGGCAGCGGTTCAGTAAAGTCGAATCGTTCCCAGCTCGATGCTGCGGTATTGGAAAATACCAGCTCTTTGCCGAATGAGTCGGCTGTGAGGACCATCCCTTCAATCATGCGTAAAGCTTCTTCCGGGCTGTAGGAATTGAAATCGATAGTGTCGCTGAATTCCACGGCAACGCCTTGATCTGTTTCGGCTACTGAATAATCCACTCCGGATGGAATCAATGATTGAAAAAGATCGCTGGATGATGATTTCATCGCATTGAGCGCTTCGGCTGCATTTTCGTAAGGCATGTTAAAGCCCGGCACAAGATAGGTGTCGCCATTTGCGACTGTATAGGAATAATAAGCGATATTTCGCGTCCCCGGTTGAAACGGTTCGACCGGCCCTGCCGGGTCAAATACTTTCGGCTCCCCGTTTTCGTCAACAACGGAAATTTCAGCAGCATTTTCAAAGCTTACTGACAGTGAATTGAAATAGACACTCATGGCAGCGGATGCCATATCATAATCATGATCTTCCGGCAGCACATGCTCAATTCCATCGGATGTCCCTTTGACCGTGCCGCTGTATGGGTGGTAATCGTCGAAACCGAGAGCTTCTTCATCAATCCCGGCTGCATAGCGGTTATAAAGTTCTATGGCGTCCACTTCGGTTGTTCCAAAGTCTTCCAGCAGCCGGTCATTCGAAATGATAAAGGACACAGGAATCACCAGCGCATTTTCAGTAAGCCCAATAGTGAAGAGCGTCTGATCATCGAGTTCATCCGCATAGATGGAAGATGCGTCCGGCACAGCTGAACTTTCCATCGAGTTGAACGATTCTGAATCCTGTCCTGAGTCTGCTGCATCCGAAGCTTCCATTTCGGCTGATTCGCCTTCACTTTCGGCGTTATTTTCCATTGCCGTTGAACTGGTGTCAGCACTTTCTTCCGTGCCGCCGGAACTGCCCGTTTCAAAAGCACCTTCATCGCCGTATTGGCCAAGCATGGAGGCGAGCAGGACGCCAAACGTGATAAAAGCGAGTGCCGCGACTAAATAAGGAATCCAGGGTCTGGATTTTTTCGGCGGCTCGTGCGCGATTTTAAGGCGTTTATATACTTCTTCTTTCGGACGTTCATCTTTAATAGCGGGGAAATCCCTCAACAAATTTTCGATGTCGTCATCGTCCCATTTGTTATTCGGCATTTTGCAATCCCCCTTCCTTTACGGATAATTTATGGCGCAGGGATTTGATGGCCCGATGCTGAGTCGTTTTGACTTTCCCTTCCGACCAACCCAGAATTTCAGCAGTTTCGGCAATGGACAGGTCCTGGAAGAAACGCATGATGATCACCATTTTTTGGTCTCCTGTACATGTGTCCAGTGCTTTGTATAAAGAAATTTTGTCTTCATTCAATAAAGAGATTTCTTCCGGCAAGCGGTCTGATGATGTCAATTGCTGCGTTTCCCAATCGAAATGTTCCATGGAATGCCTCTGCCTTACAGCAGTTTTACGGAAATGGTCAATCGCCACGTTTTTTGCGATGGAAAAAAGCCACGTTTTTTCACTGCTTTTCCCTTCAAATCGGTCATATGCCCGAAAAACACGAATATAGACCTCATGCATTAAATCTTCGGCGATATGGCGGTTTTTGACCAGATAAATCAGGAATTGAAAAACATCCTGATGGAATTCATCATACAGCCGATGGAAAACGGAGTCATTCATATACTCCCCCCGTTCTTTAAATTAGTCGTTCTATACTGAATAAAGTTACATTTTTTTCAAAGGGAGAAGGAAATAGAAAGAAGTCCCTTTTCCATGTGTGCTTTCAACTTCGATCACGCCGTCGTGCGCTTTTACGATATTGCTCGCTATTGCCAGACCAAGCCCGGTACCGCCTTTGCCCCGTGTACGTGCTTTGTCGGCTTTGTAGAAACGCTCAAATACAAAAGCCAGATCTTCAGCTGGGATGCCCGAACCCGTGTCATTAACGGAAACCTTTGCAAAGTCCTGCTGTTTTTCAGTTTTCACTATGACTTTGCCGCCTTCAGGAGTATGGCGCAAGGCATTGTCAATCAGGTTCGTCATTACCTGTTCAATTCTGTCTTCATCCAGTTCAACAGCCGTCCAGTCGTCAAGTTCGGTTTCAAACTGCAATTCGATTCCACTTTCCTTAGCCGCCTGGGAGAATTTCAGGGTCATTCGTTCTATGACGCCATTGAGCTGTACAACGTCTTTGTAGAGCCTCATATACCCTGATTCAAGGCGCACCAGGTTCAGCAGATCCGTTACGAGTCTCCCCATCCTTTGTGATTCTTCGTAGATGATTTTCGTCATTTCGCGGCGTTCTTCTTCAGAAGCCCCGACGTCATCCAGAATCGCTTCGCTGTAACCCTGCAGCATGGCAATCGGAGTGCGCAGTTCATGCGACACGTTGGAGATGAAGTCTTCACGCAGTTTCTCAAGCTTATGCTGTTCGGTCATATCATGCAGAACAGCTACAGCTCCTCGGACCGATTCTCCGCTGTACAGCGGACTGAACGAAACGGC
>NZ_JRGN01000219.1 GCF_000775575.1 Planococcus sp. CAU13
ACGGGTTTTGGAAAGCGAAGCTGTTTTGCGTAATATCGTTTTATTAAATTATCTTTTCTTCAATCAGCGCTTCCGCAATTTGTACGGAGTTCAGGGCTGCACCTTTGACCAGGTTGTCGGAAACCACCCACATATGGAAACCTTGCGGGTTGTCGAGGTCCAGGCGGATGCGGCCGACAAATACATCGTCAAGGCCGGCTGCCATCAGCGGCATTGGATACACTTGGGCCGAAGGATCGTCCATCAAAGTGACACCTGGAGCTTCAGCGACGGAATCCTTCACTTCCTGAAGCGTCGGTGCTGCCTGCAATTCAACGTATACAGACTCCGAATGGCCCGTCACGACCGGCAGCCGGACGCAGGTTGCTGCAACGGACAGATTGTCGTCATGCATGATTTTCTTCGTTTCATTGATCATTTTCATTTCTTCCAGCGTATAGCCGTTGTCAGCGAAAACATCGATTTGCGGAATGGCGTTATAGGCAATCGGGTAATGTTTCTCGGCCGATTTCACCGGCAGCATTTTAGCTGCAGCATCTTTCGCCCCTTTAAAACCGGCATCAGCCTGCTCTTTCAGCTCATTGATGGCGTCAATGCCAGCGCCTGATACAGCCTGGTAGGTCGACACGACAATTTTGGACAGTCCAAATTGCTCTTTGAGCGGCTGCAGTGCACAAACCATTTGAATCGTCGAGCAATTCGGGTTGGAGATGATGCCGTTATGCGATGCGAGATCGCTTTTATTGACTTCGGGTACAACCAGCGGAACTTCCGGATTCATGCGGAAGGCGCTTGTGTTGTCGATGACGATTGCGCCGCGCTTAACTGCTTCAGGAGCGAACTTTTCCGACACGCTGCCTCCCGCACTGAACAGGGCAATGTCGATGCCTTCGAATGATTCCGGCACCGCTTCTTCCACAATATATGTTTTCCCGTTAAAATCGATTTCACTGCCTGCTGAACGCTTTGAGGAAAGGAAACGGATTTCGTTTACCGGAAAATCGCGTTTCTCCAATTGTTCCTTCATTTGCTGTCCGACGGCGCCTGTTGCGCCCATGATCGCTATATTATAAGTTTTCACTTGGCTCTCTCCTTCACAGATGATTGGATTCATTTTATCACAATTCAGCGCACTGACGTACTAAATCAAAAGAAAAACATCCTCAGCTTTGCGAGGATGTCTCTTTCGGGCAAATGATCGACTGTGCAGGAGCATCTTTTAAAAGCTCCAATGTGTACTGCACTTTTTCAAGTGATACTCCGTCAATTTTTTTCAAAACTTCATCATAGGTAATATGTTTGCCGAGGAGTAATTCGTGCTTGCCGTTGCGGCTCATACGGCCACTCGTGCTTTCCATGCCGAGCAGCAGATTGCCTTTGAACTGTTCCTTGGAATCGACTACTTCCTGCTTCGTCAGCCCGGCTGTATACATCGTGCGGATGGATTCCAAAATTTTCTCCTGCAGTTCCGGGAGCTGTTCATTTGAAGTGCCGCCGTAAATTGCCAATGTGCCATGATCCGAATAAGCGGAATGATAGGAGTAAATGGAATAGGCGAGTCCCCGCTCTTCCCTGATTTCCTGGAAAAGGCGTGATGACATGGTGCCGCCCAGAATATTATTCATGACTGCCATATCGTAAAGATGCGGATCATTTATCGACAAGCCGGGGTAACCGTAGCAAAGATGTCCCTGTTCAATGTCTTTGTGCCTGATGGATGTTCCGGCTGTGAATCCTGGGGCCTGGTAAGGTTTCCGGTAATCGCTTCGTTTGAAGTTGCCGAAAACACCCGCGATTTGCTGGATCAAAGCGGGTGATATGTTCCCTGCCACCGATACAACCGAATTGTGAGGTGTATAAAAGCGGTCCATGAAATCCCGGATGGCCGCAGCATCGAACTTCTTCAATGTCGTTTCACTGCCGAGAATTGGAGCCCCCATCGAATGATGCGGATACATGACGCGCCAAAGCTGCTCGTGCACATCGTCGTCCGGCATATCTTCCGTCATGCTGATTTCCTCCAGCACCACCTGGCGCTCCCGTTCGATTTCAGCAGGATCCATAAGCGAATTAAAGAACATATCCGACAGTATATTCACTGCGTGCCCTGCATGTTCATCAATGACTTTGGCGTAATAGCAGGTATATTCCTTGGATGTGTACGCATTGATGTCGCCGCCGATCCGGTCGAATTCCCTTGCAATTTCTTTTGCCGAACGTGTTGGCGTACCTTTGAACAGCATATGTTCGATAAAATGGGTAATGCCGTTTTCCTCCCGCTCTTCATCCCGTGAGCCTGCCTTGACAAAAATTCCGACGGCCACTGAACGAACATGAGGAATCTGTTCTGAAACGATCCGTACACCGTTATCGCAAATAAAAGTATCTACCACTTTGGATTTCCCTCCAATTAGAAAAGCGTAAGCGCCCGTTCAGCTCTGAAAGGCATAAGA
>NZ_JRGN01000045.1 GCF_000775575.1 Planococcus sp. CAU13
GTAATTAAGTTACATTCAAAACCCCGGTTTCATTGACTTCTCGAGAAAAAACAATGAAACAAAAATTATTTAAAAAAAGATACATTCAAATCGGTGATTTCACTGGGATTGAAAGTCTAAATTCGATTTAAATATACACTGAAGAAAAGGGGAAATCATTTGAAAAATTTAATGAATGGGCTTTTAAAATTAATCGTCACCGGCGTTTTCTTTTTTGTTTATTTGCAGATATTCTCTTTTGTTGCGTCCAATCTTCAGCTTGATGTTCCTGTACTAGAAATTGTTATAATCGGACTACTAGTAATTTTTGCTTTTGTGACAACGGCTTTTTTGTTTCGTTATAGAGAACCGTCTTCTTCGTAAATATGAGTTGGGTAAAAGGAATTCCCTAATTTAAATTATTGATTCTACTGGGCTCGCTTTTTGTTGGCGACGCTCTTTTTCTTTTGATAAAAATCCTTGCGATTAGGTTTTTTAAAGCCCGAATTTCAAAAGGATCTAGGTTTACATATCAGGAATTATCGGAAGTAG
>NZ_JRGN01000083.1 GCF_000775575.1 Planococcus sp. CAU13
GTTAGCTCAGCGCAAGCCCTCAGGAAAGCGTAGCTGTTTTGAGGAATATCGGTTAGTAAATTTCATCTCTTTATTATCTAGTTTAAAGTTTTTATTCCTTATCCTGCAGCAGCGACTTTTCGTATTCGAATTTCTTCATCAGCATCTCACCGCTGTAGCCTTCTTCGATCAGCTTCGCCAGGATGGCGCGCGTATCATCGTCAGTGGCTTCCGGCTGTTTTTCACGGTAGATTTCGACTTCGTTGTCCGAGTCCGCTATCCAGTCCGAATAGCTGCCGGTATATAAGCGCAGCGATTCATAACCTTTTTCTGCAAGCATGGCATAAAGCGGAGCCGCCGTCACGCCGCTGCCGCAATAAACAACAACCGGTTCATGCTGCTGTGCAACCGCCGAAAGGTCGGTTTCGGTATCGAATCGGCCGCCCCTCACAAGCTGGCTCCAGTCAAAATTATGGGCACCCGGAATTCTTCCGGCTACACGGTCGATCGGTTCTTCTATTCCTGCATACCGTTCAGCCGACCTGGCATCCAGGAGTATGCCCAATTCTTCCCCTTCGATGATTTTTTTGACGTAATCGCGATCTGCATAAATGGACATATTGAAATCCGGAACCGTTTCAGTAGAAGCGATTTGCGGGATTTCAGCCGTCACTTCCGCCCCTTTTTCCTTCAGTTCAGAAAAACCGGATTTGCTGATGTATACATTTTCGAATCCGCAATATTTCAAGAGCCACCAGGCTCTCGCAGCAAAAGGTGAACCGCCCTGGTCGTAAACGACAATGCTGTCGGCTGCCGTCAGTCCGCTTCTGCGAACCAATTTCACCAATTGCTCATGTGAAGGCATGGGATGGCGGCCGGCTCCAGAAGCCATATCGCTCATATCTTTTTCCAGGTCCCAGTAGACCGCGCCTTTAATATGGTCCTGTTTATACAGGTTCTGACCTGCCTCCGGTTTGCCCAGTTCATAACGGGCATCGATCCAGCGATATTTTTCTGTGTTTAAGGTTTCGATGAATACATTCATTTCCTACACCCTTTCGCTTATCAAATTCGCGTAAATCTGTTTCCAATGTGCAAGTTTTTCTTCCTGCTGCAGAAGTGTCCGTTCGGAATCGATCTGATCTGTTCCCTGGCGGATAATATGCTGCCGCAACCCTTCCGCTTCCTGTTCGATCCAGAATTCAGCCCATTCCGTGAGCTTCAGCTTTTCCTTATTCAGGTATGCCTGCGCATCCGGTTCCATCAGCGCCTGAAGGGCGTCACGCAATTTCTCTTTTTCATTTTTCTCGAAAAAGCTTTTATTGTTTCTGTAATAGGATTTTACGGATGAATATTCGGCACCCGCAAAGGCTTTACCGGGTTCGAGCATGACCGCTTCTTCCACTTCATATGGAGTGAAGGAAAAATCGGGATTTTGTGAACGCAATTTTTCAGTTTCTTCACGGAAGCGGCTGTCGATGGATTTTTTAATCTGCTGCGCCAAACGGAAGTTTGTCACACGGATCTCCTGCTCAAAATCAAAACCGGTCATTTCAAGGATTTCGTGCAAAGCCATATTCAGTGCCTGCTGTGCAGACTTTCCGGCAAACAGCGACGGATTGAATGCTTCCTTGAAGAAATCATTGAATCTGTAGAACACACGCTGATTGACATAATATAATAATTCGTTCAGTTCCTGTGCTGCATCTTTGATCATCACAGGAGCCGGAGATTCGGCAAACTGTCTGCGCAGCAGCTGCTCCAGGCTTTTCAGTTCGGCCAGACGTTCGTCTTTTCGAGACATGTTGGCACTGGTATGTTCAATCAATGAACCGAAACGGCTGACGGCTTTTTGCTCTTCTTCTGCAAGCGATTGCACTGCCATGCCTTTCAACTCATCTTTCAGGAAATGCTGGAATGCTTCTTCAAATGCCGGCATTCCGGATTCCTGACGTTTTTTTAGCGCCTGCAGGCTGGAAACTCCGAAAAGGCGCGGGAAGCGAATGCCGAATCGCTGCAATTCCTCTTTGACATATGTTTCAACTGACTCTTTTTCTTCCTGATTTTGTGCCAGGTCGATCGCGTTGACTATAAAGAACATTTTATCCATCTCGAAAGCATCTTTGACTCTTCCCAGCTGGATGAGGAATTCCCGGTCCGCCCGTGCAAATGCATGGTTGTAATAAGTGATGAAAAGAATGGCATCCGCATTGCGTATATATTCAAAAGCCACGTTCGTATGGCGGGCGTTGATTGAATCCGCTCCCGGTGTGTCGACAAGTGTGACACCGCTGCGCGTCAAATCGCAGTCGTAATAAAAATCGATTTCATCTACAAAGCAGCTTCTTTCTTCTTTCGCTACGTATAATCCAAATTCAGCCCGGTCAGTGCGAACCGTTGCTCCCAGATGGTCTTTAAAGTCCTTAAAGCCTTTGCGGAAAGCTTCAATAAAAGATTTATGAACCTGCTGTTCGGTTCCGCCTGCTTCCGGCAGCTGCTCAGCTTTGCGGAAGGCTTCATCCAATGTACGGATTTTCACACCGAATATTGCAAATGAGTTGCGCACGTCATCCGTCATCTGCTGGACAGTTTTTAACCGGACATCTGCTGTTTCATGCGGATTGTTCTGGGTCACCGGCCGGATCCGGTTAATCGTCGCAGTCGTCGGATTGGGCGAAACCGGTAAGACGCTTTCGCCCATCAATGCATTTGAGAACGAAGATTTACCGGCGCTGAAAGCTCCAAACAGCGCGATTGTAAATTCCTGACCATCGAGCCGGGAAGCTTTTCTTTTCAGGTATTCAGCTGTTTCCTGGAACCCTCTGATCGGCTCGAGTGCTGCTGCGGTTGTTCTTGCGCGCTGAACGACAGCCCCTTCGTCCTGTACTGAAATTGGGCTGTCCAATTTTTCACGCTGCTCTGCCTGTTCTACATTTTTTTCGTCTTCCGCCAGCATGGACGGATCGAATTGGATCATTTCTTCTTCAGTAACGTGAAATTCGCTCTTCCACTTTACCACCAGTTCTTCCGCTTTCACTTTCTGGTTGGGCAGCATGGCCGAAAATGCCCGCTGAACCTTCGCTATTTTTTCTTCCATTTCTTCAAGCGTTCGAATCGCCAGCAATTTCTGGTTCAAGGTTTCCGCTTTCATGCCGATCTCCGTACCGGCATCATCCGGCAATGATTCGAACGACTCTTTTTGGGCGTTTTTCCAGCCTTCGGTTTCTTTAATAAACCAGCGTTGAATTGCCACACTAAGGCTGTTGGCGAAATTCAGCACGGTATCCCCTGTGATCAGGACGCCTTTTGGCAATTGCTCCTCGACCAGTGAAAACGGAGGTTCAAGTTTCAGGTCATCTATAGCCAGTGACTCACTGTCCGTTAAAAACCCGGCATCTCTGAGTGCCGTTTTCATAAGCCTTTTCAAATGAACGGTTATTTGGGAAGGGATGACCGCCGCCATCTTTTCTTCCACTTCATTCCGGCGGGCTGCACGTTCAGCTTCCGTCTTTTTGCCGCTGAACAGCAAACCCACTTTAAAGTCGGATTGCATCGATTCCAAATATAAACTCAGTGCGTTGCGCAGTTCATATGGCATAATATTGGCATTTTCCAGTAATTCTTTGCGGTTTTTCTCGAAATCGGTTTTCCAGTTTTCAAACTCCTGTACGGAAAGCCGCCGCTCCATTCGATTTGTTTCATCTTTAAGTTCTTCACGGGCTTCCCATTCCTCCGGGCTCAGGACATTGGAGAACGTTTCAAGCCTCTCCATTTTTTCATCTTCCAGGTATGCTAGGTGCTCATCTTTTAATTGGGACAGCGCTGACTCGGCTGCTTTTCCAATATTCCCCTGCCAGCCTTCCATCGAAGAAGAAACAAGCCCCTTCACCGCTTCGAAATCGTTGCCTTCCATCCCGAAATCGCGCAGGGACGTGAAGAAGATGCCTTTCGGCTCAACACTCCAGGCAGCGAAAGAATCTTCTACCGATTTTTTGAAATCTGTAAATGACAATTCACTGTTCTGGTGTTTATCGATTTGATTGACGATTAAATAGAGATCGGTGTATTTCTGCAGTTCTTTTGTAAAATTAAAATTCAATTCGGATTGCACATGATTATAATCCATGACATAAAAGACCATGTCCGCAATGTGCAATGCCGATTCAGTTGACATCCTGTGGGCGTCGTCCGTCGAGTCCACGCCCGGTGTATCCATGACGCTGACTCCTTCCGGCAATACAGATTCTTTATGGCCAATGTCAATTTGCGTCACGTCACCGCTTTTGCAGTATTCCTTGACCGCATTGAAATCGTAATTCTCCGGAAAATAAACCGGCTTGCCTTCTGTTTTATTGACGATGGCATAGTCTTTTTCGGCTTTATGCACATTGACAATATTGGCGCTTGTCGGAATCGGGCTTGACGGCAATAAAGTTTCGCCTGTCAGGGCATTGATCATGGACGATTTGCCGGATGAGAAATGGCCGGCAAAGCCGATGATGAATTGGTTTTTCAGGATTTTCTTCCCGAATAGTTTCGCTTTCGCTGCACGGTCGCTGTCGTCGTTTTCTTCAAAGATGCGGTGCAGGCGCGCCGTCTCGATTAATTCTATCTGATTGTCCAAAGCTGTCATGTTCAGGAATCCCCTTCATTTTATACTCCTTTTATCATACCATTTATCGACCCAAACGAAAAACATCCCTTCCAATTAAGGAAAGGATGTTTTAATACTTTTTGAAAGTAACTACTTCTCTAATCATTTCGCGCCAGGTGGACGCTTTCCTCGGGGAGCGGCCTGAGC
>NZ_JRGN01000068.1 GCF_000775575.1 Planococcus sp. CAU13
GTCTTATTGCTCCGCTCCGTCCTGAGCCGCGCCGGCGCTGGATAAGCTTCTGGAACTATGGTACAAAGCAACGACCACTTTTTGAAACAAGCACAAGGTTGAATTCCACTCGGGCTATCGCCCGAGTTGGTTCATCCTAACTTCTGGTTAAAGAGCTTTTTGCTCTTATCTAGGTGAACCTTCTATAGATGAATGAGCGGAAGAAGGCGAAGAGCAAAGATATGCTCCTGCATCGCTACGCTAGCTTCGTCGCAAACGATTTGCGCAAGCGCTAATCGTTTCCTGCGGGACTAAGAGCTAGTCCTGAGACCCCGCAGGTAGCGAAGCGGACGAGGAGGCTCAGGCAGCTCCCCGCGGAACGCGTCCTTCTGGAGTGAATTCATCAACCTTCTTTAACTATAAAATTACTTTTTTAAAATCTTTCTAACTGATCTTGCCTTTTAATCTGTAAATATATGCCAACACCTCGGCTACGGCCATGAAGAGATCTTCCGGCACGTAGTCGCCCACTTCCACTTGTGCGTAGAGCGCGCGGGCGAGCGGTTTATTTTCCATGATCACAATATCAAGTTCTCTTGCTTTTTCTTTAATTTTCAGTGCCAGATGGTCTTTGCCCATCGCAATTACCTGCGGGGCTTCCATCGTCTCGGCATCATATTTGATCGCAATCGCATAATGCGTCGGGTTCGTAATGAGCACATCCGCATTCGGCAAATCCTGGATCATCCGGTTCATGCTCATCTGCCGCTGTTTCTCTTTGATCTTCTGCTTGATGAGCGGGTCGCCTTCCGATTTCTTATATTCGTCTTTGATGTCCTGTTTCGACATCTTGATTCCTTTTTCGAACTCGTACTTCTGGTACATATAATCGAGCACTGCCAGACACAGCAGAATAATCGAAGCGGTCAATCCCAATTTGACGACCAGCCCGCCGACAAAACTCAGGGCGTGCGGGACACTTTGCTGGGACAATAAAAACAGTTCTTCTTTCGCCGACCACAGCACAAGAAAAGCTGCGGTTCCGATAATGGAGATTTTGAGTAAAGATTTGGCCAGTTCCACAAGTGCGCGCACCGAGAAAATCCGCTTTGCGCCTTTGATGGGATCGATTCGCTCGAGTTTCGCCATCAGCGGATCGGTCGAGAAAATCGGGCCGATTTGGATATAGTTTCCGAAAAAGCCGAAAATCAGTCCGATCAACGCCATCGGCACCATGATCTTCAATCCTTCAAATGACATCTGTTCAAGCAATGTCCGTGTGGATGCCGGGGTCAGTTCCCAGTTGAAGAATTGCGTAAGGTTCATTCGGAACATCGCAAGAATGCCATCCAGCATCCAGCCGCCTGTGAAATAAAGCAGCAGGATCCCGCCGAGCATGATCATCGCGGCAGCGACTTCGGGGCTTTTTGCGACCTGCCCTTTACGCTTCGACTCCTGCCTTTTCTGCGGCGTCGCTTTTTCGGTTTTCTCACCGGCGAAAAACTGAAGATCGAGCGTCAGTCGTTTCTGCATTTATGTCCCTCCCATCAACCTGACCAATTGCGCCATGCTCACCATGATTTTTTCGAATAAAAACTGCAGAAGATAGAAATAGATGGGCATCGTCAGGAGCAGCAGGACAAAACCTGCAAAAATCTTCACCGGAAAACCGACTGCGAAAATGTTTAATTGCGGCACGGTCTTCGCCAGAATTCCGAGCGCGACATCCACCAGGAACAGCGCGCCGACAATCGGCAAAGCAATTTGCAGAGCAATGGTAAACATTTGGACGAATAATGCCGATATAAAAGAAGCAAGGTCTCCCGCTTCAAAAGCGAAGGTCATCGTTTCAACCGGAAACAGCCGGAGACTGTGCATGACACCGTCGAGCAGCATGTGGTGACCGTTGACCGTCAGCATGAACAGCAGCGCCATCATGTACTTGAAATGGCCGATGATCGGGACCTGCGTCCCTGTTTGCGGATCCATGACATTGGCGATGGCAAAGCCCATCTGAAAGTCGATGAACGCACCGGCAACCTGCACGGCGTACAACAGCAGCGCCGCTGTAAACCCGAGCGCCAGCCCGACTCCGATTTCCTTGATGACCATTACTGTATAAAACGCATCCAGCACCACCGGCTCTTCAGCCGGCATAGTGGAAACCGACGTCAGCGCGATGAAAAATCCGAGCCCGATCTTGAATTGATTCGGCATGCCTTTCATCGAAAAAATCGGCGCGATCAGAAAGAAACTCGTAAACCGGATAAACACCAGCAAAAAATATGGCAGGATTTCTAAAATAGAATTCATTGCAGGCTCCTATCCGATTATTCGCGGTAGGCTCTGGAACAGGTTTCGCGTGTAATCCAGCAGCGTCGTCAGCATCCATGGTCCGAATACGACCAGTGAAATGAAAACGGCGAGGATTTTTGGGATGAACGCAAGCGTCTGTTCCTGGATCTGCGTCATCGCCTGGAACACACTGACCAAGAGGCCGACGCCAAGCGCAATCAACAGCATCGGCGCCGCAATGATAATAATTGTATAAATCGATTGTTCAGCCAGTTTGATTACCATATCTGGAGTCATTGAGTTCTTCCTTCCTTATCTAAAAACTGAGCAGCAGCGATTCGATGATGAGGTACCAGCCGTCGACCAGTACGAACAGCAAAATTTTGAACGGCAATGAAATCATCACTGGCGGCAGCATCATCATCCCCATCGCCATCAAGGTACTGGCCACGACCATGTCGATGATCAGGAACGGAATGAAAATGACGAAACCGATTTGGAATGCTGTCTTCAGCTCGCTGATGGCAAATGCCGGAATCAGCGAAGTCAGCGGAATTTCCGCGATGCTTTCAGGCTTTTCCAGTTCCGCATATTTATAGAACAAAGCGAGATCTTTTTCACGCGTGTGTTTCGCCATGAATTCTTTCATCGGCAGTGCAGCTGAGTCCATCGCTTCTTCCTGTCCGATTTCACCGTCCAGATACGGCTGAAGCGCCGTTTCATTTATTTCCGAGAAAATCGGAGCCATGATGAAAAAGGTAAGGAATAATGCGAGCCCGACCAGCACCTGGTTCGGCGGCATCGATTGTGTGCCGAGACCCGTCCGGACGAAAGACAGTACGATGATGATCCGCGTAAAGCTGGTCATCAGGATCAGGATGCCCGGCGCAATCGACAGAATCGTCAGCAGGAATAATAATTGCAAGGTTGTTGAGACGTCTTCCGGATTGTCGTTGCCAAAATCAATTCCGGGAATATTGACGAGAAGCAGGAGAGAGTCCATCATAGCGTGCGACCTTCTTTATCCTGCTTTTTTTCCAGATCTGTTTGCAGGCTGTCCTGCTTTTTACGCTGCTTTTCGAGGCTTTGTTTGAACAGCTGCTCAAACCCTTTCGTTTGGTAAGGGTTCTTTTCTGAAGCACCGCTGATTTTGTCTTTTATGAAACTGGTGACCGTCTTCGGCAATAACGGCGAAGCCTGGGCCTCCACGTCTTTTTCGATTCCATGGATTGCATCGTCTTCGGTGAATTCTTTGATCAATGTCACTTGATCGCCGACACCAATCAGATAAATCTGCCCGCCCACTTTTACAAGCTGCAGGGATTTATTGTTTCCTAAGGCTGTTCCGCCCATCAGCTTTACCGCCTGATTGGGCTGAAGGTTTTTCTGCTTCATCGACAGGAATTTAATGAGGCCATAAATCATGAAGACAATCAATAACGTATAAAGGATCAATTGGCCGATGACAGCGATAAAGCTTTTTTCTTCAGGTGCTGCAGCCTCTGCCGGCTGTTCCGGCTGTTCGACGGCCGGCTGGTCTGTGCCGTATGAGTCACTGACTTTTGGATCGGCCGCCTGTGCCGCGGACGGTGCCCATACTGCCGGCAGCGCCAGCAGCAGGATCATCATCAAAGTGTATAAAGACATTTTAGGGATCAAACTTGTAGACTCCTTACATAAAGGTATTAGCGAAGCTTCGAAATACGTTCTTCTGTCGACAGGATATCGGTAACGCGGACCCCGAAGTTTTCGTCGATGACCACGACTTCGCCCACGGCAATCAATTTGTCGTTGACCAGGATGTCGACCGGTTCCCCCGCCAGTTTATCGAGTTCGATGATCGATCCCTGGGAAACGCCGAGTATCTCTTTGACCGTCCGTTTTGTGCGGCCAAGTTCCACAGTCACTTTAAGCGGAATGTCCATCAGCATGTTCAAATTATTCGGTTCGGCGTTTGAAGCAGCCGTTTCGTCGAAACTTGAAAATTGCACCGGTTGGATGCTTGGAGATGAAACGGGTTGTTCTTTTGTATTGTGCAGCTTGTTGTCATTCGCTCGGTCAAATTGCATATCTTGTGTCTCCTCCAGCTTTTCCTCTTCATTCGATCCGGTCAGGATGCCGGCCATCTGTTTGGCCAGGCTCACCGGGATGCACATCTGGAATTCCGCGTGCTGCCCATTTTTCGCCTTTAATTCAAACGCGGCTTCGATAAACCATTCTTCCATTGTAAAATTGGCTGCCGGGAAATCTTCCCGTTGTTCAACAAGGTCCATGCCGGACAGTGAATGGGCCATTTCCAATTCCAATAAAGCGGAGAAAGTCTGGGACACGGATGCGTACATCTGCTGCACGATATCCTGAAGAATTTCAAATTGCCGTTCTGTATCTTCGTCTGAACTTTCCGGGTCGACCATCGCAACAAGCGCCTGCACCTGCTGTTTATTGACTGACACGAATTGGATGCCTGACAGGTCGCCAGTGTATTCACCAAGCAGCACGAAGAAAGGCGCCTGTGTATTCGACATCATGTCTGCTTTCGATTTCACCGACAATTTCGGCGAGCTTACCGCAGCCTGGTCACCCAGCACCAAAGACAGGACTGCCGATGAACTTCCCAGTGCCACGCTGAACAATTCCGTCAGCGCTTCGTTTTCAATTGTGGAAAGTGATGAGTTTGCCATCTTCTTTTCCTCCTTTTTGCTCCGGTTCAATAAGCCGTTTATTTCGTCTGGTGACAAATTACCAGTGACCATCGCTGTCATCTCCCTGCGTCTGAACTTCTGTAATCTGTACCGCCAAACGGCCTTTGGAAACCCCGGCCTGCGCAAAAAACTTCTGTTTTTCATCTACGAGCACCGTTACCGGATCCGAAAAGGATTCATGCAGACGGATGACATCGCCGTTTTTCAGGTTCAGGAAGTCTTCAATATTGATCGAAGAATTGCCCAACACCGCTTTAACATTCATTTTCGTGTTTTGGAGTTTTTTCTCCAAAGCAGCCACTTCATGGTTTTCTTTCGTTTTTTGCTGATTTGCGAGCCAATGCCGCGCCGAAAGTTTCGGCAGGATTTTTTCCAGCACCAAATGCGGCAGGCACAAATTGATGACGCCTTCGACTTCACCGATTTTCGTATGCAATGAAACCATGATGACCGTTTCATTCGGCGGCGACGTTGTCAGGAATTGCGGATTCACTTCAATTTCCTTTAACGATGGCGTCAGCCGGATCACTGATGTCCATGCTTCCTGGAAACAATCCAGCGCTTTGGCAAAAACCCGTTCGATGATGGACGTTTCAATTTCCGTCAGATCATTGGATTTATTCAGCGTATTGCCTTGTCCGCCGAGCAGACGGTCGAACATGACATACGCCACGTCCGGGGAAAATTCCATCACCATGCTGCCGGGCAGCGGGCTTGCTTCAAACACGCCAAGCAAAGAATTTTTTTCGATATTCTGGACAAATTCCTCATACGAATACTGTTCAACTGCCGTTACCGTCAGCTGAACATAAGTGCGCAGCTGCGTGGAAAAATAAGAAGTCAGCAGGCGCGCGAAGTTTTCGTGGATCCGAGTCAATGTGCGGATCTGATCCTGCGAAAAGCGCAGCGCTTTTTTGAAATCATAATTGCTTACTGTGCGTTCCTTGCCAATTTTATATGGCGCGGGCGTTTCTTTTTTTATGGAAGAAAGAATGGCATTTATATTGTCGTCTGATAAATGTTCTACCATGGGTGTTTCCTCCTCATTCCATCGGGGCAGGTTTCTGGACTGTCGGCAGGATGTTGATCTGCCGGTAATAGGCCGTCACTTTATCCGTGACTTCCGTGACCGATTCAAGCACATGTACCTTTTTGCCCGATACCAGCGTCACCACTGTATCCGGTGTCGCTTCGACTCTTTCGATATAAACCGCATTGATCGTGAACGGCGTCTGGTTCAGTTTAGTCAATAAAATCATCTAAAAGCGCCTATCGGGGGAAGTTCAGCTTCCCCCAGGCCGCCCTCCTTTATTATCGTTTCAAGTTGACGACTTCCTGAAGAATTTCGTCAGAAGTTGTGATGGTGCGCGAGTTTGCCTGGAATCCACGCTGTGCAATGATCATTTCTGTAAACTCTTCCGTTAGGTCAACGTTGGACATTTCGAGCATGCCGGAAGCGACGGAAGTGTTGGCAGCTGTGACTGATTGAAGGTTAATGCCGTCGGGACTTGCCATTCCAGTCATTTCATAAAGCGAGCCTCCAAATTTATTTAAGCCTGTTGGGTTTTGAGGATTTGAAATCGCCAATCCGAAAAGGATCGTCTCTGTACCATCAGCCTCTTTACCAATCACTTCACCTGCGCGGTTAATACTAAATGAATCGTATGTTCCAGCCGGAATATTAATTGGTGATGTAATATTTGTTTGCACTCTGACAGGATTTCCATTTGCATCATTTACAACATTTCCAGCTCCATCAAGTTGGTCAGCATATTGAAAGCCCATCACGTTATAACCTTGCGGGTCCACCAGATTTCCTTCATTCGTCACTGTGAAGTTTCCAGCTCGCGTTAAATACTGTCCATTATTTGTTCCCACATCGTCCGGATTCTGAACTACGAAGAAACCACTGCCCATCATAGCCAAATCGGTTCCAACACCTGTCGTCATCGAAGATCCCGGATTGTGGTTTACGTTGATCGAAGCCGTAGAAGATCCAAGACCGACCTGCATCGGGTTTGCTCCTCCGCCGGACATATTCTGGCTCAGCAGATCCTGGAAGTTAATCGTGTTCTTTTTGTAGCCGATCGTATTGACGTTGGAAATATTATTCCCGATGACATCCAGTTTCGTTTGGAAACCCTTCATTCCTGACACACCTGCATACATTGAACGCAACATTTAAATTTCCCCTTTCGAGTATCGTCCGTATTCCAATTGGAATCAGACAATCTCCTTATCATTTTTGGTTTCTGTATTCATTTCAATCCGGTTGATGGCTGTGAGCGGTATTTTCTTTCCGTCCTCCAGAAGTTCGATGGTCAGTTCGCCGTTCTTACTCGATAAAGCTTTCACGATGCCCTGTCCGGTTTCGGTTTTGCCGTTTATTTCATACGACCAGTCGACTGTGGTACCGATCAGGTTAGCGTGATCTGCTAGTGTCCCGTTGCCAGCGCCGCCGACAAATTTTGTCATCGTCTTGTTCAGGTTCGTCAATTGCTCCAGGCTGCTGAACTGCGCCATCTGGCCAATAAATTCTGTATCTTTCAGCGGTTCCATCGGATCCTGATGCTTCATCTGTGTGACGAGAATTTTCAGGAAAGCATCCTGGCCAAGCGTGTTTTGCGGATCTGCCGTTTTCGCAGCCGTCCCCGCCATCGTCTGGGCTGTTGTTGTATTCGCAACGTTCATCAGAACACCTCTTTTCTTATTAAACTGTGTAATCCACTTTCATCGTTCCGGATTCGAAGGGGCTTCGCCGTTCAGCTGATTTTTCGTCCAGCTGCTGGTAGCCATTGGGTTCACGTCCAGCGGCATTTTGTCTCTGCTGCTGCTGGGCGAAGCGCTGTTCGGCCTGTGCGTTCTGCTGACCTAGCGATTGCTGTGAATTGTTTTGAACCACTTCAATCTTTTCAACAGTCAAACCCTGCTGAATCAATGTGTTCCGCAACCCATTCAGCTGCAGATCCAGTGCATCTTTCGCCGCCAGGCTGCTGGTAAAAATCTGTGCTGCAATCTTGCCGTTCGTTTCCGTCAGCCGAATATCGAGATGGCCCAGATGGTCCGGTGTGATATTCACTTTGATCTGTGTGCTTTCACCATTCGTGCTCATGCGCAGTGAGTTTTTAAAAACTTCTCCCAGTTCTTCGGTCAGGTTGTTCATCCGTATAACTGGAGTCGGAGTCGGCCGCGGCTGAGTTGTCTGCGATGGTGCTGCTGCCGGTTTTACTGAATCTGCGGCAGCTGCAGGTTGCACCGTGCCCTGCCTGGTGTCATCCTGCTGTGAAGCTTCCTGTTGCTGTCCTCCGTCGCTTCTGCCCGCAGTGACAACAGCGGCTGCCGGCTGCGCTTTGATCGTTTCCGGTTCATCGGCATTTCGGGTGTTTGCTTCTCCGATTAATTTCAACGATTTATCCGTCTCAGCTGCGGCAATGACTCCGAGCTTTGCTACCTGTTCAGGCTGTACCGCTGCCAGTTTCTTTCCGCCGTCCGCCAGTGATTCGGTGAATTCCGTAATTTTAGCTGTTATTTTTTCGATATTCGCAGCATTTAAAGTAATCGATTTTCCTTCGACCCCCTTAAAAGCTTCGGCCGCATCGAATTTATTGGTATCAGCCGTAGAAACGCCAGGTAAAATGTCACTCAGTTTTTTGACGAGTTCAATAAGTTTCACCTGAACTTCTTTGGAAACTGCTTCTTTTTCAACAACAGGCATAACCGCTATGAACTTTCGGCTGGCTTCCATATCCAAAGAAATGGGTTTTTCTTTCTGTTCGGCAGGGACCTGAATCCCTTGGATCATTTGCACCAATTCATACATACGCTGTTGCTGTGTTTCCGTCAGTTCTTCGACCGGCAGCTCCTGCAGCGCAGTAAGCAAATCTTCAATCTGATTCATCAGCTGTGCCGGCAGCGCTTCCTGCCCTTCGCTGCTCTCTTCTGCGCCTCCTGCCAGCGACTGGAGAAGGCTTGAGAAAGCATTCGAACCTTCAGCCGGAGAAGCGGTTTTGGCTCCCGCAGTATCCATAGAAGGTTTTACAGTATTCATTGAAATAGTTCCTATCGTCGTTATCGGATTCACCCTCTTTCAGCGGCAGTTGCCTGTGCTACGCGGTAAAATCTGGTGCTCGCCAGTTCATCGAAGAAATTCTGTTCCTGTGTTTTCTTTTCTTCCTGAAATTTATACAGCTCCTGCTCTTTCAGATTGTCCCAGGTCTTTTCTTCCTGCGCTTTCTGCTGCAGGTGATTTTGGGTTCTGGAAACATTGCCTTTCAGGAATTCCAGTTCGCGATTTGTGACAGCCGATTCCTTCTGCAGCTGGTTTATGTACATTTCAAGCATGCGCAATTCGGCGATATTGACGCCGCCTTGCTCTTTTTCCCGCTTCAGGTGCTCAGCTTCCTGCAGTTTATCTGTAATGGCCATGCTTTTCTGATAGCCCGCCTGCTCTTTTTTTATGGCGTCGGCCATCTGAATCTGGGCAAAGCCTTTTTCATTCTCTTTCAGTTCCAGTATTTTTTGAAAACGAAAATTGAATTGCGTCAATTCCTAGTCCCCCCCAAATTGCTCTGTCAATTTTTCAATGCTTGCTTCGAGAGTGGTTACTTCATAGATGTCCTGCTGCAGATATTCTCTGATCAGCGGATAGGACCGGATCGCCTGATCGATTTCTTTATTGGCGCCCGCTTTATAGGCTCCGATATTGATCAGGTCTTCCGCCGAATCATAGGCCGACAGCATCTTTTTGAACCCGACGGCAGCCTGCTGATGCTCGGGCGACACAACTTCATGCATGACGCGGCTGACGCTGGCCATTACATTAATGGCCGGAAACTGTCCTTTTTGCGCAATTTTTCGGTCTAGCACGATATGGCCGTCTAGAATCCCGCGCACTGCATCCGCAATCGGTTCGTTCATGTCATCGCCGTCGACGAGTACGGTGTAAAACGCTGTAATCGACCCTTTTGCCGAGGTGCCGGATCGTTCCAGTAATTTTGGCAATAAAGCAAAAACACTCGGCGTGTAGCCTTTGCTTGTCGGCGGTTCACCAACCGCCAGGCCAACTTCACGCTGCGCCATCGCAAACCGCGTGACCGAATCCATCATCAGCATGACGTTTTTGCCCTGATCCCGGAAATATTCCGCGATTGTCGTCGCTGTCATCGCGCCTTTGATGCGCTGCAGCGGTGTCTGATCGGAAGTCGCCGCGACGATGACCGATTTCTTCAGCCCTTCAGGACCAAGATCCCGTTCAATAAAGTCGCGCACTTCACGTCCACGCTCACCGACCAGTGCGATGACATTGACGTCCGCTTCCGTGTTGCGGGCAATCATGCCGAGCAGCGTACTTTTGCCGACGCCGCTTCCGGCGAAAACGCCGATGCGTTGGCCCTGCCCAACTGTCAGCAATCCGTCAATCGCACGGACGCCGACTTCCAGCGGCTTGTCGATACGCGGTCGCTGCAATGGATTCGGCGGTGCGTTGTTCGTTGAATATTTCTTCAGGCCTTTCGGCAGACGGGTTTCATCCAGTGGATTGCCGGTGCCGTCCAGCACTTTCCCGAGAATCGACGGTCCCACTTTGATTTGCAGCGGAACACCCGTTGCCACCACGAGACAGCCTGGTCCAATCTGCGAAATATCATCCAGCGGCATCAGCATCAGTTTATTTTCCCGGAAACCGACCACTTCTGCTTCAATCGGTTTTTCGTAATGGTTCGGATAAAGGAGGCATATCTCGCCGATTTTGGCGTTCGGCCCTTTGGATTCAATCGTCAAGCCGATGACCTGCACCACTTTTCCGTGTTTTTTAATCGGTTCGACTTCGTCGATCAACGCCAGGTAATCATCTTGCCGCTGGTTCATCATTTGTTTTCTCCTCACAATACGCGAGTAAATGCTTTTTGATCTCCTCCAGCTGGCTGTCGATGGTCACATCATATGAACCGCTCGGCGTATGCAGCATGCAGCCGCCTGAAGCGACACTTGCCACTGGAATCAGTTTTAATTCACAATCTGCCCTTACATAGGTTTTAAGTTCCTCCAGGAAGGGTAAAAGGAATGGGTAGTCTTCCAAAGACACCTGCATCGTGATGTCTTCGGCTTCTTCGATGTGCTTTAAAGCCTGTTTGACAATCGACAGCAGCTGCTCATCATGCTGCTTGAGCTCTTCTTTGATGACGCGTTCCGCAATGCGGACACTGAGCGACAATAAAAAAGTCTCAGCTTCCTGAATGATTTTCGACTTTTCGCTATAGGCTTCCCGGACCAGCCCTTCCATTTCGAGGCGCTTTTCTCGGAAGTCTTCTTCTGCTTGGGCATAACCCTGTTGTTTGCCGGCTTCGAAGCCTTGCGCCGTCGCTTCATCAGCCAGACGTTCGGCTTCGCTCTGCGCCTCAGTCCGCGCCTGTTCCCACCATGCTTCGATATCGGAACGCGCCTGTAGCTGCTGCTCTTCCAACTCTTTTTCAAGTTCGGCTTTCTGTGCCAATAAAGCTTCAATTTCCTGTTTTACAGAGAGTTTCTGCTGTTCAGGATCCTGCTCTTCAACAGGTCCCTGAACCTTTTTGAATTCGATTTTTTTCGGCTGAAGGATTTTCATTTCGACCGGTATGCCGTGATGATAGCGGATAACGTTAGACAATCAGCTCATCTCCATCTCCGCGGGATACCATGATTTCGCCTTTCTCTTCCAGGCTGCGGACCAGTGCGACAATATTCGTCTGCGCATTTTCCACATCTTTCAGTTTCACAGGTCCCATCACATCGATTTCATCACGTATCACTTCCGCACGGCGGGCAGACATATTCGAGAAGATGCCTTCTTTGACGTCTTCGCTTGCCACTTTCAGGGCAAATGTCAGGTCGCCATCCGAAACTTCACGGATGACACGCTGGATTGAACGTGTTTCAAGCGTAATGATGTCTTCAAACACAAACATCCGTTTCTTGATTTCAGCGACAAGTTCCGGACTTTCGATTTCCAGTTCCGAAAGGATCGCTTTTTCTGTTCCTCTGTCGACGTTGTTCAGCACCTGTACGACTGCCTCAACTCCGCCGGTAGCTGTATAATCCTGAGCTCCGGAAGCTGACAGCTTGCGTTCGATGATCTGTTCCACCTGATGGATCACTTCCGGGGAAGTGCTTTCCATCAGCGCGATGCGTTTCGCCACTTCCGCCTGTTTAGAGGGCGGCAACTGGGAAATGACCTGCGACGACTGCTTGGAATCCAGATAGGACAGCACCAGTGCAATCGTCTGGGCGTGCTCATGCTGCAGGATATTGAACAGCTGATTCGGATCTGCTCTTCTAGCGAAATTGAATGGTTTGACATGAAGCCTGCTCGTCAGGCGGCCGATTGTATCCATTGCACGGTCTTTACCCAACGCTTTTTCCAAAATATCACGCGCATATTCCAGGCCGCCTTCGTCCATGAAATCCTGGCCCAGAATCATTTCATAAAATTCATCAATCACTTTTTCCGTCTGGCTGCTTTTCAGCTGCCGCACGTTTGAGATTTCCATCGTCAACTGGTCGATTTCCGGTTCCGTCAGCTGTTTGAAAATCTCGACAGCCACATCCGGGCCGAGACCTACCAGCAAAACGGCCACTTTCTGCACACCCGTTAACTCTTTCGCAGTTTTAACCACAAGTCACACTCCTACTCTTCCGACATCCACGTACGCAGTAATTTCGTGAAATCCTCCGGACGGCCTTTTGCCAGCTTTTCAATCGTTTTCCGTTTCGGATTCGACCGTGAGTCAAATTCCGAAAGGTCGATTTCCGGTTCTTCCGCCTTCATCGATTCCGATTCAATTGCTGAAACAGGCTGTTCGAACAGATCAAATCCGAAATCCTCTTCAATCACTTCACGTTTTCTTCTCATTAATACAAAAATCAGGCTTCCGATAATCAGGATCAGCGCAACGGCTGCCCCTGCCACCAATAAGAGGCTGTTTGGAATCTGGCCGAACCAATTGTCGATCGGATCCACTTCTTCAACAACCGGTTTGCCCTGAAATTCTGTCGCAAATATCGAAATGCGGTCATCCAGTGCAAGTGCGTCGATATCTCCGCCATTCATGCTGAGCGCCGCGGCTACTGTATTGCCGAGCAAATTCCGGATATCGCCCATCATGGCAAGTGTCAAACTGTCCGGATTACCCGGTACAGGCGGTTCAACGCCCACATTGATCGTAATATCGTCGATCACATACGGGCTCATCTCGATCTGGCGGTGGATGCGGTTGACTTCGCGGTTGATCCGCTCTTCCGTCCGTTCCGATTCACTGTTTCCGCCGGCACCGGTTGCAGGGTAATTGGCGACTTCGCTTTCTCCCGTTCCCGCTGCTTCCTCCACTTCCGCGCCTTCACTCGAATAACTTTCCACAATGCGTTCCACGCTGATATCGATGCCTTCGCCTGTTTCTTCATTGACTGCTTCGACCAGCTGTTCTTCGCGTTTTTCTTTCGTGAAATCGACACTCGCCATCACCGACACAACCACTTTGTCGCGTCCCAGCAATAAACCGAGCATCTGCTGTAATTCTTTTTGGATATCCTGTTCAATGTCCCGTTTGATATCGCGCTGCTGCTGATAAACGGACAGCGCCGTATCGGCAGGCGTTTCATCTTCCATCGTGAATGTCTGTCCGTTCTGATCCATAATAACTATCTGATCGGAAGGCAGACTCGGCACACTCTTGCTGATCAAATGGAACAGGCCGTTTATCTGCTTCTGGTCCATTTGGAAAGACGGTGCGCCCTGAATGACGACAGAAGCGGTCGCCACCTGTTCATCATCCGTCAGCCAGACATTTTCCTTCGGCAGCGTAATCATGACATTGGCATCCGTTACACCGTCAATCTGACGGATCAGCATCGCCAATTCGTTCTGCATCGCGTCGCGTTCCACGACATCAAAATGGCGGTCCGTCATGCCGAGCCCCATATTGTCACTGAAAATGCTGTAGTTTACGTTACCATTTTTCGGAATTCCTTCGGCAGCCAGGCTGACTTTCAAGTTTGCCACCTGTTCCGCCGGCACGCTGATCGTCTTTCCGTCAGACGACACTTCCGCGAGTATTCCCTGTGATTCAATGGCCGCTTTGATCTCACCGGTTTCAGCCGGATCCAGGTTCGAGTACAGCGGTGTCATGTCAGACTTGGAACCGAGAAATACGAAAAAGAGCAACAGCAGAAAAGTAATAAAAAATGAGCCGATTATCGTCCATTTAATCTTCGGCGAAATATTTCCCCACGTCTCCGTGAATTTGGTTCTATAGATTCCCAACTTCTCTTTCATCGATCACTCATCCTATTTCCCAGAATCATACCTGCATTCTCATAACTTCCTGATAAGCTTCCACGACTTTATTGCGCACCTGCATGGTCAGCTCGAGTGACAGACTCGCTTTTTCGGAAGCGATCATCACTTCATGGATATTCTCCACTTGCCCTGTTGCCAGTTCCGTCGTCAGCTTATCGGACGTTTGCTGCGCCTGATTGACGTTTTGAATTGCCTGCTTGAAAATCTCGCCGAACCCTTCGACTTTGTTTTCAGGTTTTACAATCGGGTTTGTCAGCCCCTGTATAAATGGTGTCTGTATCTGATTGATTGGATTCATCTTGTTTCCCCCAGGTTCTTTCTATAGTAGGAAGTGATTACTTCCCGATTTCCAGCGCCTTCATGAACATGCTTTTCGATGCGTTCAGCGCCGTTACGTTCGCTTCGTAGGAACGGGTTGCTGACATGAGGTCGACCATTTCCTTGATGGGATCGACATTCGGCAGCTGGACATAGCCATTTTCATCGGCGTCCGGATGGCTCGGGTCGTAATTCAATGTGAAAGGTGCGTTGTCTTCTTTGATGCGCGAAACAGACACTCCTGATACGTTATTGTTTCCATTGCCCATCATCGCCTGCAATTTCTGCTCAAACGGTGATACGCCGCTTTGCGTCAGTTCCACTGTTTTCCGGCGGTACGGCGTCCATTCGCCGTTGACCATGCGCGAGCGGGTCGTTTCCGCATTGGCAATATTGGCAGATACCACATCCATGCGAAGGCGGTTCGCCGTCAGCCCCGAGGCACTGATATTGAAACTATTGAATAAGCTCATCCGAATTATCTCCCTCCGCTGATAACGGAACTCAGGCTGCGGAACTTCCCGCTGATTCTGTCCGTCACTGCATTATATAGAAGCTGGTTCTTCGCCAGTTCCGCCATTTCAACATCCATGTCGACGTTGTTGCCGTTGATTTTGTATTCCGTATTTTCATTGACGGTAACGCGTGGATCGAATTGTGAGGATTCATTGGTGAACGAAATATGTTTGGGATCGGTCCTGTAACTGGACATGGCCTGTTTGCTCGCTGCATTTTTCAGCGCCGTTTCAAAATCGACCTGCTTGCTCTTGTAACCGGGCGTGTCGACATTGGCAATATTCGCCGTATGTGTCTGCTGCTTCAAGGCTGAAGTTGATAAAGCCCGTTCCAGCGACTGGATTGTGGGTGAAATGAGATTCAATTTCCTTCCTCCTGTTCAATATGTATCGAATTGCTGCAAATAAAAATCCACCTCTAACAAAGGTGGACAAGCCGCTAAGCTTCCATCTTTCGGTGACCCGGCTGCCGTATATCTGCATACTTAGACCCGTGGTTTTGCGTCCTTTCCTTTCGAAAAGTTTGCCTTTTTCAGGATTTGTTTTAATACTTTTTTCTTTTAAACTCATACTTTTTTCTCATTTTGAAAAGCAGTTCCAAGTTATAGTATCATATAAATAAAAAATTGTATATTTTTGATTAAAAATTTTTTATTGTATTTTATTTCCATAAAGGCTACCATGATTGTCAATAAAATGTTATGCTCAATCATAATACTATTTGTTTTTCGAGAGGAAGAGATCGAACAATGTTTCGTGGTTTATATACTGCCACATCAGGGATGATGGCGAATAACAGGCAACAGCAGGTGCTTACCAATAATCTTGCAAATGCCGCAACTCCCGGTTTCAAGAAAGACCAAACCGTTATGCGCGCGTTTCCCGAACAATTGATCAAAGCAATGGAAAGCGGCGGTACGACTGCCGGAGGAGCCAAACTTCCAGGCACTCAAAAGAGCATCGGTTCCCTGCATACAGGAGTTTATACGCAGGAAGGAATTCCTTCATTTATACAAGGCTCTTTGAAGAACACAGGCAATTCGGCTGATCTGGCTTTGCTCAGTTCTGCACTTCCCGTCAATCCTGACACCGGTCAGCAAGGAGCCGTAAGCTTTGCCGTTGCGCTTCCGAACAACGAAATCCGTTACACGCAGAACGGACAATTCACTGTAAACGCTGACGGATTCCTGACAACGGCTCAAGGGTTCAATGTTTTAAACCAGGACTTACAGCCTATTAGAGTAAATTCGAATGAATTTACGATTGGTGAAAACGGACAAATTACACTAGCTGACGGCACCGCGGCTAATTCCTTATTCCTGGCTTACACAGAGAATCCGCAGCAGTTTGTGAAGGAAGGCCAAAATCTTCTCCGCTGGGCAGGTGCCCCGGGAGCGGCTCCGGTAGCCATTGAAGCAGCCGGTCTCGGCAACACCGGTCCACTTGTGCAGCAAGGCTACATCGAACAATCGAATGTGGATTTGACACAAACCATGACCGATATGATGAAAACCTACCGCGGATTCGAATCAAACCAGAAAATAATCCAGGCCTACGACCGCAGCATGGAAAAAGCGGTCAATGAAATCGGCAGGGTATAAGGGAGCTCCTAAACGATGAACATCCAAATGAATTCCGCGGCTTCCTCGATGCGCGAATTACAGAAAAAAATCGACACCATCGCGAATAATATCGCCAACGTCAACACGACCGGATACAAACGGCAGGAAGCTAATTTCGCCGACGCCCTTGTCCAGTCGTTCGAAAAACAGGCCGGCCCGCTTGAAACCGGCCGCCGGACACCAAACGGCATCCGCGTCGGCGCAGGCGCGAACGTTTCACAAATTGCGCTGCGCACCAACCAGGGCTCAGCCATCCAGACCGGCCGCGAACTCGATTTCATGATTACGGGCGAAACCGGATTTTTCCGGGTCGAGTCTGAAGGCAACACCTATTACACGAAAAACGGCTCGTTCAACCTCGTGCCGAATGCAGCCGGCAATCAATTAAACCTGATTACCGCTAACGGTGAAGGCGTTCTTGGCGCAAACAACCAGCCGATTTCAATCGACAGCGATTACGATAAAATCACAGTCAATGAAAACGGAACATTGGATGTAACCTACAAGACGGCCGGCAAACCGGCAGATGCCTTCCAATTGAGCATCGCCGAAATCACCCGGCCGGACCTTCTCCAGAAAACCGGCGGCAACCTTTATGAACTTCCTGGCACAGAAGCGGAGCAGGTAGCGAACGGCACATTGCAGGTTCTGAATCTGGCCAATGGCAACGACGGCTCGATCCGCGTCGGCCAGGGATCACTGGAAATGTCCAACGTTAACCTGACCGATGAAATGACCGAACTGATTGCAACCCAGCGCCTCCTTCAATCCCAGAGCCGCGCGATTTCCTTTGCGGATGATATGCGCGGGCTTGTGAATACGATTAGAGGGTAATAGGAAAAGCGTAAGCGCCCGTTAAGCTCTGACAGGCATAAGGTGAAACAGCGCAGTGGCGTCTTTTGCCACGCAGCTGGTTTG